>NZ_JCAFSZ010000008.1:0-288795 GCF_059369755.1 Stenotrophomonas sp. YJH_SMC_57
ACATCCACGGCTTCTACAATCCAGCCCGGCTACACTCGGCGCTGGGCTACCACTCGCCTAACAACTATGCCCGGCAGCTCCGGACTGCCGCCTGAAACGGCTTCATGGCGTCCGTTTTCAGGGGGCCAGATCAGATACCCCCGCCACGCCCACCCGCCCGGCCTCATACGGTTTCCTGCGCACCGCGGGAAGATCAAAAGAAAAAATCAAAAGCAAAAGCCGGTTCTTCAGGCATTCGTGTCGACCAAGGTCGACACCTACCAAAGCGGAACGCCGATGCGACAGAACGCGGGAATCTGTCGCAGGCGGGGTGGGTCCGGTTGAGGGGGCGTGAGCCGCATGGATGCGGCGACCGAGCTTACATGGACGTACTTGCAGCGCCCCCCTCAACCGGACCCACCCCGCCACCCCACGGAATGCCAGCTGTTGCTGTTGCTGTTGCTGTTGCTGTTGCTGTTGCCGTTGCTGTTGATTGCAGCGGGTGCAGGGCTGCAAGCCCTGCCGGAACCCCACACCCCTCAGCACGCCTCGACCACCGCAGCGCGCGGACGCCCCAGCCACGCCAGCAGCAACCCCGATGCCGCCAGCAACCCACCGGCCACCGGCACCGCCGCATACCCCAGCCCCGAGCTGATCACCGCGCCACCCAGCGCGGCACCCACTGCATTGCCGAGGTTGAACGCACCGACATTGATCGACGACGCCAGGCCGGGCGCCTCGCTGGCCGCCTCCATCACCCGGATCTGCAGCGGCGGCACGATCGCGAAGGTCGCCGCGCCGAACAGCAGTACACCCAGCGCCGCCGTGGCGTGGCTCATGAAGGCCAGCGGCAGCACGAACATCAGCACGGCAAGGACCGCCAGCAGGATCCGGGTGGCGCCATCCAGCGACCAGTCGGCCATGCGCCCGCCGATGCCGTTGCCGAAGGTGAAGCCGATGCCGATCAGCGCCAGCGACATCGCAATGAAGGCGTTGGAAGCACCGGTCAGCTCGGTCAGCACCGGCGCCACGTAGGTGTACAGCGTGAACATCGCACCGGCACCGAGCACCGTGGTGGCCATCGCCAGCAGCACCTGTGGCTGCAGGATCGCCTTCAGTTCCCGGCGCACGTCCGGACGGGGCCCGGGGGCCGACGCCGGCAGCGCGAAGCCCAGCGCGGTAATCGCGACCAGGCCCAGCACGGCGGTGCCGGCGAAGGACAGTCGCCAGCCCAGCTGCTGGCCGACCCAGGTCGCCAGTGGCACGCCGCCGATGTTGGCGATGGTCAGGCCCATGAACATGGTGGCCACGGCGGCAGCCTGCTTTTCCTTCGGCACCAGGCTGGCGGCAACCACCGCGCCGATGCCGAAGAAAGCGCCGTGGTTGAGGCTGGTGACCAGCCGCGACAGCAACAGCAGGCCGTAGTTCGGGGCCAGCGCCGACAGCAGGTTGCCGACCACGAAGATCGACATCAGCAGCATCAGCGCGGTGCGCCTGCCGAAGCGTCCCATCAGCAGGGTCATCACCGGCGCGCCCAGCATCACGCCCACCGCATAGGCCGTGATCAGCATGCCGGCGGTGGGGATGTTCACGCCGACGCCGTCGGCAATGACCGGGAGCAGGCCCATCGGGGCGAACTCGGTGGTACCGATGGCGAAGGCGCCGACGGCAAGGGCCAGCAGAGCGGCTCGGGAATTCATGGCGGGTTCCTGCGTGCGGCAGGCCTTGGGAAGAGAGCGCGTAGCCTGCGCGCATCGTCCTGCCGGATTAAGCCCCGCGGCGGGGAAACACTGTTGCCTCCACTTCACAGATGACGCGTGGCGCTCCGCCGGGTATGCCCCGACAAGCCCTGCAACGCAGAACCCCCGGCAGTGCCGGGGGTTCTGGATCACGCGCTTACCAGTTGCCGGCGCCCGGCACGTTGTGTTCGCGTGCGCGGCGGCGCATCAGCAGGTTCAGCCACTCCACCAGCACCGAGAAACCCATCGCTGCATAGATGTAGGGCTTGGGCACGTGCACGTCCAGGCCGTCCAGGATCAGCACTGCGCCGATCAGCAGGATGAAGGCCAGCGCCAGCATCTTCACCGTCGGGTTGGCGTCGATGAAACGGCCCAGCGGGTTGGCGGCCAGCAGCATCACCAGCACCGACAGCAGGATGGCGGCCACCATCACCGGGATGTGGTCGGCGATGCCGACGGCGGTGATCACCGAGTCCAGCGAGAACACGATGTCGATCACCGCGATCTGCGCGATGACGTAGCCGAACACGGCCGAGGCCTTGGTCGTGCTGGGATCTTCATCCTCGCCGCCGCTGATCAGTTCCTTGATCTCCATGAAGCCCTTGATGATCAGGAACAGGCCACCGACGATCAGCACCAGGTCGCGGATGGAGATGCCCATGCCGGCCACGGTGAACAGGTTGGCGGCCATGTGCGCCAGATAGGCCAGCGACACCAGCAGCGCGATACGCGTGATGCACGCCACGGCGATACCAAGCTTGCGTGCGAACGGGCGGCGCTCTTCCGGCAGCTTGCTGACCGCGATGGAAATGAACACCAGGTTGTCGATGCCGAGCACGATTTCCAGCGCACTCAGGGTGAACAGGGTCACCCAGGCATTGGGGTCGGCGAGGAACTCAAAGGACATGGAAACTCTTCAAGGCAGTGGGGGAATGGGGTTTCAGGCGTAGCTGCCGGCCAGCACGTGCGGAACCACGACCAGCGCCCAGCACAGCAGTACGTTCATCATCAGCACGAACACCGCCGCCGAACCCATGTCCTTGGCGCGGCCGGCCAGTTCATGGATTTCGCTGCCGTAGCGCTCGATCACCGCCTCGATGGCCGAGTTGGCCAGTTCCATCGCCAGCACCAGCAGCATCGAGCCGATCATCAGCGCGCGTTCGACCGGGGTCTGGCCCAGCCAGATCGCGACCGGGGTCAGCACGATCAGCAGGTAGACCTCCAGCCGGAACGAGGACTCGTGCAGCCAGGCCGCGCGAAGGCCCTGCCAGGACCAGCGGGCGGCCTGGAAGATGCGGCGCGGGCCGCGAGGCAGATGGCCGAACTGATCAGCCACGGGAGAAAGATCCAGCAACAGGAGCGCGGCGCAGCGACCGCTCAGACGCACGGCAGGGAATCATGGGTGCACAAGGAATAGGCAGATGGCGGCCATTTTGCCACAAGGCCGCCAGCCATACCCCCGGCGGCCCGGCCGAATGGCCTGCCAACGGCAAGCACCCGGCCGGCCCCTGCTCCTATGATGGAGGCTTCCTTCCCCGCTGGAGCGCCTGATGTCCCGTCGCCGTACCTGCCTGCTGATGCTGGGCCTGCTGACCGCCGCACCGCTGGCCCAGGCCCTGAGCCCGGCCAAGCCGCCCCAGGTGCCCGGACAGGTCTCGAACGTGGCCTGGGCGGGTGACATGGCGCGCTTCGCCAGCGCCGACCAGGCCAATCCGCCGCCGCGCGGCGGCATCGAGTTCATCGGCAGCTCCTCGATCCGCTTCTGGGAGAGCCTGGCCACCGACTTCCCCGGCCAGCCGGTGTTCAACCGCGGCTTCGGCGGCTCGGAAGTGCGCGACAGCACCTGGTACGCCGACCGCATCGTGGTGCCGTATGCGCCATGCAAGCTGTTCTTCTACGCCGGCGACAACGACCTCAACAGCGGCCGCAGTGCCGTGCAGGTGCGGGACGATGTGGTCGCCTTCGTGCAGCGCGTGCATCGCGACCTGCCGAAGACGAAGGTGGAATACCTGTCGATCAAGCCGAGCCCGTCGCGCGCGCACCTGCTGCCGGCGATCAACGAAGCCAACACGCTGATCAAGGCTGCCTTGGCAAAGCTGCCCAACACCGGCTTCACCGACGTCTACACGCCGATGCTGGGGGCCGACGGCCAGCCGGATGCGACGCTGTTCCGCGAAGACATGCTGCACATGACCCCGGCCGGCTACGCGATCTGGACCAAGGCGCTGGCGCCGAAGGTGAAGTGCGATTGAAGAAGGCTGAGGAAGCGCTCCGGTAGATGCCAACCTTGGTTGGCATGGGGCTCCGGCGTGAATCCTGTTGAAAGCGCCGACCAAGGTCGGCATCTACCGAGGCCGCGGGTGCCGCGTCAGCGGAAGATCACCGTGGCCTCGGTGCCCTGCCCCGGTTCGCTGGCCAGGCTGACCTTCCAGCCGAAGCGGTCGCACAGCCGGCGCACGATCGACAGGCCCAGCCCGGTGCCCTGCGGGCGGCTGGGCTCGGCGCGGTAGAACGGCTCGAACGCCCGCGACAGCGCCTCGGCGGACATGCCGATGCCGGTGTCGCGCACCACCACCCGGTCGTTGAGCACATGCACGTCGATGCGCCCTTCGTCGGTGTAACTGCAGGCGTTGCGCACCAGATTGCTGACCACCACCTGCAGCACCCGTGGCGGCGCGTGCAGCTGCACCGGACCATCGCTGTGCAGATGCACTGCTACCGGGCGCGTTCCCAACAGTTCGTTGGCGTTGTCCACTTCATAGCGGACGATGTCGTTGACATCGAACAGCTCGATCTGCGGCTCGACATCGGCCTCGCGGGCCAGGATCAGGAAGGCATCGATCACCGCTTCCATGTCACGGCCGGCGCGCTGGATGCGCTGCAGGCTGCGGCGCAGGCGCGGCTGCAGCGTTTCATCGCCCAGCGCCATGTCACTGGCCACGCGGATCACGGTCAGCGGTGTGCGCAGTTCGTGGCTGGCATCGCGGGTGAAGTTGCGCTCGCGCGCCACATGCGCGCTGACCCGGTTGGCCAGCGAATGCAGTGCTGCGGCCAGCTGCCGGGTCTCGCCCTGCATGTCGGCCGGCAGCTTGTTCGGCTCCAGATCGGCCGCCTCGGGGTGGCCAGGGTCCCAGCGCGACACGCGCCGCGCCAGCCAGTTCACCGGCGATACCAGGCGCTTGGAGGCGCGATAGGTCACCCAGCTGGCGCCATACACCGCCAGCAGCGTCAACAGCACCGGCACGATGCCGAACCAGAACGCCAGCATTTCCGCACGCGAGCGCAGGAACACCAGGTACAGGCGGCCGGCCGGGCGCACGTCGACCAGCACCAGCTGGTCGTCCTTGGGCAGTTCGTGGAAACCGGGTTCCAGGTTGCGCAGGTTGGCCGGCAGCGACAACGCCGACTGCCCGCTTTCCAGCAGGTAGCCACGGATGTTCTGGGTATTGGGCGGCGGCTGCACGGGCGAGGCCTCGTGCAACGTCCAGTAGTACGCCGCTTCCTCGCGCAAGGCGGCGCCGACCAGGCTGTGCTTGATCACCAGCGAGACCAGCCAGGCACCGAGCAGGATGCCCAGGCTGGCCAGCACTGCCTGCAGGATGAAGGCGATACGGATCTTGCGCGGCAGGCCGTGCGGCATTGCGGGGTCCCGGTCAGAGCGCTGCGATTATAGGCAGCGCGCCGCGCCGTGCGGGTGCACGGGCGATGACCGGCGGCAATGCCAGCCGGTCATCCCCTGCCCTCGTTCATGGCCATGCCCCGGCCGGGCCTGCTGCTGCACCGGCACGGGCCCCGATCAGGCCATCGGCTGGGCGATATCGGCAATGCGGTAGCCGGCACTCTGCACGGTATGCAGCAGCGGACGGTCGAACGGCTTGTCGATGATCTTGCGCAGGTTGTACAGGTGACTGCGCAGCGTGTCCGAATCCGGCAGGCCATTACCCCAGATCTCGCGTTCGATCTCCTGGCGGGTGACCACGCGCGGCGATTCGCGCATCAGGATGGTCAGCAGGCGCAGGCCGATCGGCGACAGCTGCAGCTCGGTGCCGGCACGGGTGGCACGCATGCTGACCGGATCGAGCACCAGGTCGGCGACCTTGAGCACTTCCGAACCGACCTGGCGACGCTCGCGGCGGATCAGCGCGCGCAGGCGGGCCTCCAGTTCCTGGATCGCGAACGGCTTGGTCAGGTAGTCATCGGCGCCGAACCCGAGGCCGGTGAGCTTGTCGTCCAGCGTGTCGCGTGCCGTGAGCATCAGCACCGGGGTGGACTTGCGCGCATCGTTGCGCAGGCGACGGCACACTTCGATGCCATCCAGGCGCGGCAACATCAAGTCGAGCACCACGACGTCATAGCTGTTTTCCGCCGCGAGGCGGTAGCCATCCAGGCCGTCCTGTGCATAGTCGACTTCGAAGCCGCGACCTTCCAGGTATTCCCCGATCATCTCGGAGATGTTGCGGTTGTCTTCGACCACCAGCACCAAGCCGGAGGTCTCCTTCGTCTGACGCATGTGATTCCCTCTAACTTCAGCTTTGTGAAACATGCCGGATCGACGGTGGACGCGATGTGAAGTTCCGTCAAGAGGTCATCAATCGGTTCAGAGCAGCGGCCTGAGTAGTGGCCAGACGTTGTCCAGCACCTTCGGCTGCGCCTGCGCCGTGGGGTGCAGGCCATCGGCCTGCATCATGCCCGGCTGCAGGGCCACGCCCTCCAGCAGGAACGGCAGCAGCGGCACCTTGTACTGCGTGGCCAGCGCCTTGTAGGCCGCCGCCAGGCGCTGGCGATAGGCCGGCCCGTAATTGGGCGGCACGTCGATACCCAGCAGCAGCACCCTGGCGCCCGCCTTCTGGCTGGCCTGCACCATTTTCTCCAGGTTGCCCTGTACCTGCGCCGGGGTCAGCCCACGCAGCGCGTCGTTGCCGCCCAGCGCAATCACCACCACGGTCGGCTTCTCCTTCGCCAGCAGGCCCGGCAGGCGGGTCAGCGCGCCGGCGGTGGTCTCCCCGCTCATGCTGGCGTTGACGATGCGTGCCGGGGTTTTCGACTGCTGCCTGACCCGCTGCTGCAGCAGGCTGACCCAGCCGGCATCGGCGGGGATATTGTGGGCAGCACTGAGGCTGTCGCCGAGTACCAGCACGGTACCCGCCGGACCTTTGGCACAGGCCAGCCCCGGCAACAGCAGGAACCCTAGCAGCAGCACCATCATCGCGCCGGCTCGCCGGCTCCATCCCGTCTTGCGCATCTGGAGTCTCCTCATCGACAGCCTGTCCCCCCGCAGCGCGCCCGTCGCCATCGCCGTCGACCAGGTCGGCAAGTCCGTGCAGGGCCCGGAGGGTGAAGTCCACATACTGGACAACATCACCCTGACCGTCCATGAAGGCACCAGCGTGGCCATTGTCGGTGCCTCCGGTTCCGGCAAGACCACCCTGCTCGGCCTGCTGGCCGGGCTGGACCTGCCCAGCCGCGGCAGCATCGCGCTGGCCGGCCAGGATCTGGGCCGTCTCGACGAGGAAGCCCGCGCCCAGCTGCGCGCACGCGAGGTCGGCTTCGTGTTCCAGAGCTTCCACCTGCTGCCGGCGCTGACCGCCGCCGAGAACGTCGCGCTGCCACTGGAGCTGGCCGGCCGCGAAGACCGGGTGCGGGTGGACCAAGTGCTGGCGCAGGTCGGCCTGGGCCATCGCGCCCGTCACTACCCGCGCCAGTTGTCGGGCGGCGAGCAGCAACGCGTGGCCCTGGCACGTGCCTTCGTCACCCGCCCGCGCATCCTGTTCGCCGACGAACCGACCGGCTCGCTGGACCACGCCACCGGCCAGCACATCAGCGACCTGCTGTTCGAACTCAACGCCGGCAGCGGTACCACGCTGGTGCTGGTCACCCACGACCTGCGCCTGGCCCAGCGCTGCCAGTACATCCACCGCATCGACGACGGCCGCCTGCTGCCGGTCGAGCGCGGAGCCGCAGCATGAACCTGCTGCGCCATGCGTGGCGCGCGCTACGCCGCGAGGCGCTGGCCGGCGACCTGCTGACCGTGTTCGCGGCCTTGGTGCTGGGCGTGGCGGTGATGACCGCGGTCGGCACCCTGGTGAACCGGGTCAACCTGGCCCTGACCGGCAGTGCGGCGGAAATGCTCGGCGGTGACCTCGGCATCGCCGGGCGCGACGACCCGCCGCAGGCCTTCGCCGAAGAAGCACAGCGGCGCGGACTGGCCTACACCCGCATCGCCAGCTTCGGCAGCGTGCTGTTCCACGGCGAGGCCAGCCAGATGGCCAGCATCAAGGCGGTGCAGGCCGGTTATCCGCTGCGCGGCGCGCTGCGGGTGCGGGCCACGCCCGGCGGTGCGCTGATCGCCGACGCCGGCATGCCAGCCAAGGGCCAGGCCTATGCCGATCCGCGCCTGCTGCAGGGGCTGGGGCTGAAGGCCGGCGATGACCTCGAGTTCGGCGCCGGCACGCTGCGCATTGCCGGCGTCATCGAGGCCGAGCCGGATGCCGGCGGTGACCTGCTCACCCTCTCGCCCACCCTGCTGGTCAACCGCGCCGATGTGGAGGGCACTGGCCTGCTCGGCCCGGGCAGCCGCATCAACTACCGGCTGATGTTTGCCGGAGCGGCCGATCAGGTGGCCGGGCTGCGCCAATGGCTGCTGCCGCAGGTCAAGGGCCTGCGCCTGCTGAGCGTGGACGACACCCAGCGTGGCGTGCGCCAGGCGTTCGACCTGGCCGGGCGCTTCCTCGGCCTGAGCGCGCTGCTGGCGGTGCTGCTGGCCGGCGTGGCCACCGCGCTGGCGGCCAACCGCTTCGCCCTGCGCCGCATCGACCAGGTGGCGATCCTGCGCTGCCTGGGCGCGCGCCAGCGCGACATCCTGGCCGGCCTGGCACTGCAGCTGCTGATGCTGGCGGTGCCGGCCTGTGCGCTCGGCATCGGCCTGGGCATGGCCGCGCAGGAGGGCCTGGTGCAGGTGCTGGGCAGCCTGGTGCCGCAGCGCCTACCGCTGCCCGAAGCGATGCCGGCGCTGACCGGTGCCGGCATCGGCCTGTTGCTGCTGTTCGGCTTCGGCCTGCCCCCACTGCTGCGCCTGCGCGGAGTGCCGCCGATGCGCGTGCTCAACCGTTCCTTCGCCGCGCTGCCACCAGCATCGCTGCTGGCCTATGTCGCGGCGCTGGCGGCCAGCCTGCTGCTGGCGGTGCAGGTCACCGGCGACCTGAAGCTGGCCCTGTGGGTGCTGGGTGGGCTGGCCGCACTGGCAGTGGCCGCCGGTGTGGTCGGCTTCGTGCTGCTGCAGCTGTTGCGCGGCCTGCAGCACCGCCTGCATGGCAACTGGCGACTGGGCCTGGCCGCGCTGACCCGGCGCCGCATGCTGGCGGTGATGCAGCTGATCGGGCTGTCGCTGTCGCTGTGCGCGCTGTTGCTGCTGGCGGTGACCGGTCCTGGCCTGCTGCAGCAGTGGCGCGAGCGGCTGCCTGCGGATACGCCGAATTACTTCCTGATCAACATCCAGCCCGAACAGCGTGACAGCGTGCTGGCCGCGCTGCGCGGACTGGGCGCCAACGACGCCAGCATCGAACCGATGGCCACCGGCCGCCTGATCGCGATCAACGGCAAGCCGCCGCTGCGCGTGGACCGCACGCCGGAACAGAACGGGCAGCCGGCATCCGGCGAAGCCCAGCGCGACGACGATGACGAGAACCGGCCGTTGAACTTCAGCTGGCGCAGCAGCTTCCCGCCGGCCAACACGCTGGTCGACGGCACGTTCTGGACGGCCGACAGCACGGCGCCGGAAGCGTCGGTGGAGATCGGCTGGGCCAAGCGTTACGGGGTGGCCAGCGGCGACCGCATCAGCATTGCCGTCGGTGAACAGGAGCGCGAATTCACCGTCACCAGCGTGCGCAAGGCGGACTGGAACACGTTCCGACCGAACTTCTTCGTGCTGCTGAACCCCAACGCGGTGGGCGACACCCCGCACAACCTGCTGTCGGCGTTCCATCTGCCGGCCGGCAGGGCGGCCGGGCTGGGTGAACTGGTGCGCGCGCAGCCCAACCTGTCGGTGCTGGACGTGGATGCGGTGATCTCGCAGGTGCGCGATGTGATGGAGCGGGTGGCGCAGGCGGTGCAGCTGGTGATGGTGTTCAGCCTGCTGGCCGGCGTGCTGGTGCTGCTGGCTGCACTGCAGGCCACGGCCGGCGAGCGCCGCTATGACAGCGCGGTGCTGCGCACGCTGGGCGCGACCCGGCGCCAGCTGCGCGGTGCGGTGCTGGTGGAATTCGGCGCCCTGGGCACGCTGGCGGCGCTGCTGGCGGTGGGCGCGGCCGCCGCCATCGGCGTGGCGGTCTCGCAGAAGGTGTTCGAGCTGCCGTTGCTGCCGCCGTGGCCGGGGCTGCTGCTGGGCGGCGTGGTCGGCATCGGGCTGAGCCTGCTGGCCGGCTGGTGGGGTACGCGGCGCATACTGCATGCGCCGCCGGCCCTTGCCTTGCGCGAAGCTTGACGCGGCGTCGGACCGGAGAGCGTGCCGAGCAAGCTCGGCACCTACCAATGCGAAGGACCGGTAGATCCATGCCATGCGTGGATGCGGGAAAGAGCGTGCCGAGCAAGCTCGGCACCTACCAATGCGAAGGACCGGTAGATCCACGCCATGCGTGGATGCACGGAGGAGCGTGCCGAGCAAGCTCGGCACCTACCAAAGCGAAGGACCGGTAGATCCATGCCATGCGTGGATGCACGGAGGAGCGTGCCGGGCAAGCTCGGCACCTACCAATGCGAACGACCGGTAGATCCACGCCATGCGTGGATGCGGTGCCGGGCGCGGCCGGCACCTCACCGGAACCGCGGCGGCGATCAACCTTCCTTCGGCGCCTTTTCCACGTACTTGGCGAAGACTTCGTCGATCTGCTTGTCCTTCACCTTCTTGCCGGCCTGGATCTCTTCGGCCTGGGTGAACAGCGGGATGATCATCGCCATGCCGTCGATCTTGGTCTTCAGGTGCACGCCCGGCGCCTGGCCGAGGAAGCCGTCCCAGCGCTGGCGCACCTTGGCCCAGTAACCAGCGGTGGCCTTCCAGTAGTTGCGGGCCGGGGTGAAGTCGATCTCGGTGGTCTTCACGTAGTCGTTGAAGCCGAACTCGCGCGCGATCTCCACCTGGCTGCCATCGGCATTGCGCTGCACCTTGGTGTTGAACTGCTCGTGGGTCCAGCCGTTCGGGGTCAGCGTGTGGCGGTTGATCACGGCCAGCGCGTTGTAGTCGCTGCGCTTGGTGTACTCACGGCGCGGCAGCGGGCGCCAGCTCAGGTCGCTGGTCCAGCTCGGCACGTTGTTGGTGTAGGTCCACTTGCCGGTGCCGCAGTAGCGCGGCGCATCGCTTACTTCATACACGCACTGGGTCCACGCCCCCTGGTTGGTCGCCGCCGGGATGCTGCGCACCTGCCAGGTCTGGTCGGCACTGAACTCGAAGCGGTTCGGCGCTTCGTACACCCAGTCCTGGCGCCAGTGCTTGGTGATGTGGCCGCTCTTCTCGTCCAGCAGCAGGTGCTGCAGCACGATGCGCTTCGGCGTGTCTTCCACCACGATGACCATTTCGTTGCCGCCGCTGCGCATCGCCGGCGCGCGCTCGTAACCGGGCTTCAGCAGCACGGTCTCGTCGAAGGCGAAATCCACGGTGTACTCGCCCTGCATGGCGAGGATGCTGTCGTGGTCGCGGGCGATGTCGGAGGGCTGCGCGCTGGCCACGCCGCTGGCGGCGAGCAACAGCAGGGCGCTGGCTGTCTGGAACTTCATCGGGGTCTTCCTTCAGGGTTGCAGGTTTGTTGAGAGGCCATCCGTGGCCGACAGGCGTTCCATCAGGTTCAAAGACGGATCAGCGGCAGGTCGCCGGGTATCCGCGGGGCCGGTCGCCGTGCGGCGTCGGCGCAGCAGCAGTCATCGATCGCCAGCTCGCCTTCGGCGCCTTCCAGGCGTGCGATGCGGCGCGCAGTGGCGGCGCCCAGCGAGGACAGGGTCGACAGGCTGGCGGCCAGGGTGCGGCCATCGTCGGCCGCATGCAGGCGCAGCGCGCACAACCGCCAGCGCTGGCCCCCGAGGTGGCCGGCCAGGCGTCGCCACAGCCGCTCGCCGACACTGCCGTCGCTATCGTGTTCCGGGCCGGGCGGCAGCGCGGCCACCAGCCGGTCCCAGGCCAGGAAATCGCTGTCCGGCAGCAGGTACAACCGCCACACGCAGCGGCCGCGGCCATCGAGGAAGCACAGGCTTTCGCGCAGGCCCTCGCTGTCCACGCCCTGGCAGGCATGCACGCGCACCGCCTGGCGCCAACCGCCCAGTTCGTTGCCGTCGGCGTGGTACAGGCACAACACGGTGCCGAGCGTGGCCAGCTGTGCCGGGGTCGGCCAGGCCGCACCGTTCGGTGCGGCGATGGAGTCGTTCCTGCGTGCGGACAATGCTCGGCTCATGAGGTCACCAGGAAACGGCAAGGCTGGCGGAGAAGGTGCGGCCCGGGCTGGTATAGCGGTCCAGCACACGGCTGGTCGGCAGCAGCGTCGAACCGACGTTGGACCAATCGATGTAGCGCTTGTCGGCCAGGTTGAACACGCCGACGTTGAAGGTCGCGCCCGGCGCGAAGTTCCAGTGCGCCATCAGGTCGGTCACGCCGTAGCCCGCCGGGCGATAGGCCGTGGTGCTGGCCAGCCGGTCCTTGCGCTTGACGAAGGTGCCAGCCAGCTCGACACCCCAGGTCTCGGTGTCGTACATCAGGCCGACGGTGCCGCGCAGCGGGTCGACCGAATCCAGCGGCGTGTCTTCGGTCTTGTTGTCGCCACGCGACCAGGCCACCGCACTGCGCAGCGCCCAGCCCTGCAGGGCCGGGCTGATCTGCCCGAAGTCGACACCGGCCTTCAGCTCGGCGCCGTAGATGCGCGCATCGGCGATGTTGCGCGACTGGAACACCATCAGGCCCTGTGCGTTGGTACCGACCAGCGACTGCGACTCGATGAAGTCCTTGTATTCGTTGTAGTAGCCACTGACGCTGACGTAGGCGGCCGGCGACAGGAAACGCAGGCCCAGCTCCATGCCATCACTGGTTTCCGGCTTCAGGTCCGGATTGGGAATGGCGGTGTAGCCGAAGGCGAAGTTGGTGAAGCCAAGGTTGACGTCGTTGTACGGCGGCGAGCGGAAGCCATGCGAGTAGCCGGCGAACAGCGACCACTCATCGGTGAAGCGATAGACCATGCCCAGCTTCGGCGAAACGCTGGTCTTGGTCAGCTTGGCCACCGGCACGCCGGGATTGTCTTCGGCGAAGATGCTGTCCACCTCCGGCTTCAGCTCGTAGCGGTCAACGCGCACGCCCGGCACCAGCGACAGCTTGCCGCCGGCCATGCGCATCTCATCCTGTGCGTAGAGGCCCAGCTCGGTGGTCTTGCTGATCGGGAAATCGCGCACTGGGAATGCATCGGGCAGGATGGTGGTGCTGGTCTGGCCGTTGGCCAGCACCTGGAAACCATCGCGCTTCTGGCGGATTTCGGTGCGTGCGCCCTCGAAGCCGTAGGTCAACGCGTGTTCGACGCTGCCGGTGCTGAAGGCCTTGTTGAACTGCGCCTGCAGGCCGTACACGCGCTGGTCGAAATTGAACTCGCGATGGCGACGGCTGCGGTTGGCGCGGTCCTCGTCGGTGACCTGGGTGGTCTCGCTGTGCTGGGTGTAGACCTGCCAGTGCAGGCTGTCGGCGAAGCCCTTGTCCAGCGCATCCATTTCATGGGCGAACGACACGCGGGTGCGGTTCTGCTTGTCGCGCGCCTTCATGCCGGTGGTGGTGGTGCGGTCGATCGACGACAGCACGTTGGTCTTGGTCTTGTCTTCGTTGCCTTCCACGGTCAGGCGGAAACGCTGGTCCTCGCTCGGCGCGTAGACCAGCTTGGCCAGGCCGCTGCGACCATCGCGGTCCTGCGGATTTGGCGCAGTGCGGGTGTTGTCGAGGCTGCGCACGTCACCCTTGTTGTCGGTTTCCTGGCCCTGGCGATGGTTGATGTTGACCATGCCGCTCCAGTGCTCGCCACCGAAGGCGGTGGTGACGCCGCCGAGCAGCCCCTTCCACTCGCCGTCATAGCCGAACTTCAGGCCGACGTAGCTGTCCTTGCCGTCCTTCAGGTAGTCGGCCGGATCCTTGGTGACGAACGCGACCACGCCGCCGAGCGCGTCCGAGCCATACAACGAGCTGGCCGGACCGCGCACGATCTCCACGCGCTTGAGCGTGTCCAGGTCGGTGAAGTTGCGGTTGGCATTGGAGAACGAACCAATGTTGAAGCTGGTCGGCATCGCGATGCCATCGGTCTGCACGCGCACGCGGTTGCCGTCCAGGCCACGGATGCGGATGCTGCCGAGGCCGAAGCGGGCCGCGCTGCGGTTGACCGAGAGGCCCGGCTCGTAGCGCAGCAGATCCTTGATGTCCTGCACCAGGTGCCGGTCCATCTGCTCGCGGTCGATCACATCGACCGTGGCGGCCACATCACTCACCGCACGCTCGGTGCGGGTGGCGGTGACCTGCACGCGATCAAATTCGCGCGCGTCGGGCGCGGCGGTGCCAGCGGCGGCGGCATGGGCGGACAGCGGCAGGGCCATCCAGACAGCAAGGCAAAGGGCGGTATGGCGGGTCATCGGTTTCGTTCGGTCAGGCAAGGGAACCCCCGGTTACCGGCACACCCGGAGGGTGCACGCGATAGACCGAGGGGGAGAGAGCGGGCGCGGACGGGTCGCCCACCCTGTCGGCGTTGCCGGCAGGAGGGAGGGAGGCGGGCGACCAGGCCGCGGTTACTTGGTCAGGATCAGCTTGTCGTTGCTGGTGTGCCGCAGGCGATAGAAGCGGTCGCCGTGCTGGATCAGGATTTCACGACGGCCCTTGAGCAGGGCTTCGCTGTCGATGACCTCTTCCGGCGGAACGACGCGGACCGGACGATCGCGGAGGGTCAGCGTTTCGGGGCGCAGCAGTACAGGTTGAGCATTCATGAGCATCTGGACTCGTGCGAGGGACGAGTTAAATGATAATGATTCTCAGTTGACAATCAACAACCATTCTCAATTTGATTGATGGGATTAATGATCGAATCCGCGAATTCGATAGCTGTTATCAATCGAAATGGCGTGGCGCCGTTGTAGAGTCGAGCCCTGCTCGACTGCTCTCCCAGGGGCGGAGTCGAGCACGGCTCGACTCTACAAAGGGCAGTCAGGCGAACGCGGCTTCGACCTGGGCCCAGCCGGCGGCATCGACCTGCTCCAGCACCTCCAGCGCCTGCAGGTTCTGCAGCAGCTGGCTGACCCGGCTGGCGCCGAGGATCACGCTGGAAACGTTCGGGTTGCGCAGGCACCAGGCAATGGCCAGAGTGGCCGGGGACTGGCCCAGCGCACGCGCCACCTCGCTGAAGCGGCGCACCTGGCCCAGCCGGGCCTCGGCGTCCGCCCCCAGCACCATGTCCTGCAACCACTCCATGCCCGGGCGGCCCAGCCGCGCATCGGCCGGGATGCCCTGGTCGTACTTGCCGGTCAACAGGCCCGAGGCCAGCGGCGAGAAGATGGTGGTGCCCAGGCCGGCACGCGCATACAGCGGTGCGTACTCCACCTCTACCCGCTCGCGGTGCAGCAGGTTGTACTGCGGCTGCTCCATCGACGGTCCCTGCAGGTTGTGCGCCTCGGCGATGTCCAGCGCCTGCTGGATCTGCGCGGCCGACCACTCCGAGGTGCCCCAGTAGAGGATCTTGCCCTGCCGCACCAGCGTGTCCATGGCGTGCACGGTCTCGGCGATCGGCGCGTCCGGATCCGGGCGGTGGCAGTAATAAAGGTCCAGGTACTCCACGCGCAGGCGCTTGAGCGCGGCATGGCAGGCATCGGTCACATGCTTGCGCGACAGGCCGCGCTGGGTCGGCCGCGGGTCCTTGGCACTGCCGAAGAACACCTTGCTGGACACGCAGAAGCCATCGCGCGGCAGGCGCAGGTCGCTGATCACGTCGCCCATCACCTGTTCGGCACGGCCGTTGGCATAGCCCTCGGCATTGTCGAAGAAGTTGACGCCATGGTCCCAGGCGGCCGCCACCAGGTTGCGCGCCTCGTCGCGTGGAATCTGGTCACCGAAGGTCACCCAGGCACCGAAGGACAGGGCGGAAATCGGCAGGCCGGTGGAGCCCAGGCGACGGTATTGCATGCGAATCTCCTGCTGCGGGCCCGCATCCGGGCCGGGATCGAGCCTCATTCTACCTGCCGCTGCCGGCCGCAACCCCTTGCCGTTGCTGGCCTGATCGGTACCGATGGACGCCTGCACGTTGCTTTTCCTTGCCCCGGCCCCGGCCCTGCACTAGGCTTCCCGTTTTTCGCGACGCCCCAGGGGAGTCACTCACATGGTCGAAGGTTTGGGCAGGATCGGCTTCGGCCTGTTCGGGTTGGCGGTGCTGATCGGCATCACCTGGTTGTTTTCCAACAACAAGCGCGCGGTTGACTGGAAGCTGGTTGCCACCGGTATCACCCTGCAGATCGCCTTTGCGGCGCTGGTGATCCTGGTGCCGGGCGGGCGCGACGTGTTCGATGCGCTGGGCCATGGCTTCGTCAAGGTGCTGAGCTTCGTCAACGAAGGCTCGGGTTTCATCTTCGGCTCGTTGATGGACACCAAGAACTACGGCTTCATCTTCGCCTTCCAGGTGCTGCCGACCATCATCTTCTTCTCGGCGCTGATGGGCGTGATGTACCACCTGAACATCATGCAGGCGATCGTGCGCGTGATGGCGTGGGCAATCACCAAGGTGATGCGCGTGTCCGGCGCGGAAACCACCAGCGTCTGCGCCAGCGTCTTCATCGGCCAGACCGAGGCGCCGCTGACCGTGCGCCCGTACATCGCCAAGATGACCCAGTCCGAACTGCTGACCATGATGATCGGCGGCATGGCCCACATCGCCGGCGGCGTGCTGGCGGCCTACGTGGGCATGCTCGGCGGCGGCGACCCGGTGCAGCAGGCGTTCTACGCCAAGCACCTGCTGGCGGCCAGCATCATGGCCGCACCGGCCACCCTGGTCGTGGCCAAGCTGCTGATCCCGGAAACCGGCACCCCGCTGACCCGCGGCACGGTGAAGATGGAAGTGGAGAAGACCTCCAGCAACATCATCGATGCGGCCGCGGCCGGCGCCGGTGACGGCCTGAAGCTGGCGCTGAACATCGGCGCGATGCTGCTGGCCTTCATCGCCCTGATCGCGCTGCTGAACGCCCCGCTGACCTGGCTCGGCGATGTGACCGGCCTGGCCGCCGCGATCGGCAAGCCGACCAACCTGTCGACCATCTTCGGTTACGTGCTGGCCCCGATCGCCTGGGTGATCGGCACGCCGTGGGCTGATGCCACCACCGTCGGTTCGCTGATCGGACAGAAGGTCGTGATCAACGAATTCGTCGCCTATACCGAGCTGTCGCAGATCGTGAACGGCCAGGTGGCCGGCGTGAGCCTGTCCGACGAGGGCCGCCTGATCGCCACCTACGCGCTGTGCGGCTTCGCCAACTTCAGCTCGATCGCGATCCAGATCGGCGGCATCGGTGGCCTGGCCCCGGAACGTCGCCACGACCTGGCCAAGTTCGGCCTGCGCGCGGTGCTGGGCGGTACCATTGCCACCTTCATGACGGCGACCATCGCCGGCGTGCTGACGCACTTCAGTTGAACCCTTGGTTGAGAAAAGATTCCCTATGAGCAGCAGTGTCGTTGTCGTCGGTTCCTTCAATGTCGATCACGTGTGGCGGTGCGAGTCGCTGCCGGCACCGGGTGCGACCATTGCCGGCCGCTACAGCACCGGCCCCGGTGGCAAGGGCTTCAACCAGGCCGTGGCGGCCTGCCGCGCCGGCGCCGACACGCACTTCGTGTGCGCGCTGGGCGATGATGCCGGTGGCGCCACGGCACGCGAACTGGCCGCGCACGATGGCTTCGGGCTGATCGCCGAAGCCAGCAGCGAGCCGACCGGCACCGCGGGCATCTACGTCGACGCCCGCGGCCGCAACACCATCGTGATCGGCCCGGGCGCCAATGCCGCGCTCAGCACCGACTTCCTGCACCAGCAGCAGGCGCTGCTGACCGGCGCCAAGGTGGTGCTGGTGCAGCTGGAATCGCCGGTGCCGACCATCGAAGCGGCGCTGGCCACCGCGCGCGAGGCCGGTGTCACCACCGTGCTCAACACCGCGCCGGCCGATGCGCCCTCGACCATCGGCCTGCTCAAGCTGGCCGATGTGATCACCCCGAACGAGACCGAGTTCGCCGCCCTGCTCGGCCGCCACGTCGGTGAGCGCGTGGACGCCAACGACGTAGCCGCGCTGGACGGCGCCAGCCTGCACGCGCTGTGCCGCAAGCTGGTCGGCAACGGGACGGTGGTGGTGACCCTGGGCTCGGTGGGCGTGTTCGTCTCGCATGCCGAAGAAAACCTGCGCGGCGATACCCAGCCGTACTACCGCGTGGGTGCCGAACAAGTGCAGGCGATCGACACCACCGGTGCCGGCGATGCCTTCAACGGTGCGCTGGCCGCGTCGCTGGCGCAGGTGGCCGATGCCCCGTTCGCGCGCCATGTGCGCTTCGCCAACCAGTTCGCTGGCCGTTCGACCGAGAAGGAAGGCGCCGCTGCGGCGATGCCGCGCTTCACCCCGGCCGACGCAGAAGTGAAGTAGATCCACGCCCTGCGTGGATGAACGAGCCCGGGCATGCAGATGCCCGGGCTTTTTTGTTGGCCACCCATCGCGGCGCGGCGTGGTCGCCGGCCGATCCGCGGCCCCCTGCGGCCACCTGTCGCATTGCCCATGCAGCGCCCCTCGCCCACCATCCGCCCAGCGTCGTTTCTCGGGAAGGACATGGACGGATTCCCCTGGTTGCTGGCTGCCGCCGCCGGCAGCGCCCTCGCGGCCCTGTTGCATATCGGCTGTATCGCCTTCGGCGCCCCCTGGTACAGATGCTTCGGTGCTGGCCCGCGCATGGTCCGGCTGGCCCAGGCCGGGCACTGGTGGCCGCCGCTGATGACCGCCGGCATCACTGCCATGCTGGTGGCCTGGACCCTGTATGCCCTGGCCGCCGCCGGCTGGCATTCACCGTTGCCGGCCAGCCGCTGGGTGCTGCCCGGCATCGCTGCAGTGTTGCTGCTGCGCGCGGCGATGGGCCTCGGCCTGGCGCTGTTCCGCCCCGGCTACAACGGCGCGCGCTTCTGGGCGATCAGCTCGCTGGTCTGCCTGGGCCTGGGGCTGGCCTTCGCCGTGGGTACCGGCCAGGCCTGGCAGAGCCTGGGTTAGCCAGCCACGATCACCCGCCCCTGGGGGCGGCGGAAGCAACCGTCAAGCATCTGCTGATGCCGGTACGGCATGAGGTCGGTGCCGATCGGCCTGAACCGGACCGCGCCCGACACGGCCGTACCGCCGCCCGCGCCCTACAATGGGCGCATGCAGATCGGCCCGTACACCATTGCCCCCAACGTCGTGCTGGCGCCCATGGCCGGCGTCACCGACAAGCCCTTCCGCCTGCTGTGCAAACGGCTGGGTGCGGGACTGGCCGCCTCGGAAATGACCATCAGCGACCCGCGCTTCTGGAACACGCGCAAGTCGATCCACCGCATGGACCATGACGGCGAACCGGCACCGATCAGCGTGCAGATCGCCGGCACCGAGCCGCAGCAGCTGGCCGAGGCCGCGCGCTACAACGTCGATCATGGTGCGCAGATCATCGACATCAACATGGGCTGCCCGGCCAAGAAGGTATGCAACGCCTGGGCCGGCTCGGCACTGATGCGCGACGAGCAGCTGGTGGCACGTATCCTCGAAGCCGTGGTCAGCGCGGTGGATGTGCCGGTCACGCTGAAGATCCGCACCGGCTGGGACTGCGACCACCGCAATGGCCCGCTGATCGCCCGCATCGCCGAGGACAGCGGCATCGCCGCGCTGGCCGTGCATGGCCGCACCCGCGACCAGCATTACACCGGCCAGGCCGAGTACGCCACGATCGGCGAGATCAAGGCCGCGCTGCGCATTCCGGTGATCGCCAACGGCGATATCGATTCGCCGCAGAAGGCCGCCTTCGTGCTGAAGCAGACCGGCGTGGATGCAGTGATGATCGGCCGCTCCGCGCAGGGCCGGCCGTGGATCTTCCGCGAGGTGGCGCACTTCCTGGCCACCGGGCAAGAACTGCCGCCGCCGTCGCTGGCCGAGGTGCGCGACATCCTGCTCGGCCATCTGCATGCGCTGCATGCGTTCTATGGCGAACCGCAGGGCGTGCGCATCGCGCGCAAGCACCTGGGCTGGTACGCCAAGGACCGGCCGGAGAACGCCGCCTTCCGCGCAGTGGTCAACCGCGCCGAAGACCCGCAGAGCCAGATCGCGCTGACCACCGAGTACTTCGATCGCCTGATCGCCGGGGAACCGGCGTTGTCGTCTGCTGCCTGACTGCGCCAGCCGCCTCGTAACCTGCCCGCCTGCCTTGATCCGTAGAGTCGAGCTTGCTCGACTGGCTTTCCCGAACAGTCGAGCAAGCTCGACTCTACAAGAGCACACAATGACCCCGCCGATTTCCTCCCCGACCTACCTGCACGGATTCTCCGGCACCGAACAGCAGCGCCTGATGACCCAGGCGCGCCTGCTGGAATCGAGCATCTTCGGCCAGATCGACTACGGCGGTGCGCGTCGCCTGCTGGAAGTGGGCAGCGGCGTCGGTGCGCAGACCGAGATCCTGCTGCGCCGCTTCCCCGAGCTGCACGTGACCGGCGTGGACCTGAGTGAAACGCAGCTGGCCACCGCACGCGAGAATCTGGCGCGCACGCCGTGGTGCAGCGACCGCTACACCCTGCAGCAGGCCGATGCCGGCGAACTGCCGTTCGACGCCCGCACCTTCGATTCGGCGTTCCTGTGCTGGGTGCTTGAGCACGTGCCTTCGCCGGCGCGCGTGCTGAGCGAGGTGCGCCGCGTGCTGGCGCCGGGGTCCCCGGTGTACATCACCGAGGTGATGAATGCCTCGTTCCTGCTCGATCCGTATTCGCCCCACATCTGGCGCTACTGGATGGCCTTCAATGACTTCCAGTACGACCACGGCGGCGACCCGTTCGTCGGCGCCAAGCTGGGCAACCTGCTGCTGGCCGGCGGTTTCCGCGACGTGCACACCGAGATCAAGACCATCCACCTGGACAACCGTGAGCCGGCCCGTCGCAAGACCATGATCGCGTTCTGGGAGCAGCTGCTGCTGTCGGCCGCAGACCAGCTGCTGCAGGCCGGCTCGGTGGACGAGGACACCGTGGACGGCATGCGCCGCGAGTTCCGCCTGGTGCAGAACGACCCGAACGCGGTGTTCTTCTATTCGTTCGTGCAGGGCCGTGCCACGGTGTACTGAGCCGGCGTTCTACTGCCGATTGAGCCCGTAGAGCCACGCCATGCGTGGCTGCCGCCGCCGCTGCACCGCCATCCACGCATGGCTTGGATCTACGGATCAGTGCACGGCGGTGTGGTCGACCGCACCCGGCGATGTCGCCGGCTCCTGCCAGATCCGCTGCCACATCGCGGCCAGGCGGCGACCGACGTCAGCGCGCGCGGCAGGGCTGCTGTAATCCACCCGCACCTGCTCGGGCGTGATCTCCCGCCACTGCCCATCAGCCTGCTCGGCCACCGCGAAGTTGAAGGTGTAATCCGGCTCCAGGCCCATGCGCAGATCGCTCAGCACCAACCGGCCGTCCACCACCTGCGCGCGCATGAAACCACGGTTGAACCACTGCAGCTGCTGCACCGCCGGCATCGATTGCGCCTCCCGCAACGCCTGCACGTTGGACGCATGGCCTTCGAACCGCATCGGTCCGTGGTCTGCCACCAGCGAGCGGTCGCCGACCACGTAGCCATTCGGGGTCATTGCCACCACCCGCCACAGCAGGGTGTTGAACGGCATCGGCACCGAGAAGCGCGGCGCATCGCCCAGACCCATCGCGGCCAGGCTTTGTTCGGCGGCACGATCGACCTGCGCCTTGGCCAGCAGGCCCCAACCCAGGTAACCGCTGCTGATCAGCAGGGCCACGCCCAGCACCTTGCCCGCCCACGGCCGCGCGCGGCCGAACCAGGCCAGCACGCAGCCCAGCAGCAGCCACACCGTGTAACCGGGATCGATGATGAAGACGCTGGAGCCCATCGTCGGGTGCGGCCGCAACGGCCACCACAGCTGCGTGCCGTAGACGGTGAACGCATCCAGCAGCGGGTGGGTGACCAGCGCCAGCTGCATCGCCCAGAACCAGCGCACCGGAGACTGCGCGACCCGGCCGTTGCCGAAGCGCTTGAACAGCCACCAGAGCAGCGCCGCCACCCACGGCAGCACCAGCAGCGAATGGCTGAAGCTGCGGTGCTCGATCATGTTGGCCACCGGGTCGGCCGCAGTGAAGCCCAGCCACAGGGCATCAAGGTCCGGCAGGGTGCCGAGCGCGGCACCGGCCAGCAGGGCCGCACGGCGATGGCCGGGCGGTGCGATGGCAGCGGCGACGGCGCCACCGAGCACGATCTGGGTCAGGGAATCCATGGACCGATGCTAGCGCGATGGCCGCGCGTTTGTAGAGTCGAGCTTGCTCGACTGCGGATAGAGCAGTCGAGCAAGCTCGACTCTACAAGAGCAGGTTCAGGCCGCCTGCGACAGGCGCGCGCCCGGCAGTTCCACCAGGGTCTGCCCGTTGTGGTCGAGCAGGCGCAAGGCGCCGTCATGATCCTCGACCAGCGCGGTCAGGCTCTCCACCCAGTCGCCATCGTTGGCGTAAACCAGGCCATCGCGTTCAACCAGCGCCGCGCGATGGATGTGGCCGCAGACGATGCCATCCAGGCCACGCCGCCGCACGTCATCCAGCCCGGCCTGCACGAAGCGCTCGATGTAGCGCTCGGCCGCGCCACTGCGCTTCTTCAGGAATTCCGACAGCGACCAGTAGCGCATGCCCAGCCGGCGACGCACGGCGTTCAACGCCTGGTTGCCGGTCAGGATGCGGTAGTACAGCCAGTCGCCGAACTTTTCCTGCAGGCCGCCGAAGTGGGTCACACCGTCGTAGTCGTCGCCATGCGCCACCAGCAGCCGGCGGCCGTCGGCGGTCACGTGGATGGCGCGTCGGCGCACCTGCATTGCCGGCAGCATCAGCCCGCACACCTGGCGCAGCGAAGCATCGTGGTTGCCGGGAATGTAGATGATCTCGGTGCCGGCCCGGCGCAGCGCATGCAGGGCCTGGACGACTTCGCTGTGCGACTGCCGCCAGTTGGCGCGGCGATGGGCCATCCACCACAGATCGATGATGTCGCCGACCAGGTACAGGCGTTCGCAGCGCAGCTGCGAGAGGAACCGCGCCAGCTCGCTGGCATGGCAATGACGTGAACCCAGGTGCACGTCCGAGACGAACACTGCACGCCGGCGCGGCGACAGGTTCGCCAGCATGCTCATGCCGGCGTCCCCGCGTCGCGCAGGTAGCGTTTGCGCTTGTTGGGCCGGATCGCGCACAGGTCCACTTCGATCAGGCCGTCGATCGAGTCGCTGAAATCCGGGTCGACACCGAAGGCAAGGAAGCGCGCACCGCCGGGTTCGCACAGATCGGTGTACTGCCGGTACAGCGTCGGCACGCCGGTGCCGAGTGCGGCCAGGTTGGCCTTCAGCACATCGAACGCGGCGCCAGCATCCAGTTCGCCGAAACTCGGCGGCGCGGCGAAGTACTGGAACGGCCGGTTGGATTCGGCCAGGCCGGCGGTACCGCTGTAATAGCGCTGGTAGTACGCCACCAGCTGCTCGCGCGCATCACGCGGCAGCGCGGCGCTGATCGATACGGCGCCGAACAGGTAGCGGATGCCCGGCCGGCACTGCAGGTAGGCACCAATGCCCTGCCACAGGTAGTCCAGGCTGCGGCTGCCCCAGTAGTCGGGCACCACGAAGCTGCGCCCCAGCTCCAGGCCCTCGGCGATATGGGTGATGGCGTCGTCGGAGTAGCGGAACAGCGACGCGCTGTAGAGCCCGGACAGGCCGTGCCGGGCCAGTGCCTGCGCACCGCGCATGATCCGGTAGGCGCCGGCGATGCGCTGCGCGGCGGCGTCCCAGATCACGATGTGCTCGTACTGCGGATCGTAGTCGTCCAGGTCGCGGCTGCGACCGGTGCCCTCGCCCACCTGGCGGAAAGTCAGCTCACGCAGGCGGCCCAGCTCCAGCAGCAACGGCGAATCGGCGGTGCAGGTCGCCAGCAGGATCTGCTTGCCATCGGCGGTCTGGCCCAGCTGGGCGGCGGCGGCGATGCCGGCAGCGACCTGCGAAGGGGGCACGGGCGCTGCCAGCGGCTCGGGGCCGGCGCAGGCAACATCCCCGCCGGTCGCGCCATTGCGGCCCAGCGCATACAGCGCGCGGCGCACCGCCAACAGCTGTGCCCCGGGATCGCCCGCCTTGGCCAGCTGCATCGGCTCGCCGATGCTCAGCCGCAGCGGGCGGCCACGACGGGTGAACATCTCGCGTGCCAGCAGCGCGGTGCCAGCCGGCTTGAACAGGGTCGAAGCGCCGTAGAACAGCGCCGAATTGCGCGCCTCCACCCGCACCGGCAGCACTGGCGCGCCCGCAGCGCGGGCGAAGCGCACGAACCCGCGCTGCCATCGACCATCACGGATGCCGCGCAGCGACAGCCGCGAGACTTCGCCGGCCGGGAACACGATCACGCACTGCTCGGCAGCCAGCGCCTCTTCAACCGCATGCAGGCTGCCACGCTGGGCCTTGCCACCGAGGATGCGCACCGGCAGCAGCAGATCCTGCAGCGGCGCGATCGCGCCCAGCAGGTCGTTGGCCACGATCCGCACGTCGCGGCGGATGCGGCCGACCGCGTCCAGCAGGGCCAGCGCGTCCAAAGCACCGGAAGGATGGTTGGCGACGATCAGCAGGCGGCCGGTGGCCGGGATCTTCGCCAGTGCGGCCGGGTCCACCTGGTACTGGCCGTCGATGAATTCCAGGCCGGCGGCGACGAAGCCGAACCCGCGCAGGCCTGCGCTGCGCTGCAGGAAGGCTTCGATCTGGTCCAGCCGCGACCAGCGGCCAACGCTGCGCAGCAACGGCCGCGCCAGCTGGCCACGGCGGCCATGGAACCAATCGGGGAAGCGTTGCTGAAGGCGCTGTTCGAGTTCCTGCATGGCGGTTCCATTCATGCCCGGCGGCCGGTTTGGCCGACAGCCTGCGCCCGGCAGGCGGCAGCCAGATGGCGGTTTCGGGGCAGAACGATGACGGCAGGGCGGGCGTCGCAGGCAGCGCGGTCGGAGCGGTCAGGCCCCCAGCCCGTTGTCACGCTGGTGGAACACTGGGCACCGAGGCTGAGCCCCAATCCCCGCCGGACGGCCCTTGCCGGGCCTACGCGGCCTTAACCACCGCCAACCGGTACAGGTTCACAATGCACAGGCGGCGCACCCCGTGTATCATGCGCGCCCATCTTTCCATCCGAATCAAGGGATATACCGCCTGATGTCCAGCTATCTCTTCACCTCCGAGTCGGTCTCTGAAGGCCATCCGGACAAGGTTGCCGACCAGATCTCCGATGCGGTGCTGGACGCGATCCTGACCCAGGACCAGCGCGCCCGCGTGGCCTGCGAGACCATGGTCAAGACCGGTGTTGCCATTGTCGCCGGTGAGATCACCACCAGCGCCTGGATCGACCTGGAAGCGCTGACCCGCAAGGTCATCACGGACATCGGCTATGACAGCTCCGAGGTCGGCTTCGACGGCGCCACCTGCGGCGTGCTGAACCTGATCGGCAAGCAGTCGCCGCACATCGCCCAGGGCGTGGACCGCAAGAAGCCGGAAGAAATGGGCGCGGGCGACCAGGGCCTGATGTTCGGCTATGCCACCAACGAGACCGACAGCTACATGCCGGCCGCGATCCACCTGTCGCACCGCCTGGTCGAGCAGCAGGCCAAGATCCGCAAGAAGCGCAACTCGCCGCTGTCGTGGCTGCGCCCGGACGCCAAGAGCCAGGTCACCCTGCGCTATGAAAACGGCGTGGTCTCGGCCATCGACGCCGTCGTCCTGTCGACCCAGCACGCCCCGGGCATCAAGCAGAAGGACCTCATCGAGGCCGTCCGCGAAGAGATCATCAAGCCGGTGCTGCCGGCCAAGTGGCTGCACAAGGGCACCAAGTTCCACATCAACCCGACCGGCAAGTTCGAGATCGGCGGCCCGGTGGGCGACTGCGGCCTGACCGGCCGCAAGATCATCGTCGACACCTACGGCGGCTGGGCCCGTCACGGTGGTGGCGCGTTCTCCGGCAAGGACCCGTCCAAGGTCGACCGTTCGGCAGCCTACGCGGCCCGCTACGTCGCCAAGAACGTGGTTGCCGCCGGCCTGGCCGACCGTTGCGAAGTGCAGGTCTCCTACGCCATCGGCGTGGCTGAGCCGACCTCGATCTCGGTCACCACCTTCGGCACCGGCAAGATCAGCGACGACAAGATCGAGAAGCTGATCCGCAAGCACTTCGACCTGCGCCCGTACGGCATCATCAAGATGCTGGACCTGGTGCACCCGATGTACCAGCAGACCGCGGCCTACGGCCACTTCGGCCGCAAGCCGAAAGAGTTCAGCTACCTCAACGGCGAAGGCGAGACCGTCAACGCCACGGCCTTCTCCTGGGAGAAGACCGACCGCGCCGCCGCCCTGCGCGCCGATGCGAAGCTGAAGTAAGAAACACGAAGGGCCGCGCAAGCGGCCCTTCTGCTTCTGGTAGAGCCGGCCGCTGGCCGGCTTTTTCATGGCGTCCGGAAACCATCGCGTGGGTGCCGGCCAGCGGCCGGCACGACCCGGTAACCGATACAATCCGGCGCATGTCGACCGAACTGAAAACCCACCAGCTGTCCATGACCGTGCTGATGTCGCCGGAGATGGCCAATTTCTCCGGCAAGGTCCATGGCGGTGCGATCCTGCGCCTGCTCGACCAGGTCGCCTACGCCTGCGCCAGCCGCTACGCCGGCAGCTACGTGGTCACCCTGTCGGTGGACCAGGTGATGTTCCGCCAGCCCATCGCGGTGGGCGAGCTGGTCACCTTCCTGGCCTCGGTGAACTACACCGGCACCTCATCGATGGAGATCGGCATCAAGGTGGTGGCCGAGGACATCCTCAAGCGCAGCGTGCGCCACGCCAACAGCTGCTTCTTCACCATGGTGGCGGTGGACGAGGAAGGCCGGCCGACGCCGGTGCCGACCCTGCAGCCATCCACCTCCGACGAGAAGCGCCGCCTGGCCGCCGCGCAGATCCGCCGCCAGCTGCGCCAGGAAATGGAACAGCGGCATCTGGAACTGCTGGCGTCGAATCCGCCGTCGCCGGAGGAGTGAGGGCGTGCGGGGCAAGCCCCGCACCCACCGAGGCAGGTAGCGCCGGGTCATGCCCGGCGGATGCGGATCAACCCGTGTTCTGCACGCCCTGCGAAACACCGTTCACGCAGGCCACCAGTGCGCGCAGCAGGTCGTCATCCTCGCGCCCGCTGGCCCGCCAGCGCTGCAGCAGGTCCACCTGCAGCACGCTGATCGGATCGACGTAGGGATTACGCAGGCGGATCGACAACGCCAACCGCGCGTCGTGGTCGAGCAACGTCCGCTGATCCATCAACGCCAGCAGCCAGTGCCGGGTCAGTTCCAGTTCGCGCTGCACCTGCGGGAAGAAACGCCCGTGCAACTCACCGGACAGCTTCGAGAACTGCTCGGCGATGGTGATATCGCCCTTGGACAGCACCATCGCGATGTCATCCAGGAAGGTGCGGAAGAACGGCCAGTCGCGTGCCATCGCGCGCAGGGTCTGCTCGTGGCCGGCATCGACCGCGGCCTGCAGGCCGCTCCCCACGCCGTACCAGCCGGGAATGACCGCGCGCGCCTGGCTCCAGGCAAATACCCACGGAATCGCACGCAGGTTGCCCAGTGCTGCGTCCTGGCCGAGCCGGCGCGACGGCCGCGAGCCCAGCGTCATCCGCTCGATCACGTCGATCGGCGTGGCAGTGCGGAAGTAGTCCATGAAACCTGGCTGGGCAACGAAGGCTCGATACACCTCGCTGCTGGCCGAGGCCAATGCGTCCATCACCGGCCGCCAGTCGTCCTCGCGCGGCTCAGGTGCGCGTGGCCGCAGGCTGGCGCGCAGCACCGCGCCGGTAGCCTGCTCCAGCGAACGCAGGGCCAGCGCACGGATGCCGTACTTGCGGTGGATCACCTCACCCTGCTCGGTCACCCGCAGGCGGCCATCGATGCTGCCACGCGGCGAGGCATCCACGGCGTGGGTGGTCTTGCCGCCACCGCGGCTGATCGAGCCGCCACGGCCATGGAAGAAGGTCAGGCGGATGCCGGCCTCGGCCGCCACCTCCAGCAGTTCCACCTGCGCGCGCTGCAGGCCCCAGCGCGAGGCGGCGATACCACCGTCCTTGCTGCTGTCCGAATAGCCCAGCATCACCATCTGCACGTCGTCGCGTGCTTGCAGGTGTGCGCGATAGATCGGGTCGGCCAGCAGATCACGCAGGGTCGCTGTGCCGCGCTTGAGGTCATCCACGGTCTCGAACAGGGGGGCGATGTCCAGCGGCACCGAACCGCCCTCTTCCACCAGGCCGCCACGGCGTGCCAATGCGAGCACCGCCAGCACGTCACTGCGGTCATGCGCCATCGAGATGATGTAGCTGCCCAGCGCATCACCACCGTGGCGTGCGCGCGCATCGGCCAGTGCGGCGAATACCGCATCCAGCCGCTGGTTGCCCTCGTCGTCACTCTTCGGCAGCGCGGCTTCACCACTGGCATGCGGCGCCAGCAGGCGCGCGCGGCCCACTACGTCCAGGCCGTACCAAGCGCTTTCCCCGCCCAGCACCGCCGCCAGCGCGCGCGCATGCACGCTCGATTCCTGGCGCACGTCCAGCCGTGCCAGATGGAAGCCGAAGGTCTTGACCCGCCACAGCAGGCGCTGCACGGCAAAGCCACCGGCATGCTCGCCGCGGTTGGCGCGCAGGCTGTCGAGGATCAGTTGCAGGTCGTCGATCAGTTCGTCCGGGCCGGCATAGGCACCCTCGCCGTCGTCCAGCGTGGCCTGCAGGCGCGCGCGCATGCGGTCGTTGAGCAGGCGGTACGGCATGTCGGCATGGCGCGGCCGTGACTGCACCTGCGGCAGCAGCTGCTGGTAGTGCGCCACGCGCGCCTGCAATGCATCGCTGACCCCCACCCGCTCGGTGGACTGGCTGAGCAGGCTGGCCAGCTGCAGCAGTTCCTTCTGGTAGCGCCCCAGTACCGCCTGGCGCTGCGCATCCAGCGTGTTGCGGATGGTGCTGGCATCCACGTTTGGATTGCCATCCATGTCGCCACCCACCCAGGTGCCGAAGCGCAGCAGTCGCGGCAGCGGCAGCTCTTCGCCGTAGGTATCGCGCAGCGCCTGCTGCAGCGATTCGTACAGCACCGGGATGACCCGATACAGCACCTGCACCAGGTAGAAGCCGACGTGCTCGCGCTCGTCATCGACGGTGGGCCGCACCGGCGAGGAATCGGTGGTCTGCCACGACGCGGTCAGCGCCATGCGGAAGCGCGCGGCATCGGCCGCGGCTTCGCCCGGCGTGCGCTGGCCGTCGAGGTTGTCGACCAGGCTGGCCACCATCAGCTGCTCTTTCTCCAGCAGCGCGCGGCGCACGGCTTCGGTGGGATGCGCGGTGAACACCGGTTCGATATCGATGCGCGGCAGCCACTGCGCCAGTTCGTCCAGGCCCACGCCCTGCGCCTTCAGGTGCTGCAGCGCGTCCTGCAGGCCATCGGGCTGCGGCGCAGCGGTGCCGGCCCGCTGGTAGTCACGCCGGCGGCGGATGCGATGCACGCGTTCAGCGATGTTGACCACCTGGAAGTAGGTGCTGAACGCCCGCACCATGGTTTCGGCCTGCTGCGGCGTGCGCCCGGCCAGCCCTCCGGCCAGCTCCGACAGCGGCGCCTGGTTCTCGCGGCGGGCGATGGCGCGGGTGCGCACGTCCTCGACATCGTCGAGGAAGGCGGCGGACACCTGTTCCACCAGCAGGTCGCCAACCAGTGCGCCGAGCCGGCGCACGTCATCGCGAAGCGGAAGATCGGGAGAAGCGAACTCGATGCTGCTGCGGTACTCGTTCATCGGCGACGCACAGGCCTCGGTCAACGGATCCAGACCCCAAGCCTATCCCAGATCGGGCGTCGTGCTGCGATGCAAAAATGGTTTCATCTGGTAGTGCCGGCCGCTGGCCGGCAACCTCAGGTTGCGTGGGTCCATGAGGTTGCCGGCCAGCGGCCGGCACTACCAGGTCCGGTCAGCGCTTCTTCTTCGCCTTGCCCTGCTCGGCCGGGCCGATGGTCTGCTCCAGCCAGCGCTCGCTCTCGGCCAGCATGGTCATGATCGATTCGCGCGCGCGGTAGGCATGCGATTCGTTCGGCAGCATCACCAGCCGCGCGCTGCCACCCAGGCCCTTCACCGCAGCGAACATGCGCTCGCTCTGGATCGGGAACGTGCCGGAGTTGTTGTCGTCCACGCCGTGGATGAAGAGGATCGGATCCTTGATCCTGTCGGCGTAGTTGAACGGCGCCATCTTCTGGTAGACGTCCTGCGCCTGCCAGTAGTTGCGCTCCTCGGCCTGGAAGCCGAACGGCGTCAGCGTGCGGTTGTAGGCACCGCTGCGCGCGATGCCGGCCTTGAACAGGCGGGTGTGCGCCAGCAGGTTGGCGGTCATGAACGCGCCATAGGAATGGCCACCGATGGCGATGTGATCGCGGTCGGTCACGCCACGCCGCACCACTTCATCCACCGCCGCCTGCGCATTGGCCACCAGCTGTTCGATGTAGGTGTCGTTGGGCTCCTTGTCGCCCTCGCCGATGATCGGCATCGACGGGCTGGCCAGCACCACGTAGCCCTTGGCCAGGAACGCCTGCGGGCCCCAGTAACTGATCGCGTTGAATCGGTACGGCGAATCGGTGACCTGGCTGGCCGCGGCCGCGCTCTTGAACTCACCCGGGTAGGCCCACATCAGCAGCGGGCGCGGGCCGTCACGCTTCGGGTCGTAGCCCGGCGGCAGCAGCAGGGTCGCGGTCAGATCCACGCCGTCCTTGCGCTTGTAGCGGATCTGCTCCTTCTGCACGCCCTTCAGCTGCGGCAGCGGGTGGGCAAAGTGGGTCAGTGCGCGCGGGGCGGCGCCGGCATCGGCCAGCGACTGCACGTAGAAGTTGGCCGGCTCGTCCGGGCTTTCACGGCTCAGCAGCAGCGAGCTGCCCTGTTCGTCCAGCAGCGCAACCGGCAACGAATAGCTCGGTGCCTGCGAGTGGAACAGGCGCGTCGCCTTGCCCGTGGCGATGTCGAAGCGATCGACGAACGGGCGGTCGCCTTCCGGCGAGGCACCGGCACCGGCCAGGTACAGGCTGCTGCCATCGGTGCTGGTCTGCAGCAGCGAGCGGCCGCGGTCGTCGCTGGACATCAGCGGCCGGCCCGGATCGGCGTAGCGGTCCTGCGCATCGCGATCCCACAGCAGGCGCGGCTCGGCACCGGCGTTGTCCGGGGCGATCAGCCAGGTCTTGGTCTTGCGGGTCTTCCACCACGATTCGGTCAGCAGGGCCAGGTCGCCACGGCCCCAGCTGATGCCGGCCAGGCGGCTGCCGAGCTGGGCCAGGGTCACCGGCGGTTTGTCGAACGGTGCGGCCTGCATCAGTACCGCATCGCGCACCTTGGCCTCCCGGTTCGGGTCGCCGCCGTCCTGCGCCTCGGCCCACACCAGGGTGGCATCGGCATCACCGCGCCAGCGGATGTCACGCACGCCGGTCACCTCGGCATCGTTGCCGGTCGGCAGGCCTTCCACCAGCGGGCGTACCGCTACGGTGTGCACCAGCGTGCCGCTGGCACGGTCGATCACTTCGATGCGGCGCGGGAAGCTGTCCACCGGCACCACGTACGAGTACGGGCGCTGCACCGGCTGGCGCAGCACGTAGCGGCCATCCGGCGAAACCGAGAAGCCCATGAAGATGCCGGCCGCGCCGATCGGGCGGGTGTTGCCATCCAGGCTGACTTCCACCGGCTGTGTGGTCGCGTAGTAATCGAACTGGCGCGCGTCGGCCTCGTTCTTCAGCAGGTCCTGGTAGGTGCGGATCGAGACGACGCCGCCGCCCTGGCTGGTCTGCTGCACGGCCGGGCCGGTCGGGATGCCATCCGCGGCGGGGGCGGCGCCCAGGTTGGCCGGGCGGGTGAACACCACCAGCCCACGGCTGTCCGGCAGCCACTGGTAACCACTGCCCATCACCGTGTTCAGGCCGGCGACCAGGCGGCGGGCGTTGCCGGCAGCCACATCCACCAGCCACAGTTCATTGGCACCGCTGGCGGCGTCCACCTGGTTGAAAGCCAGCCACTTCTGGTCCGGCGACCACATCAGGCTGGCGATCGACAGCGTGCCCGGCAGGCCGCTGATCGGCCGCTCCTTGCCGTCGGCCACGTTCATCAGCCACAGCTTCTGGCCGAAGCTGAAGCGGCTGTCGGAGAACGTGCGCGGGTTGATGCGCTGGCCGGCCAGCTTCAGTTCCGGCTGCGCCACCACCTGGATCGACGGCAGCGACGGCATCTGCATCAGCGCGGCCACGTCGCGGCGCGGCGACAGGAACAGCGACGGCGCGCGCGGCGCGTCGACCACCGCCTGCAGCGCGGCCGAGGGCAGTTCGTAGGCCGTGACGCCCTGCGCCTGCGCCGCAGCCGGCTGCGGGGTGGCCGAGAAGGCCAGCGGGGCCACTGCCAGCAGCCCCATCGACAGGACCAGGCCGGTCCAGCGCCGTGCGCGGCGCGTGTGCATGCTCATCGTTCCACCTGTGTGATGCGTGAAAACACCGACCTTAACAGGCCGTGCATGCCTGCCCATCTGCCGATGGTTGGGTCATCCCTGTGTCATGACGGTGCCGCGATATAATGAGGGTTCTCCCCTGCCGAGGGGCGCTGCGACCGGATCCCACGAGGCCCGGCCAGGCTCGGTAAGGTGGCTATGCAACAACGGCGCCCGGCCAGATGCGAGCACCCGCTCGCCCACAACCGGAGCACACGAATGAACGCTGTTGCCAAGACCTTCTCCACCGAAGGTGATTACAAGATCCGCGACATCACCCTGGCCGACTGGGGCCGCAAGGAACTGGACATCGCCGAGCACGAGATGCCGGGCCTGATGTCGATCCGCCGCAAGTACCAGGCCGAGCTGCCGCTGAAGGGCGTGCGCGTGACCGGCTCGCTGCACATGACCATCCAGACCGCGGTGCTGATCGAGACCCTGAAGGACATCGGCGCCGACGTGCGCTGGGCCTCGTGCAACATCTTCTCGACCCAGGACCACGCCGCCGCCGCCATCGCCGCCACCGGCACCCCGGTGTTCGCCTGGAAGGGCGAGACCCTGGAAGAGTACTGGGACTGCACCCTGGACGCGCTGACCTTCACCCTGGCCGACGGCACCCTGACCGGCCCGGAGCTGGTGGTTGACGACGGCGGTGACGTGACCCTGCTGATCCACAAGGGCTACGAGCTGGAAAACGGCAGCGACTGGGTCAACACCGCGTCCTCCTCGCACGAAGAACAGGTCATCAAGAACCTGCTCAAGCGCGTGGCCAAGGAGCGCCCGGGTTACTGGGGCCGCGTGGTCAAGGACTGGAAGGGCGTCTCCGAAGAGACCACCACCGGCGTGCACCGCCTGTACCAGCTGGCCCAGGCCGGCACCCTGCTGATCCCGGCGATCAACGTCAACGACTCGGTCACCAAGAGCAAGTTCGACAACCTGTACGGCTGCCGCGAGTCGCTGGCCGATGGCCTGAAGCGCGCGATGGACGTGATGCTGGCCGGCAAGGTCGCCGTGGTCTGCGGCTACGGCGACGTCGGCAAGGGCTGCGCCGCGTCGCTGCGTGCCTATGGCGCGCGCGTGATCGTCACCGAGATCGACCCGATCTGCGCCCTGCAGGCGGCGATGGAAGGCTATGAAGTCAACACCATCGAATCGACCCTGGGCCGTGCCGACCTGTACGTCACCACCACCGGCAACAAGGACATCATCCGCATCGAGCACCTCAGCGCGATGAAGGACCAGGCCATCGTCTGCAACATCGGCCACTTCGACAACGAGATCCAGGTCGATGCGCTGGTGTCGTTCGCCGGCATCAAGCACGTCAACATCAAGCCGCAGGTGGACAAGTACATCTTCCCGAACGGCAACGCGATCTTCCTGCTGGCCGAAGGCCGCCTGGTGAACCTGGGCTGCGCCACCGGCCACCCGAGCTTCGTGATGTCCAACAGCTTCGCCAACCAGACCCTGGCACAGATCGACCTGTGGGCGAACAAGGACAGCTACGAGAAGAAGGTCTACCTGCTGCCGAAGAAGCTGGACGAGGAAGTGGCCCGCCTGCACCTGGAAAAGATCGGCGTGAAGCTGACCACCCTGAGCCAGGAACAGGCCGACTACATCGGCGTGCCGGTGGAAGGCCCGTTCAAGCCGGACCACTACCGCTACTGATGCGTGTGGTGTGCCGGCCTGCGGCCGGCACACCCGGTGCATGCAACACACGGAACGGGCGCCTTCGGGCGCCCGTTCTGCGTCTGCATGCAGCCATGCACCCCGCATCCACCCGCAATAGCCTCGGTCAAGGCAACGCCTCCGCCCCGCGCTACGATGCCTCCATGACACCGGCCATCAACCTGCTCAAGCGCGAGAAGATCGCCCACACCGTGCGCAGCTATGTGCACGACGCCCATGCCGAGTCCTATGGCGGCGAAGCCGTCGACAAGCTCGGCCTGGACCCCGCCCAGGTGTTCAAGACCCTGCTGGCCAGCACCGAAACCCACGAACTGCTGGTAGCAATCGTGCCAGTGGCCGGCCAGCTGGACCTGAAGGCGCTGGCCGAAGCCGCCCGCTGCAAGAAGTGCGAAATGGCCGCAGCCGATGCCGCACAGCGTGCGACCGGCTACCTGGTCGGCGGCATCAGCCCACTTGGGCAGAAGAAGCGCCTGCGCACCTTCCTCGATGCCAGCGCCGAAGTGCTGCCCATGCTGCATGTCAGCGCCGGGCGGCGTGGCCTGGAAGTGGAACTGGCGCCGGACGACCTGCTGCGGCTGACTGCCGGCCACTACGCGGCCATCGGCAAGGCACGCTGATGCGCTGGCCGTGGTCCGCCGCACCGTCACCCCGGCTTGAAGATCCACAGGCCGATGTACTGCTGCAGGACCTGCTGTCACGCGACGGTGCACGCATCACCGACGCGGCACGCACCATCGCGCGGCTGTTCAGCGCGTCGTCGCTGGACGCCCTGGCGATGCATGCGGCCTTGATTGAACATCGCTGCCAGGGCATCGCACTGGGTGGCATGCTGATCAGCAACCAGGCGCACCTGAAGGCGGCGCTGCAGCGGCTGCGCTACTGGCAGGCGCGCCAGGGCTGCCTGTGCGCGCTCAATCCCGGCTATCCGTTCTTCGATCCCCGTCGCCTGCTTGAACAGGGGCAGATGCAGCTGCTCTCGGTGCAGGACGCCGAGGATGGATGGGGCGACTGCCACACCGTTGCCTGCGTGCAGTGCGGCCAGCACTGGCAGGCGATCGACCGCGAATACCATTACCCCTGGTGGGAGTGGAAGGCCATCTGACAGGGACGCAGCCACGCATGGCGTGGCTCTACTGCAACAACATCGCCCGTGGATGGCATCACCACGCCCCGCACGCCAACGGCCTCACCACAGGCCGAGGCCGCCTACGGCCGCCAGTTGGCGTTGCTCTCCCAGAACGCCACCGCGCGCTGGTAGGCCTCGCGGTCCAGCGGCACGCCGGAACCGCCCTCCTCCACGCCCAGCGCATTGCGCATCATGGTGATCGGCGCCATCGGCACTTCTTCCGGTTCGGCGGTGTAGATGCAGCCGACGATGCCCCAGTCGGCCTCGATCGGCGAACCTTCCTTGGCGAGCTGCTCGGCGCTGTACAGGATCACCACCAGGTAGTTCGCGCGCGGCGACTCCACGCCTTCGAACCAGCGCACCAGCACCGGCAGCTCGTCGCGGTTGCGCGCTTCATAACCGCTACGCAGCAGGTGCCGGTTGGCGTCGGTCACCGGCACCGTCAGGCAGCGCGTGCTGGTCCAGTTCTCGTAGACGAACAGCTTGCAGAATGGCGCGTAGCCGTCCAGCACCTTCATCGGCGCGTGCGCATTGAGGTAGGCCTCGAACTGCTCGGCGGTGCAATCCTGGATGGTGTTGCCGCGCGGCACGCGCGGGAACAGGCGGGGACGGGCGAAATCGGTGAGGACGATGGACATGGCGCGATGTGATCAGGAGTTCTGCCGCACAGGGTAACCGCCCCGCAGGCGGCAGGGGCGGATACCGATGCCCACTGGCATCCAATCCAGGTTTGCCGCACCCTGCGCAGGACCCACCGCAAGGATCGCCGGCTCATGGAAGCAGCACGCGCGTTGCCCCGTCCCGCCCCCCGTCGTCGCTGGCTGAAGGTGCTGGCCGTACTCCTGCTGGCGCCGCCACTGCTGTTCGCCGCCGCCCTGTTCTGGCCGCTGCCGGCACCGCCGCTGCCCGAACCCGGCAACAGCCGCGTGATCGTCAATGCCCGGGTGGTAGACGTCGTACGTGGCCAGGTCAGCGAACCGACCACGGTGACGCTACGCGACGGCATGATCACCGCCATCGGCGAAAGCGTTGCCGATGCAGCGTTGCCGGTCTTCGACGCCGGTGGCCGCTGGCTGCTGCCGGGCTTCTGGGACATGCACACCCATGCACTGCAGTTGTCGCCGCAACTACAGTTCCCGCTGATGCTGGCCAACGGCATCACCGGCACCCGCGACATGATGGACTGCCCACAGGCCACCGATCCGCTGATCGCCTGCGTGGCCGACAAGCGCCGCTGGACCACACAGGCCATCGCCGGGCAGCAGGTTGCGCCGCGTTTCGTGCAGATCGCCAGCTTCTACTTCGAAGATCCGTTACTCGCGCCGGAAGCCGCCGCTGAGCGTGCCCGCGCGTACAGCGCGCGTGGCGTCGACGCGTTGAAGGTCTACAACCGGCTGCGTGCCGATACCTACCAGCGGCTGGCCACCGAGGCGCAGCAGCTGCGCCGCCCGCTGGTCGGCCACCTGCCCAGGGCCGTGCCACTGGAAAGCGCATTGCAGGCCGGCCAGCGCAGCTTCGAGCACGCCCATCTGTTCGTACGCCACTGCTTCGACAACGCGGCGGCGTGGCGCGGTGGCACGCTCGATGGCGAAGACCCGACCGCGCTGGCCGAACGGATGGTCAGCGGCTACCAGCCAGCGCTGTGCAGCGAAGCGTTCGGATTGATGCAGGCCAGCGCTGCGGCGTTCGTGCCGACCCACGTCACCCGCGAGGAAGACGCACGCGCACGCGATCCGGCGTTCATCAACGATCCGCGCCTGGCCTATCTGGACCCGCTTTCGCGCTGGGCCTGGCGTGACGATCTGCAGGCCACGGTGGAGCGCTACCCTGGCCTGCGCGGCGAAGACGTGCTGAAAGCCTACTTCGAGCATGGACTGGCGCTGACCGGTGCCGCGCATCGTGCGGGCGTCACCGTGCTGGTCGGCACCGATACCGGCCTGGGCGGTTTCCGCTACCACGATGAACTGCAGTGGCTGCGACGGGCGGGCCTGAGCCAGGCCGAGGTACTGCGTGCCGCCACGCTGCAGGCCGCGCGTCATCTGGAGTTGCAGGCATCGCACGGCAGCATCGAGGTCGGCAAGGCCGCCGACCTCGTCCTGCTCGATGGCAACCCGCTGCACGCCACCGCCAACACCCGCCGCGTGCACGCCGTGCTGCTGGCCGGCCACCTCTACGACCGCCCGCGACTGGATGCCCTGCAGGCCTATGCCCGTGCACAGGCACGATCGCCCGCGGTGATGGCACGCCTGCTGTGGGGCTTCGTCACCAGCCCGGTCAGTGCCGAACTGTAGCGGCGGCTACAACGCCATCCGCTCGCGCAGCTCACGCGCCTGCCGCCGCGATACTTCCACTTCGCTGTCGTCATCCAGGGCCAGGTCGTAGCCATCGCCGATGCTCGGCGTCACCGCGCGGATACGGCGCAGATTGACCAGCGTGTTGCGGTTGGCCCGGAAGAACAGCTCCTGCGGCAGGCGTGCTTCCAATGCGCTCAGGCTGCGGGTCAGCAGCGCGTTCTGGTCGCGGAACCACAGCCGCGTGTAGTTGCCATCCACCACCAGCCGACGGATCTCCGAGACCGCGACGAACCAGCAGCGCTCGCCCTCGCGAACGAACACCTGGTCCTGCGCCCCCAGCGTGCTGCGCGGCTCCGGGGTTTCGCCTGCCACCATCCCGCGCTGGCGCGCCCGCTGCAACGCTTCCAGCAAGCGGGGTGCCTCGACCGGCTTCACCAGATAGTCCAGCGCGTTGGCCTGGAACGCGCGCACCGCGTAGGTGTCGTAGGCAGTAACGAAGACCACCGCCGGCACGGATTCCAGCCCCTCCAGAACGTCGAAGCCACTGCCGGAGGGCATCTGCACATCCAGCAGCACCAGATCCGGCGCCAGTGTGGCGATTGCCTCGCGTGCAGCGGGCACATCGTCGGCCTCGCCCACGCACTGCACCCAGGGCAGCGCCGACAACAGCGTGCGCAGCTCCTGCCGCGCCAGCCGTGCATCATCAACGATCAACACACGCAGCACGCCACTCATTGCGGAATCTCCAGCAGGGCCTGCATGCGCTCGCCGACCGGCTGCAGGGTGAAACGACCTTGCGTACCGAGCTGCGCACGCAGATAGGCCAGGCCGACGCCATGCCCATGGGTGGGCTCGTTGGCGCTGCCCAGCGGATTGTCCACCTGCAGGCGCAGCACGTCATTGTCCAGCGTGACACTTATCTGCACCACGCCACCGCCCGGGCGGCTGGCGATGCCGTGCTTGATCGCATTCTCGACCAGCAGCTGCAGCGCCATCGCCGGCAACTGTGCCTGCGTGGCATCGGCATCAATCTGCTGCCGCACCTGCAGGCGCTGTTCGAAGTGGATCGCCTCGATCGCCAGATAGTCATCCACCACCGCCAGTTCCTCGGCCAGCGTGACCTGCTCGCTGCGGTTGTGCGCCAGCGCCTGGCGCAGGGTGCGCGACAGGCGGGTGACCATGTCGCGCGCGCGCTCGGGATCTTCCAGGATCAACGCACGCAGGTTGTTCAGCGCATTGAACATGAAATGCGGATTGAGCCGCGCGCGCAGTGCATCGCGCTCCAGCGCGCTGCGCTCGGCTTCCGCGCGCAGCCGGGCCAGCTCCGCACCCCGTATCCGGCGCAGGCCGTGCAGGCCCGCCCACAGCGCGGTCCACAGCGCCAGCATCACCGCCGTGGTGTACCAGTAGAGCAGCAGCGCCTTGGGGCTGAAGTCGGCCACCTGGCGGCCGGCATCCACCCATCCCAGAGCCAGTGCCGTGTGCAAGGCCATGTTCACCAGTGCCTGCGCCAGCGCCGCGCCGAGCGCCACCGACACGGCCAGCCGCAACAACAGCCCGGCGGTACCGCGCGACCACCAGCCGGCGCGCAGGGCCAGCGCACGAATGCCACCGCTGCAGCCGAACAGGCTGACCGCCAGGCCGACCGTGATCAGCACGCCCGCGCTTCCGGCGTCAGCCAGATAGGCATGCCGCAGCGCGAGGCCGGCGGCCGCGTAGAGTGCCCACACCAACGCATTGAGCAGCCAGAAGCGTACCGACGAAGAGGAGTCCGGCATGTCCATTCCGAGGCGTGTTGAAACTCAGGGGTGACGGTCGAGGAAGGCCTGCACCTGCCCGCGCAGCCAGCTCGGATCATCCCACATCAGGAAGTGGAAACCCTGCGCGCTCATCGCGACCTGCACGTCGTGCAGCTTCGCGTACTGGGCCTGGAACACTGCCCGCGTGCTCGCTTCGGTGCCGCCCATCGGCTGGTAGCCGGCCCAGCTGCCCAGCACCAGTGTCGGCGCGTTGATCGAGGTGATGCTGTCACGCAGGTCGGTGGTCATCACCGCGTGCATCGCATCGGCCGTGGTCTGGCGGTCACTGCATTCACCCCAGCGGCCCAGCTCGTCCTGCCGCTGCGGGTCACGGGTCATGCCCGGCAGGCCGGCCTTCAGCTGCGCCTGCCACTGCGCAGCGTCGGCGGCGAGCATGCCCTTGCGCAGCTGCTCGGCCATCGGCCGCACGCTGTCCGCGGTGGCATTCGGGTCGCGTGCCGCCGGCAGGAACGGCAGCGCGTCCACCACCACCAGCGCGCTGACCGCCTTCGGCTCGGCCTGCGCCATCTGCAGGCCCAGCAGGCCACCCAGGCTGTGGCCGACCACCGCCACCGGGCCCAGATGCTGGTCATGCAGGTAGGCCAGCAACTGCGCGCGCATCGCCGGCAGGAACCCGGCCGGGCGCGGCTCGGCCGGCGCGGCGCCGGCAAAACCCGGCAACTGCACCAGATGGCATTGCACGTCCTTCAGGGCCAGGCAGGTCTCGCGCCAGACCTCGGCGCTGCTGTTCAGGCCGGGGATCATCAATAGCGGGCGGCCCTTGCCGACCACCTCGACCTGCACCCTGCCGGGGGCCGTGGCGCCGGTCGGGGCAGCATGCGCCGATCCGGAACCCAGCACGGCCATCGCCATGCCGATCATCGCCAGCCGTGCCAGCGCCTTCATTGCGTACCAGAGTGCCAGGAAGATCTTCATCGTCTGCTCCTTCATCGGGTGGGTGTTGCCGGGTTGGGCTCAGCGTGCCGCCAGCCACGGCGCCGCTGTTGCGAATCCGGAGCAACGGCCGGACACCCGGGCGAACGGTCGCCGGCGAGGGACGGCGCCCATCACATCGCACGTACACATCCATCTTGATGAAGCGATATACTTACCCGTACCTGCCGCCGCCGCCCGCGCCATGACCGCCATCAGCTTCGAGTTCTATCCACCCAAGACCGACGAACAGCGCAGCCAGCTCGACCGCGCCGCGGACAAGCTGAAGGACTACGGGCCCGAGTACGTGTCATGCACCTTCGGCGCCGGTGGATCGACCCTGAGCTACACCTCCGAAACCGTGCGCCACCTCAACCAGCACCATGGCTTCGAAGCGGCCCCCCACCTGTCCTGCGTTGGCGGCACCCGCCAGGAAATCCGCGAACTGCTCAAGCTGTACCGCGCCATCGGCTGCGACCGCCTGGTCGCGTTGCGCGGCGACCTGCCCTCCGGCATGGGTTTCCCCGGCGACATGCGCTATGCCGCCGAACTGATCGCCTTCATCCGCGCCGAGCACGGCGACGCCTTCCGCATCGAGGTTGGCGCCTACCCGGAAACCCATCCGCAGGCCTCCGATGCATTGGCCGACCTGAAGCACTTCAAGGCCAAGATCGATGCCGGTGCCGATGCGGCGATCACCCAGTATTTCTACAACCCGGATGCGTACTTCCATTTCGTCGACGCAGTGCAGCGGCTCGGCGTGCAGGTACCGATCACGCCCGGCATCATGCCGATCGCCAACTTCAGCCAGCTGCGCCGCTTTTCCGAGCAGTGCGGCGCGGAGATCCCACGCTGGATCAGCCGCAGGATGCAGGCCTATGGCGATGACGTGGATTCGGTGCGTGCATTCGGCACCGAGGTGGTGGCCCGGCTGTGCCAGCGCCTGATCGAGGGCGGTGCACCCGGCCTGCACTTCTACACGTTGAACCTGGCCAAGCCGACCACGTCGGTGCTGAAACTGCTGCAGCTGTGAAAGCGCGCCGCGCGAAGCGGAACGGCGTTACCCTGCGCGGATGATCCGGCTCTCCTTCCTGCTGTTGCTGCTGCCGCTGTGGTCTGCCACCAGCGTCGCCCACGCGCAATCCACGCGCCTGAACCGCTGCACCGATGCACAGGGCCAGAGCGTGTATACCGACCGCCCCTGCGACAGCCTGGGCGCGCAGTCACGGCTGCCATCGCCTGCGCCCACCGGCAGCACCCTGCAGCGCGACACCCTGGGTGCACGCTGCCCACGGCGGCTGAGCGAGCTGGTGGAAGCGCTGCGTACCGGCATCCTCAGCAACGACGTGAACCGGCTGTCCTCGCTGTACCTGTGGGGCGCGGTCTCCGACGCAGGCGCGCAGCGCATCCTCGGCCAGCTGGAATCATTGGCGCGGCGGCCGCTGGTGGACGTGGTGCCGGTGTATCCGCGGCAGGAACAGGACGCCTCGCAGGCGCTGGAGCAGGGTGATCCGGTGCCGGACTCCGAGCCCGGACCGCCTGCCGCACGGCATCCGGTCGGCCTGCGCCTGGAGCAGACGTTGCCGGGCAGCGTGGCGCGTGCCTCCACCGTGCTGGGATTGCGGCGGCAGTACGGGTGCTTCTGGATCACGTTGTGATCGCAGGGGTTCATCCACGCATGGCGTGGATCTACTGCAACCGGTGAGGGGTCAGCGCCGCACGTTGCGGGAAACTGCCCCTGTTGGCATCACGCCGGCCACAGCCCGCGGATGGCGGCGATGCCCTGCCCGCCATGGCGGCGCGCCTCGGTGATGTGGCCGCTGCCCATGCCCCCCAGCGCGTAGATCGGCAGTGACACCTGCGCACGCAGCTCGGCGAATGCATCCCAACCCAGCGGTGCGGCGTCGGGGTGGCTGGCAGTGGCCTGCACCGGGCCCAGCACCGCGAAGTCGCAGCCCAGCTGTTGTGCCGCCTGCAACTGCTGCAGGTCGTGGCAGGACGCCGCCACCAGCTGCCCCTCGGGCAACGGGCGCTGCGACAGCTGCTGCAGCTGTTCGCTGCCCAGATGCACGCCCACGCTCAGCGCGCGTGCCAGCTCGATATCGCGGTTGAGCAGCCACTGCACACCGCTGCGACGATGCGTACGCATCACTTGCTCGACCATCGCCTGTCGCTGCGGATGCGCCGGTGGCAGGCGCAGCTGGATGCGCTGCTGGCCCGCCGCCACCGCGCGCTGCAGCTGGTCATGCCACTGCTGCACGCTGCCGGCATCATCGGCCGGCGCCGGGGTGATCAGGTAGCTGTCAGGCTGGCGCAGGGCCGCCACCACCGGCAGGTCGGCCGGCGGCATCGAATAGCGGCCCAGCTTGTCCGGCGCCACCCAGGTGATCGCCTGGCCCTCGCGCCCGCGCGGCGTGCCCTTCCAACTGCGCACATGGCGCACTTCCAGGGTCAGGTGCTTGTCCGGATAGCGCTGCGGAACATCCATCAGCCACTCACCGACATCGGCCTCGATGCCCAGTTCCTCGCGCAGCTCGCGTACCAGCGCCTGTTCGGAGGTCTCGCCGGATTCGCGCTTGCCGCCGGGGAATTCCCACAGGCCGGCCATATCGCGGTTCTCGGTACGACGGTTGAGCAGCACGCGGCCACGGGCGTCGGTGATGACGGCGGCCACGACGTGGATCGATCGGGTGGGAGGAGCCATGCACAGAGCATGCCCAGAACAGGGGGACCGGCGCAATCGCGGATCCACCCTGGGTCACCCGCCCGAAATGAAAAGCCCCGCTTTCGCGGGGCTCTCCGGAGGTCAGCTCAGCTGGCCGTGGCAGTGCTTGTACTTCTTGCCACTGCCGCAGGGGCACGGGTCGTTGCGGCCGATCTTCGGCTCATCGCGCTGCAGCTGCGCGACGCCCTGGCGTTCGGCCTCCACCTGCGCCGCTTCCTCGTCGGCGCTGTAGCCGCCCGCGTCCTGGTGCTGGAACTGCGACTGGCTCAGGCGTGCCTGGGCCTGCTGGCGCTCTGCCGCTTCCAGCGCCTGCACCTCTTCGTCGCTGCGGATGCGCACGCGCGACAGCAGGGTCACCACTTCGCGCTTCACGTTTTCCAGCATGTCGGAGAACAGTTCGAAGGCTTCCTTCTTGTACTCCTGCTTCGGCTGCTTCTGCGCATAACCACGCAGGTAGATGCCCTGGCGCAGGTAATCCATGCGTGCCAGGTGCTCCTTCCAGCTCTGGTCCAGCACGGTCAGCATCACGTGCTTCTCCAGCGCGCGCATGGTCTCTTCGCCCACCCCAGCTTCCTTCTCGGCGAAGTGCTGGTTGACGCGCTCCTGCACCTTGGCGGCGATGGCCTCGGCGTCCAGTTCCTCGTGGTCCTTGACCAGGTCGGTCAGCGACATCTGCAGGCCGAAGTCCGACTCCAGGGTCGCCTCCAGGCCACGCAGGTCCCACTGCTCGTCGATCGAATTCGGCGGCACGAAGCGGGCCACCACGTCGAAGATCACGTCGTCGCGGATGCCATCGACGTTGGCCTTCACCGACTCGGCGTCCAGCAGCTCGTCGCGCTGGGCGTAGATCACCTTGCGCTGGTCGTTGTTGACGTCGTCGAAGTCCAGCAGGTTCTTGCGGATGTCGAAGTTGTGGGCCTCGACCTTGCGCTGCGCCTTCTCGATCTGGCGGCTGACCAGGCGGTCCTCGATGACGTCGTCTTCCTTCATGCCCATCATGCGCATGGCCTTCTGCACCCAGTCGGAGGCGAAGATGCGCATCAGGTTGTCTTCCAGCGACAGGTAGAAGCGGGACGAACCCGGGTCACCCTGTCGGCCCGAACGGCCACGCAGCTGGTTGTCGATACGGCGCGACTCATGGCGCTCGGTGCCGACGATGTGCAGGCCGCCGGCCGCCTTGACCGCCTCGTGGCGCTTCTGCCATTCGGCCTTGACCGCGGCCTTCTGCGCGTCGGTCGCGTCCTCGCCCAGCTCGTGGATTTCCGCTTCCAGCGAACCGCCCAGCACGATGTCGGTACCACGGCCGGCCATGTTGGTGGCGATGGTCACCGCCGCCGGGCGACCGGCATTGGCAACGATGGTCGCTTCGCGGTCATGCTGCTTGGCATTGAGCACTTCGTGCTGCACGCCGGCCTTGCGCAGGTGCTCGGACAGCATTTCCGAGGTTTCGATCGAGGTGGTACCCACCAGCACCGGCTGGCCGCGCTTGGCGCACTCTTCGATGTCGGCCAGCACCGCATTGAACTTGCCCTTGCGGTTGAGGAACACCTGGTCCGGGCTGTCCTTGCGGATGGTCGGGCGGTTGGTCGGGATCACCACCACTTCCAGGCCGTAGATGCTCTGGAACTCGAATGCTTCGGTATCGGCCGTACCGGTCATACCGGACAGCTTCTTGTACATGCGGAACAGGTTCTGGAAGGTGATGCTCGCCAGCGTCTGGTTCTCGCGCTGGACCGGCACGCCTTCCTTCGCCTCCACGGCTTGGTGCAGGCCATCGGACCAGCGACGGCCGGACAGGGTACGGCCGGTGAATTCGTCGACGATGACCACTTCGCCATCGCGCACGATGTAGTCCACGTCACGCTGATAGATCGCGTGCGCGCGCAGCGCGGCATTGAGGTGGTGGACCACGGTCAGGTTCTGCGGCGCGTACAGGCCTTCGGTCTCGCCGTCGAGGATGCCGGCCTCGACCAGCAGCTGCTCGGCGTGCTCCATGCCCGCTTCGGACAGGTGCACCTGCTTGCCCTTCTCGTCGACCCAGAAGTCGCCTTCGCCGTCTTCCACTTCCTGCTTGACCAGGTTGGGCACGACGCGGTTGACGCGGATGTACAGCTCCGGGGAATCATCGGCCGGGCCAGAGATGATCAGCGGGGTACGCGCTTCGTCGATCAGGATCGAGTCGACTTCGTCGACGATGGCGTAGTGCAGGCCGCGCTGGTAGCGGTCGGCCTTGGACAGCGCCATGTTGTCGCGCAGGTAGTCGAAACCGAATTCGTTGTTGGTGCCGTAGGTGATGTCCGAGGCATAGGCTTCGCGCTTGTCGCTGTGCGGCATGCCCGGATACACCACGCCCACGCTCAGGCCCAGCCAGTTGTACAGCTTGCCCATCTGCGCGGCATCGCGGCGGGCCAGGTAGTCGTTCACGGTGACCACGTGCACGCCCTTGCCTTCCAGCGCGTTGAGGTACACCGGCAGGGTCGCCACCAGGGTCTTGCCTTCACCGGTGCGCATTTCTGCGATCTTGCCCAGGTGAAGCACCATGCCGCCGATCAGCTGCACGTCGTAGTGGCGCATGCCCAGCACGCGGCGGCCGGCTTCGCGGCAGACCGCGAACGCTTCCGGCAGCACCTTGTCCAGGGCTTCGCCGCCGGCGATGCGCTGCTTGAACTCCGGCGTCTTGGCCTGAAGCTGCTCGTCGGAAAGCTTCTCGATCTCCGGCTCCAGCGCATTGATCTTGGCGACGATGCGGTTGAGCTGGCGCAGCTGTCGTTCGTTACGACTGCCAAATACGCGGGTAAGCAGGCTGTTGATCATTGAAGGAACCGGGTTGGATGGACACGACGCCCGGCCTCCCCCTTGGGATCCGTCCGCCGCAAACGAAACAGGGCGCCTGGCGCCCTGTCGATGGCAACACCCATTGTAGCTTGGGACGGCCGCAAGGGGTTTCAACCCCGTGGGTAGTGCCGGCCGCTGGCCGGGTACGCATCAGCGCGTGCGCGCTGGCGCTCCCACGCTTCGCTGCGCGAACCGCGGGCCCCGCTTACCTGGCCTCCACACCCCCGCGCCTACGGCGCTGCCCCCGTACTCCGGGGGCGGTAGTGCCGGCCGCTGGCCGGCAACCTCTTTCTGTCGCATCAAGGGTTTGCCGGCCAGCGGCCGGCACTACCCAGAGCGGGATCAGCCGCGGCTGATGCGGCCGACCGGCGTGTTGCCGCCGTCGCCGAGGAACTTGCGCGGGTTGACCACGTTGCCGTTCTCCCACACTTCGAAGTGCACGTGGGCACCGGTCGAACGGCCGGTGGAACCGGCCTTGGCCACTTCCTGGCCGGCACGGACCAGGTCACCGGCCTTCACCACCAGGCGCGAATTGTGCGCGTAGCGGGTGACATAGCCGTTGCCGTGATCGACGTCGACCACGTTGCCGTAGCCGCCCTTCACGCCGGCAAAGCTGACCACGCCTTCGGCCACGGCCATCACCGGGTCGCCGACCCTGGCGTGGAAGTCCATGCCCTTGTGGGTGGCGGCACCGCGGCCGAACGGGTCGGCGCGGGTGCCGAAGCCCGAGGTCACGTAGCTGTTGCGGATCGGCATGCGCGAAGGCACGGCGTTCTGCTGCAGCTGGTGGTCGAACATCAGCGATTCCATCACCGACAACTGGCGGCCTGAAGCAGCGAAGCGCTGCTCCAGCACCTGTAAGTCGGCGTTGACGTCCTTGACCGGGATGTCGCTGGTCGGGCCGCCGGCATCGCCGTCACCGAGACCCGGGGTCTCGTTGAAGTCGAACTCGCCGTCTTCCAGCTTGCCCATCTGGGTCAGCCGTTCGCCAAGCGCATTGAGGCGGGTGGCCTGCGCCTGCAGCTCGCCCAGGCGTGCCGCCAGCGCGTTGACCTGGGTCTGCGCATCGCGCTTGACCTTGGCCAGCTCCGCATCCTGGCGCTCGACCTTGGCCTGCAGCCGGGAATCATTCAGCGCGCTGGCGCCAATGCCGCCGGCAAGGCCGATAATGCAGCCTACCCCGAGCACGCTGCCCAGCAGGGCGCGGGGGCGGTCCTCGAAATAGAACCGCAAACGCGTGATCGGCGACGCTTTGGCCTGTCCTTCACGCGTTTTGATTACGATCTTTTTGAATGCCATCAGTGAGTTTTCATGTCTGAGCCGAAATCCAGCGTTCGCCCCGCGTTAGTGCCGAAACCGGCGCTGGATGCGGTGATGGCGGACAAAAGCGGGAACCCGCTGCGGCGTGCCTTGTGGCTCGACGCGCTGGACCGTCAGTTGCGCCCCCAGTTGCCGCCACCTCTGCGCAGCCGTTGCCGGCTGGCCAATGTGGACGGGGAACACCTCGTTTTTCTCGTCGAGTCCCCGGTCTGGCATGCCAAGGTGCGGCTTGCCGAAGCCCAGTTGCTCGACGCGGCCCGTTCCATCGGGCTGAAGGCCACCAGAGTGACCATCAAGACTGCGTCTCCCACTCCCACGCGCTCCCCAGCGCTCGACAACCGGAATGGACCCCACGCAGTTTCAGCCGCCACGCACAAAGGGCTACGCGACGCCTTGGCGTGCCTGCAGGACGTTCCCTCGAAGCCGAAGAAGCGGTCCTGACGACAACGGAGCATCCGGCTCCGCTCCCCGTCGCACGTGTCACCACGGCGTGAAACATTTCGGGGGCCGGGTCGCATCCTAGCTGCCATCCGGGGGCCTGTCGTTAGATTGGAGTTAAAACTTCGTTAAATTCAGGCTTTCGATCCAACAGGTTCACAAAACCGTGACCTCGAACCGCGCTTGACGCACCTCAAGCACGCTGAATGCGCCGCAGCCGCCACGAACGACAACGCCGCCCTTTCAGGCGGCGTTTTTGTCTTCAAATTCAACAACCTGCGGCAATCAGGCGTAGGCCGGAGTGGCGTACTCCACCGGATCCGGGGTCGCCGGCGAGTCGAAGCTGACCCATTCCCAGGCCGTGGCGTCGGCCATCAGCGCGCGCACCAGCTTGTTGTTGAGCGCGTGGCCCGACTTGAAGCCCTCGTAGGCCCCCAGCACCTGGCCACCGGCCAGATAGAGGTCGCCGATGGCGTCGAGGATCTTGTGGCGCACGAATTCGTCGGCGTAGCGCAGGCCGTCTTCGTTGAGCACGCGGAACTCGTCCAGCACGATGGCGTTGTCCATCGAACCGCCCAGGCCCAGGTTGCGCTCGCGCATGTATTCCAGGTCGCGCATGAAGCCGAAGGTGCGCGCGCGGGAGATTTCCTTGGTGTAGGCCAGCGTCGAGAACTCGATTTCCTGGCGCGACTGCTTGGCCGGAATCATCGGGTGGTCGAACTGGATGGTGAAGCCCAGCTTGTAGCCCTCGTACGGGGTGAAGCGGGCCACCTTGTCGCCCTCGGTCACTTCCACGGTCTTCAGCACGCGGATGAAGCGCTTGGGCGCATCCTGTTCCACGATGCCCGCCGACTGCAGCAGGAACACGAACGGGCCGGCCGAACCATCCATGATCGGCAGCTCGGCCGAGGACAGTTCGACGATGATGTTGTCCACACCCAGCCCGGCCAATGCCGACATCAGGTGTTCGACGGTCTGGATCTTGGCGTCGTTGCAGGTCAGGCCGGTGCACAGGGTCACTTCGGTGACCAGTTCGGCCTTGGCCGGCACTTCCACCACCGGGTCCAGGTCCACGCGGCGGAACACGATTCCATGGTTGACCGGTGCCGGGCGCAGGGTCATGTAGACCTTGTCACCGCTGTGCAGGCCAACGCCGGTGGCGCGGATCGTGTTCTTGAGGGTGCGTTGCTGGATCATGGGGGATGGACCGGAAGTGACACATTAGATTAACACGCACGCTCCCCTACCCTGGCTGAAAGGCCAGTAAAAGCAGCCGGCAGCACACACCGGCACGCCAGCAGGACGGGCGTGAAGCAGGGCGGCCGGGCCCATCCTGGCCCGGCGCCCGCGTTTTCAGGACATGGTGGCGCAACCCGGGGAGGACAAGCCCCGGGCTACCCCGCTCAGTCCGCCTGGCGGCGCAGGAAGGCCGGGATGTCCAGGTAATCGTTCGGCAGTTCCGCCGCTGCCGGGGCCGAAGCGGCCGGCGCCGACGGGGTGGAGGCCGCCGTGGTATCGCTGCTGGCACGACGCAGGCCCAGGCCCATGCCGCCGACGGCCTTGGACACCGCGTCGCCACCGTTGTCGAAGTCGCCGAACTCCGGCTGGCCGGTGGTCGCATTGCGCACCAGCTTGATCGGTGCACGCTCGCCCGGGCGCTGGGTCTTGCTGGCCGAGACGCGGTTCAGGCCGGTGGCGACCACGGTCACGCGCACTTCGTCCTGCATGTCCGGATCGAGCACGGTGCCGACCACCACGGTGGCGTCTTCGGAAGCGAAGCCATCGATGGTGCGGCCGATCTCGTCGAACTCGGCCATGGTGAAGTCGGCGCCGGCGGTGATGTTGACCAGGATGCCGTTGGCACCGGCCAGGTTCACGTCGTCCAGCAGCGGGTTCTGGATTGCCGATTCAGCAGCGGCCTGCGCGCGGTCGTCGCCGCGGGCGGTGCCGGTACCCATCATCGCCAAGCCCATTTCGGACATGACGGTGCGCACGTCGGCGAAGTCGACGTTGATCAGGCCCGGACGCACGATCAGGTCGGCGATGCCCTGCACGGCGCCCTGCAGCACGTCGTTGGCGGCACGGAAGGCCTGGATCATGGTCGCGTTGCGGCCCAGCACGGTGATCAGCTTTTCGTTGGGGATGGTGATCAGCGAGTCGCAGTGCTGGCTCAGTTCCTCGATGCCCTTCAGCGCCACCTGCATGCGGCGACGGCCTTCGAACGGGAACGGCTTGGTGACCACGGCCACGGTCAGGATGCCCATTTCCTTGGCCAGCTGGGCCACCACCGGCGCAGCGCCGGTGCCGGTGCCGCCGCCCATGCCGGCGGTGATGAACACCATGTCCGCACCCTGCAGCGCGTCCATGATGCGCTCACGGTCTTCCAGCGCGGCCTGGCGGCCGACTTCCGGGTTCGCGCCTGCGCCCAGGCCCTTGGTCACGTTGGTACCCAGCTGCAGCTGCAGCTTGGCACCGCAATTCTTGATGGCCTGCGAGTCGGTGTTGGCGGTGATGAATTCCACGCCATCCACTGCCGAGTTGACCATGTGCGCCACGGCATTGCCGCCGCCGCCGCCCACGCCAACCACCTTGATCACCGCATTGGGTGCCATCTTTTCGATCAGTTCAAAATGCGCCATGTCCGTGTCCTCGTTGTATCCGCTTGTCGGTGGCATGGACGGTCGGGCCTCCTGCCTTCGCGTGTCATGTTGCCGATGCGGCTGTGTGGGTTGTGTGTTGCGTTGCTGCGTCTGTGATGCGGGTGTTGCAGGTGTTGCCCGGGCATCGCCCGGTGTTGCGGGTTCCGCGTCAGAACTCGCCGCGGAACCAGGTCTTGAGTTTCTTGAACATGCTTCCGGCGCGGCCGGTCGGCAGCGACGGACGCCGCGGATGCTCGATCTGGCTGCCCATCAGCAGCAGGCCCACGCCGGTGGCATGCACCGGGTTGCCGACCACTTCGCCAAGCCCGGTGACGTGCTGCGGAATGCCCACGCGTACCGGCATCTGCAGCATTTCCTCGGCCAGCTCGACCACGCCTTCCATCTTCGAAGCGCCACCGGTCAGCACCATGCCGGCGCGCACCAGTTCCTCGAAGCCGGAGCGGCGCAGTTCGGCCTGCACCATCTCGAAGATTTCCTCGTAGCGGCCCTGCACCGCCTGCGCCAACGAATGTCGTGGCATGCGGCGTGGCGGGCGGTCGCCCACCGACGGCACCTGGATGCTTTCCTCGGCGGTGGCCAGCTGGGCCAGGGCGCAGGCGTAGCGCACCTTGATCTGCTCGGCTTCCGGGGTCGGCGTGCGCAGCATGTGCGCGATGTCGTTGGTCACGTGGTCGCCCGCGATCGGCAGCGAAGCGGTGTGACAGATCGCACCCTGCACGAACACCGCGATGTCGGTGGTGCCGGCGCCCATGTCGACCAGCACCACGCCCAGCTCGCGTTCGTCAGCGGTCAGCACCGCCACGCTGGAGGCCAGCGAGGACAGCACCAGGTCGTCCACCTGCAGGCCGCAGCGCTGCACGCACTTGCTGATGTTGGCCGCGGCCGACTGCGCGCACACCACCAGGTGAGCGTGCACTTCCAGGCGCACGCCGGTCATGCCGACCGGGTTGCGGATGCCTTCCTGCGAATCGTCCAGCACGTACTCGCGCGGAATCGCGTGCAGGATCTTCTGGTCGGCCGGGATCGCCACCGCCTTGGCCGCGTCCAGCACGCGATCCAGGTCGCCCCAGGTCACTTCACCGTCGCGGATCGGCACGATGCCGGGCGAGTTCTTGCACTGCACGTGGTTGCCGGAGATCGAGGCGTACACCGAGCGGATCTCGCAGCCGGCCATCAGCTCGGCTTCTTCCACCGCGCGCTGGATCGACTGCACGGTCGATTCGATATCCACCACCACGCCGCGCTTGAGCCCGCGCGACTCGTGCGAGCCGATGCCGATCACTTCGATCGGGTTGCCCGGCGAATACTCGCCCACCAGCGCCACCACCTTGGAGGTGCCGATGTCCAGGCCAACGATCAGCGATTTGTCACCCTTGCGATTCATGTCCTTTCCTGCGTCCTGCTGGCCGGGGTCGCCGGCGTTTTCGCCGGCGTGGCCGGGGTACCCCAGCTCAGCGTGAAACCATTGGTGTAACGGAGGTCGGCGCGCTCGATCGGCGCGTCCTGGCGATTGAGCTGCGGCAGCACCTTGACGAAGCGCTGCATGCGCGAGCGCGCGTCGTCACGGCCGACCACCACTTCGGTGCCGTTGCTCAGCACCAGCGACCAGCTGCCACGCGCATCCATCGTCACCCGGCGCACATCGACGCCGGCCGGTGCGAACAATGCACGCGAGTCGCTGTACAGCTTCATCACTTCTTCGGTCTGGCTGTCCGGGCCGTCCAGTTCGGGCAGCGCCAGGTCGGCCAGCTTCTTCGGCGTGGGGAACAACTTGCCCTGCTCGGAGACCAGGCGGTCGTTGCCCCAGCGCGCGAACGGCTTGTGCTCGACCAGGGTCACTTCCAGCACGTCCGGCCACTGCTTGCGCACCTGCGCGCTTTCCACCCACGGCAGTTTTTCCAGGGCGTCCTGGGCGTCCTGCAGCTTGACCGCGAAGAAACCGGCGTGCGCATACGGCAGCAGCACCTGCTGCAGCTGTTCGGCCGGCACCCGCTTGAACTCACCGTGCACGCGCAGCTTCGCCAGCGGCCAGCGCTCGGCGCCGACCCAGCCATTGACCACGGCCACCACCGGCAGTGCAACCACCGACAGCGCCAACAGCCAGACGAAGATGCGCAGCACCGCGTTCATGCGCGCGCGGCCTCCAGGGTCTGTTCCAGCACGCGCCACACCAGTTCCTCGAAACCGATGCCGGCCTGTGCGGCCGCCTTGGGCACCAGCGAGTGGCTGGTCATGCCCGGTGCGGTGTTCACTTCCAGCAGGAAGAAGCGGCCGCTGGCGCGGTCGCGCATCACGTCCACGCGGCCCCAGCCGCGGCAGCCGGCGGCGCGGAATGCAGCCAGCGCGATGCGGCGGATCTCGTCTTCGTCAGCACCGTCCAGGCCCGGGCACAGGTACTGGGTGTCCTCGGCGATGTACTTCGCGTTGTAGTCGTACCACTGGCCCTTGGGCACGATGCGGATCGACGGCAGCGCCACGTCGCCGAGGATGGCCACGGTCAGCTCGTCGCCGACCACCATCTGTTCCATCAGCAGCTGGCCGTCGTAGCGCGCGGCCAGGGCCACCGCCTCGTCCAGGCCGGCGTCGTCGGTGACCCGGCTGATGCCCACGCTGGAGCCTTCATTGGCCGGCTTCACCACCACCGGCAGCCCCAGTCCGGCGGCATTGGCATGCACGTCCTCGGCCGTGACCTTGCGGTACTGCGGGGTCGGCAGGCCCAGCGACAGCCACACCTGCTTGGTGCGGATCTTGTCCATGCTCAGCGCCGAACCCAGCACGTTCGAGCCGGTATACGGCACGCCGAAGGCGTCCATCAGGCCCTGCACGATGCCATCCTCACCGCCACCGTTGTGGCCGTGCAGGATGTTGAACACGCGGTCGACACCGCCGGCGGCCAGCACCTTGGCCAGCGCCGGAATGCCGTCCACGGCGGACGCATCGATGCCGCGTGCCTGCAGTGCTTCCAGCACGTTGCGGCCGGAATCCAGCGACACCTCGCGTTCGCTGGAACTGCCACCGAGCAGCACGGCGACGCGGCCGAACACGGCCGGGTCGGTCACGCGCAGCGGCGGGAAGGTCAGCGTGCTCACGCCTCGCCCTCCGCCTTGAACCCTTCCACGGCGATGTGGCTGGCCACCGCGCCGATGTCGCCGGCTCCCATCATCAGCAGCAGGTCACCGTCCTGCAGCACGTCCGGCAGCACGCTGGCCAGTTCGGCCGCCTTGCCCACCACCACCGGCTCGCTGCGGCCGCGCGCACGGATGGCGCGCGCCAGCGCGTGCGAATCGGCGCCGGCAATCGGCTCTTCACCGGCCGGGTAGACCTCGCTCAGCACCAGCGCATCGACGCTGGACAGCACTGCGGCGAACTTGTCGAACTGGTCGCGGGTACGGCTGTAACGGTGCGGCTGGAAAGCCACCACCAGGCGCTTGTCGGCCCAGCCACCGCGGGCGGCGGCGAACACCGCTTCCAGCTCGCTCGGGTGATGGCCGTAGTCGTCGATGATGCGCACCTTGGCACCGCTGGCGGTGGTCACTTCGCCCAGATCGTTGAAGCGACGGCCGACGCCGGCGAAGCCTTCCAGTGCGCGTGCGATGGCGTCCGGGGCCACGCCCAGCTGCCAGCCCACTGCCGCGGCGGCCAGTGCGTTCAGCACGTTGTGCCTGCCCGGCAGCGCCAGCACCACTTCCTGGCTGGTGCCCTGCGGCAGGCGCAGGGTGAAGCGCATGCGCGACCCTTCCTGCACCACGTTCTCGGCACGCACGTCGGCCTGCGGGCTCATGCCGTAGCTCATCACGTGGCGCGGGGTCTTGGCAGCCAGTGCCGCCACTTCCGGATCATCGATGCACAGCACCGCCAGGCCGTAGAACGGCAGGCGCTGCAGGAACTCGGCGAAGGCCGCCTGCACGCGGGCGAAGTCGTTGCCGTAGTTCTCCAGATGATCGGCATCAATGTTGGTGATGATCGACATCAGCGGATTCAGGCGCAGGAAGCTGCCATCGCTTTCATCGGCCTCGGCCACCAGCCACTGCCCACCACCCAGCTTGGCGTTGGCACCGGCAGCCAGCAGCTGGCCACCGATCACGAACGTCGGGTCCAGGCCACCTTCGCTCAGCACCGCGGCGGTCAGGCTGGTGGTGGTGGTCTTGCCATGGGTACCGGCCACGGCGATGCCACGGCGGAAGCGCATCAGCTCGGCCAGCATCGCCGCGCGCGGCATGATCGGAATGCGCTGGCTGCGCGCTTCCATCAGTTCCGGGTTGTCTTCGCGGATGGCGCTGGAGACCACCACGCAGTCGGTGCCCAGCACATTGGCCGCGGAGTGGCCGCGCATGATGCGCGCACCCAGGCTGGCCAGGCGGCGGGTCGCGCCGTTGTCGGCATTGTCCGAGCCGGACACTTCGTAGCCCAGCGTCAGCATCACTTCGGCGATACCGCTCATGCCGGTGCCACCGATGCCGACGAAATGCACGCGCGGGAACGCGCGCACCAGGTCGTTGGTGTCGTGCAGGCGACGGATCATGCGCGGCCTCGCGCAGGGCAGGCGCGGTGGCATGCCTTCTTCATACAGCTTCCTCAAGAATGATATCGGCGATGCGCTCGGCGGCATCGACCTTGGCCAGGGCACGCGCGGCTTGCGCCATCTGCATGCGGCGGGCCGGATTTTCGGACAGATCGCGCAGCAGTGCGGCAATGCCGTCGGCCAGCGTTCCGTCCTGCTTCAGCAAAACCGCCGCGCCGCGCTCGACCAGGTACTCCGCATTGCGGGTCTGGTGATCGTCGACGGCGGCGGGGAATGGCACCAGCACGCTGCCGACACCGACCGCGCACAGTTCGGCCAGGGTCGACGCGCCGGCGCGGCACACGACCAGATCGGCCCAGGCGAACGCGTCGGCCATGTCGGCGATGAACGGGGTGATTTCAGCCTGCACGCCGGCCTTGGCATACGCCTCGACCGCTTCGGCATGCATCTTCTCGCCACTCTGGTGGCGCACCTGTACCGGCAGGTCCGCGCCCAGCGCGGCAATCGCCTGCGGCACACCGGTGTTGAGTGCACGTGCGCCCTGGCTGCCACCGACCACCAGCACGCGCAGCGGACCGTGGCGGTCGGCGAAGCGCTGTTCGGGCGGTGCGATGGCGGCAATTTCCGAACGCACCGGGTTGCCGACGAATTCCTCGCGCTGGGCGAAAGTGCCGGGGAAGCCGGTCAGCAGGCGGCGCGCATAGCGCGACAGGATGCGGTTGGTCAGGCCCGGTGCGCGGTTCTGCTCATGCACGATCAGCGGCAGGCCGTGCAGGCGCGTGGCCATGCCACCCGGGCCGGAGGCGAAGCCACCGAATGCCACCACCGCACGCGGCTGGCGCTTGCGGATGATCATGCCGGCCGCGCGCAGCGCGCGCATCAGCCGCCATGGCGCGGCCAGCAGGGCCAGCTTGCCCTTGCCACGCAGGCCGGTGATCGCCAGCGTGTCGATCGCGATGTCGTGCTGCGGCACCAGGCGGGTTTCCATCGCGCCGTCGGCGCCCATCCAGGTGACCGGCACGCCGCGCTCGCGCAGCACGCGGGCCACGGCCAGGCCGGGGAAGATGTGGCCACCGGTACCACCGGCCAGGATCATCACCGGGCGTGCAGCGTCGTGGGCTGCGCTCATGACAGCCTCCCGAAGGTCGGTTCGACGCGCGACTGAAGGCGGCTGGTGCCACGCGCGGCGTTCGGCGCAGCGGCAGCCACCGGCTGGGCGCTCATCGGTACGCTGGCAGCCACCGGCGCAGCCGGCTCGTCCATCGGCTCGGCAGCGGCGTCTTCGGCGCCACCGATACGCACGGCCTGGCGGCGCTCGGCGCGCTTGAGTTCATAGGACACGCGCAGCAGCAGGCCCATCGCCACGCAGGTCATCAGCACCGACGAACCGCCGGAGGAGATCAGCGGCAGGGTCAGGCCCTTGGTCGGCAGGATGCCCAGGTTCACGCCGATCGAGACGAAGGTCTGCATGCTGATCCACAGGCCGATGCCGAAGGCGATGTAGCCGGAGAAGTGGCGCTTCATTTCCACGCAGCGCATGCCCAGCCAGAAGGTGCGGCCGACCAGCAGCGCATACAGGGCCACGATCACGCAGGTGCCCAGGAAGCCGAATTCCTCGGCGGTGACCGAGAAGATGAAGTCGGTGTGCGCTTCAGGCAGGTAGTACAGCTTCTGCACCGAATTGCCCAGGCCGACGCCGGTCCACTCGCCACGGCCGACCGCCATCAGCGCGTTGGACAGCTGATAGCCGTCACCCTGCTGGTCGGCCCACGGGTCCAGGAAGGAGGTGATGCGGCGCATGCGGTACGGCTCGATGATCGCCAGTGCGCTCATGCCGACCAGGCCGATGATCACCGGCATCGACATGCGCGGCATGTTGACCCCGCCCAGCACCAGCATGCCAGCGGTGATCGCCAGCAGCAGGGTCGAGGAACCGAAGTCCGGCTGCAGCAGCAGCAGCACCACCAGCGCACCGGCCACGCCCAGCGGCTTGAGCATCGCTGGCCAGGTCGCGTTGACCTCGTCGCGGAAGCGCACCAGATAGCTGGACAGCCACACGATGTAGAGGACCTTCACCGCTTCCACTGTCTGGAACTTGGAGATGCCCAGGTTGATCCAGCGGCGCGCGCCGTTGACCGTGCTGCCCAGGCCCGGCGTGAACACCGCCAGCAGCAGCACGAAGCAGCCCAGCAGCAGCATCTGGTTGTACTGCTCGATCGACTTCAGCTCGGTGCGCGCGGCAATCACCGCCAGCACGATGCCGACCGCCAGGAAGATCAGGTGGCGGTTGAGGTAGTAGAACGGGCTGCTCATCAGCGCGATCGAGCTGGACGCCACCATCACCACGCCCACACCGGTGAGCGCGATGATCGCGCCCAGCAGCCACTTGTCGTAGCTGCCTTCGATGGCTTCAAGGCGTGTTGCCTGGCGGGACAGGTCGTTCATCTCAGCGCACCTTCAACGTGGCCAGGCCGATCAGTACGAGCACGACGGAGATGATCCAGAAGCGCACGATCACGCGCGGCTCGGGCCAGCCCTTCAGTTCGAAATGGTGGTGGATCGGCGCCATGCGGAACACGCGCTTGCCGGTCAGCTTGAACGAGGCGACCTGGATCATCACCGACAGCGTTTCGATCACGAACACGCCGCCCATGATCACCAGCACCAGTTCCTGGCGGGTGATCACTGCGATCGTGCCCAGCACCGCGCCCAGCGCCAGCGCGCCGATGTCGCCCATGAAGACCATGGCCGGATAGGTGTTGAACCACAGGAAGCCCAGGCCCGCGCCCGCGATGGCCGCGCAGATGATGACCAGCTCACCGGCGCCAGGAATCTGCGGGATCTGCAGGTAGTTGGCGAACACCACGTTGCCCGAGGCATAGGCGAACACGCCCAGCGCGCAGGCCACCAGCACGGTCGGCATGATCGCCAGGCCGTCCAGGCCGTCGGTCAGGTTCACCGCGTTGGAGAAGCCGACGATCCAGAAGTAGGCGATGGCCACGAAGCCGATGCCGGCCAGCGGCAGCGCCACCGACTTGAACATCGGGATGTAGAAGGTCAGCGCGGCCGGCACGTCGGCCGTATAGAACAGGAACAGGCCCGCAGCCAGGCCGAAGATCGACTGCAGCAGGTACTTCCAGCGCGACTTCAGGCCGTTCGGGTCGCGACGGACGATCTTGATCCAGTCGTCATACCAGCCGATGGCGCCGAAGCACAGCATCACCGCCAGCACCAGCCACACGTAGCGGTTGCGCAGGTCGGCCCACATCAGCACCGACAGGGTGATGGTGAGCAGGATCAGCGAACCGCCCATGGTCGGCGTGCCGGCCTTGGAGAAATGGGTCTGCGGACCGTCCTTGCGGATCGGCTGGCCGCCCTTGAACTGGGCAAGCTTGCGGATCATCGCCGGGCCGAGCCACAGCGACAGGAACAGGGCCGTCAGCGCGGCAAGGATGGCGCGGAACGTCTGGTAGTTGAACAGCCCGAACAGGCTCTCCAACTGCTGCAACCATCGAGCCAGTTCATACAACATGCGGGGATTCCTCTCCTTGCGCCAGCAGCGCTTTGACAATCGTGTCCATGGCGCTGCCACGGGAACCCTTGACCAGGCAGCGCACGCCGGGGTGCAGCTCGTCCTTCAGCGCCTGCGACAGCGCGTCATGGGTGGTGAAGTGACGGCCGCCCTCGCCGAAGGCGGCGGCAGCGGCGGCGCTGAGCGGACCCAGCGCGTACAGGCGCTTGAGACCGGAAGCACGTGCACGCAGCCCGGCCTGCGCATGCAGCGCCTCGGCATCCGGGCCCAGCTCGCGCATGTCGCCCAGCACCAGCCAGCCCTCTTCCGGGGCAGCGGCCAGGGCATCGATGGCGGCGGCCAGTGAACCGGGGTTGGCGTTGTAGCTGTCATCCACCAGCACCGCGCCATTGCGCAGCTGGTGGGCGATCTGGCGGCCCGGCACCGGCTGCGCCTCGGCCAGACCAGCCGCGATCAGCGCCAGGTCGACACCGGCAGCCAGCGCCAGGCTGGCCGCGGCCAGCGCATTGCTGACGTTGTGGCGGCCCGGCAGGCCCAGCACCACGCGGGCTTCGCCCATCGGCGAAACCAGGGTGAACTGGCTGCCCTGGGCACCGGCACGGATGTCGCGCGCGGTGATGTCCGCGGTGTGCTCCAGGCCGTAGCGCAGCACGCGGCAGCGCGCCGGCGTGCCGACGAAATGCTGTTCGAACCAGCGGCCGTAGGCATCGTCGACGTTGATCACCGCCACGCCATCGGCCGGCAGCGCCGCGTAGATAGCGCCCTTGGTGACGGCCACGCCGAGCAGGCTGCCCATCCGCTCCAGATGGGCCGGTGCGATGTTGTTGACCAGTGCGTAGCGCGGGCGGGCGATATCGGTCAGGTAGGCGATGTCGCCCGGCTTGCCGGCGCCCATCTCGTAGACGGCGTAGTCGGCATCTTCCGGCGCGTCGATCACTGCCAGCGGCAGGCCGATCTCGTTGTTGCGGTTGCCCGGGTTGGCGTAGACCACTTTATGCGCGTGCTGCGCCACCTGCTGCAGGATCGACAGCAGCAGGCTCTTCACGCTGGTCTTGCCATTGCTGCCGGTAATCGCGAACACCTCGGTGTCGCGGTCGCGCTGCATGCCGGTGGCGATCTTCGCCAGCGCCAGCTCGCTGTCGGCCACCAGCACCTGCGGCAGCTCGATCGGCAGCAGGCGCTCGACCAGCAGCGCACTGGCGCCGCGCACCTGCGCATCGGTGGCGAAATCATGGCCGTCGAAACGCTCACCGCGCAGTGCCACGTACAGGCTGCCCGGGCCGAGGCTGCGGGTGTCATTGCTGACCGCATCGATGGCCACGTCGTCGCCATGGATCTCACCGCCGGCCCAGTGCGCGATCAGCGAAAGCAGGGTGCGCTTCATGCGATGCCCTCCCCGGCCTGCGCGGCCAACACGCCAGCCTTGGCAGCCAACGCAGCGGCAGCCACTTCGGTGTCGTCGAAGTCATGGCGAACGCCATTGACCTCCTGGTACGGCTCGTGGCCCTTGCCGGCGATCAGGATGATGTCGCCGGCACCGGCACGCTTCACCGCCAGGCCGATCGCGCGCGCGCGGCTGCGCTGCACGGTCACGGCATCGGCATTCTGGAAGCCGGCCAGGATGTCGGCCACGATCACGTCGCCGTCCTCGCCACGCGGGTTGTCGTCGGTGACGATGACCTGGTTGGCCAGGCGCTCGGCAATGGCGGCCATCTGCGGGCGCTTGCCGGTGTCACGTTCGCCACCGCAGCCGAACACGCAGAACAGCGCGCCGTGCAGGTGGCCGTGCAGGCTGTCCAGCGCCTGTTCCAGTGCGTCCGGGGTATGCGCGTAATCCACCACCACGGTCGGCAGGCCGTCTTCGCCGCCCAAGCGGTTCATGCGGCCACGGATCGGCTGCAGCGCCGACAGCACTTCGGCGATGCGCGGCAGCGGCTGGCCCTGCGCGTACAGGGTGCCGGCCACGGCCAGCAGGTTGTCCACGTTGAAGCGGCCCAGCAGCGGCGACTGCACCGCGGCACGCTGGCCATCAATGACCAGTTCGAAGGCGATGCCACGGCCGTCCAGCTGCAGCGCTTCGGCGCGCACGCTGGCGTCGGTGGCACCGCGCGAGCTCAGGCCGATCGGCTGCACGCCCGCCGGCAGGCCAGCGAACAGCTGGCGACCGAACGCATCATCCAGGTTGACCACTGCCGCCTTCAGGCCCGGGCGATGGAACAGCCGCGCCTTGGCCGCGCCGTAGCTGGCCATGTCGCCGTGGTAGTCCAGATGGTCGCGGGTGAGGTTGGTGAACACCGCCACGTCATAGTGCACGGCATCCACGCGGCCCTGGTCCAGCGCATGCGAGCTGACTTCCATCGCCACCGCACGTGCACCGGCATCGCGCAGCTGCGCCAGCAGCGCATGCATCTGCAGCACCAGCGGCGTGGTGAAGCCGGTCGGTTCGACCGCACCATAAAGTCCGGCACCCAGCGTGCCGATACTGCCACTGGGCGTACCGAGCAGGTGCCAAGCCTGGGCCAGCAGCTGCACGGTGGAGGTCTTGCCGTTGGTGCCGGTCACGCCGACCATCGCCATCGCCCGCGACGGCGCGCCATGGAACTGGTCGGCCATCGCACCCATGCGCGCGCGCAGGCCCGGCACGGCGATCGCATCGGCCGGTGCCGGCAGCTCGGCAGGCGCCGGCGGCTCGAACAGGATGGCGCTGGCACCGGCCGCGCGGGCCTGCTCGACAAAGCCCAGGCCATGCGCGCCGAACCCGGCGATGGCAACGAAGGCATTACCGGGGCGCACGGCGCGGCTGTCCAGCACCAGGCCGGTCAGAACGGGGTCATGGCCCGCCAGGGCCACGTCCGGAAGCAACTGCGAAAGCAACATCGAAGGACTCATTGCGTGCCTCCCGTAGCGGGCGGCGTCTGGGCATGCGCGCTCGGCAGCGCAGCATCGAATTCAGCGGCGGCATCCACCGGCAGTGCGGCTTCGGCCGGCGGCGCAGGCAGGATCGAGGCCGAATGGCCGACCTTGCCGGACTGCTGCGCGGCCAGCCACGACTGCAGGTCGTCCAGCGGCACGTCCATCAGGCGCAGGGTGCCTTCCATCACGTTGTGATAGACCGGCGCCGACACCAGGCCGCCGTAGAACTTGCCGGCCTGCGGGTCGTTGATGACGATGACGGTGGCGAAACGCGGGTTGGTGGCCGGCACCACGCCGGCGAACAGCGCGTTGTAGTGGCCGCGCTCGTAACCGCCGGGGCCGGCCTTGCGCGCGGTACCGGTCTTGCCAGCCACGCGGTAGCCCAGCACCGCCGCCTGCTTGGCGCCGCCCTGGGTCACCACCGTTTCCATCATCGCCACCACCTGCTTGGCGACGTTCTCGTCGATGATCTGCTGGCCTTCGTTGCGCTGGCCCTTGACGAAGGTCGGCGCGATCAGGCGACCGCCGTTGGCCAGCGCCGAGTAGGCCGTGGCGATCTGCAGCGGGGTGACGTTCAGGCCGTAGCCGTAGGACATGGTGGTCTTGGTGGTGCCCGACCAGCGCGCCGGGCGCAGCACCACGCCGCCGGATTCACCCGGGAAACCGCTGTGCGGCACCGAGCCGTAACCGAAGCGGCGCACGCCGTCGTAGAACACCTGGTCCGGCATCTTCGCCGCGACCTTGGCCGCACCCACGTTCGAACTGCGGGTGATCACGCCGGTCACGTTCAGCACGCCGTTGTTGCGCGGCACGTCGCGGATGGTGAAGCGGCCCAGGGTCATGTAACCCGGGTTGGTGTCGATGATGGTGTCCTTGGTCACCGCACCGGCCTGCAGCGCAGTGGCGATGGTCAGCGGCTTCATCGTCGAACCCGGCTCGACCAGGTCGGTCACCGCACGGTTGCGGCGCGCATCGGGCAGCGCGCCGGTCAGCGAATTCGGGTTGTAGGTCGGCAGGTTGACCATGGCCAGGATCTCGCCGGTGGTCACGTCCATGATCACCATCGAACCGCCGGCTGCCTTGTTGGCCACCAGCGCGTTGCGCAGCTCCTTGAAGGCCAGGTACTGGATGCGGCGGTCGATGCTGAGGGTCAGGTCCTTGCCCGGTTCGGCGGCGCGCAGCAGATCGCTCTCGACGGTCTCGCCCTTGCGGTTGCGGATCACCCGCTTGGCGCCGGCCTTGCCGCGCAGCCATTCGTCGAACGCCAGCTCCAGGCCTTCCTGGCCGCGGTCGTCGATGTTGGTGAAGCCCAGCACGTGCGCCATCGCCTCACCCTGCGGGTAGAAGCGGCGGAACTCGCGCTGCGCGGCCACGCCCGGAATCTTCAGCGCGACCACCTTCTCTGCTTCGTCCGGATTGATCCGGCGGCGCAGGTACATGAATTCCTTGTCCGACTTCTGCGACAGGCGGCTGCTCAGCTCATCCACCGACATGCCGACCGCCTGGGCCAGCTCGGGGATGCGCTCGGGCGAACGCAGCAGGTCCTGCGGGTTGACCCAGATCGAGGCAACCGGCGTGGACACCGCCAGCGGCTCGCCGTTGCGGTCGGTGATCATGCCGCGCGAGGTCTTGATCGGCAGCTCGCGCAGATAGCGGGCCTCGCCCTGGCGCTGGTAGAAGTCGCTGTTGATGATCTGCACGTAGGCCGCGCGGCCGACCAGCGACACCGAGCACAGGCCCAGCGCCAGCGCGACCCAGCGCAGGCGCTGGCGCAGGTTGAAGGCGTTGCGCGGGCGGTTGCGGCCGGTCTTGCTCATGGCCGCACCACCACGATGTCGGCGGCCTCGGGGAACTTCATGCCGAGCTTTTCGCGGGCGATGCGATCGACACGGTTGGCTTCGGCCAGGGTGGCCTGTTCCAGCTGCAGGCGGCCGAACTCCAGGTTGATGTCATCGCGCTTGCGCTCGGCGCGCGACAGCTCGATGAACGTCTGCCGGTGACGGTGACGCACGAACACGACGCCGATCGCCGAGGCCACGGTCGAGGCCAACAGGATGATCAGCAGCAGCCGGCTCATGCATCGGCCTCCCGCTTCTGGGCCACGCGCAGCACGGCACTGCGGGCACGCGGGTTGGCCGCCAGCTCTTCGTCGGTGGCCTTGATGGCGCCGCCGATCAGGTCCAGGGTCGGCACGAACACCTCCGCCTCGGGCAGGCGGCGGTTGGCCGGCGGCGCCTTGGCCAGGCGGTTCATGTACTGCTTGACGATGCGGTCTTCCAGCGAATGGAAGCTGATGATCGCCAGGCGGCCACCGGGCTTGAGCCGTTCCACTGCCGCATCGAGCCCGGCTTCCAGATCGGCCAGCTCGCGGTTGATGTGGATGCGGATGGCCTGGAAGCTGCGCGTGGCCGGGTGGATCTTGTCCTTTCCACGTGGCATCACCGAGGCGATCAGCTCGGCCAGTTCGGCGGTGCGGGTGAACGGCTGCTTCTCGCGGCGGGCCACGATGGCACGCGCGATGCGGCGGCTCTGGCGCTCTTCGCCGTAGGTCCACAGCACATCGGCGATCTCGCGGTCTTCGACGCGGTTGATCCACTGCGCGGCGCTTTCGCCGCTGTCCGGGTCCATGCGCATGTCCAGCGGGCCGTCCTTGCCGAAGCTGAAACCACGCTCGGCCACGTCCAGCTGCGGCGACGACACGCCCAGGTCGAACAGCACGCCGTCCAGGCCGTCGGCCGTCGCATCCCACTGCAGCAGCTGGGCGAAGCTGCCACGGAAGATGGACACGCGCGGGTCCGGCGCGAAATCGCGCTCGGCAACGGCGATGGCTTCCGGATCCTTGTCCATGACCAGCAGGCGCCCCTCGGGACCCAACTGGGTGAGCACGCCACGTGCATGACCGCCACGACCGAACGTGCCATCCAGATAACGTCCGTTTTCGATCACCCTCAGGCCTTCAAGGACCTGGGTGTACAGGACCGGCAGGTGCACCGCCGGCGACTGCGACACCGGAAGGTGACCGGCCTGCGCTTCTGGGCGCATCCGGGCACCCCGGCTCACAACTTCAGGTCGAGCAACCCATCACCCAGATCCTCGTCAGACAACGTCTGCTGGATCAGGGCCCGATGCGCCTGCTCGCTCCACAATTCGAACTTGTCGCCCATACCGAGCAATACCGCCTTCTTCTCAATGCCCACCGCACCGCGGTGGCTGGCGGGGATGCTGATGCGACCGTTGCCGTCCAGCTCCAGATGGGCGGCCGAGCCGACCAGCTTCTGCTGCAACAGGCGCACGACGCGCTGGGTGTTGGGCTTGGACATCACATCGTCGCGGACCCGCTCCCATTCCGACTCCGCGTACAGCCACAGGCAGCCGGCTTCGAACGGGTTGTAGGTCAGTACGAGACGGTTGTTGCTGGCGCGCGCGACGAGGTCGCGGTAAGCGGTGGGAACCGCCATGCGCCCTTTATCGTCAACTGTGATGGCCGTCTCGCCCTGGAACACGACGCGTGCACCTATCCTTCGCCCGGTGAAACATTGAACCACGAAAACCCACAAAACACCCGGATTTCCCTCTGATGCCCACCTTAGCAGCGGGCCGAGGGTTGTCAACAACTTTTCAGCAGGGAAATCGCCAGCCGCATCAATGGCTTGCAACAACCTTTAGAGAATTGTTCAAGGCTTATCCACAAGTTGCTGATCCGTCTCAATTTTTGAGATTGAACGGAAGTTCAGGGGTGTGGAAAGGGCGTGAAACATCGGCCGCGCATTCATCCAGAGCGGGCCAAAAACGGCGCCGGACTGCGCAAACCGTGCACAATGACGCCATGTGCCTGCTCGCTCTTGGCTGGATGCACCACCCGCGCTGGCGGCTGGTGATGACCGGCAACCGTGATGAGTTCCACGCCCGCCCGACGGCGGCGCTGGCCCCCTGGCAAGATGAGACCTCCGTCATCGGCGGGCGCGACCTGCGCTCCGGTGGCGGCTGGGCCGGGGTGGGTGCCTCGGGCCGGATGGCGGTGGTCACCAATGTCCGCGATCCGCTGGCCGCCCAGACCGGTCCGTCGCGCGGCGCGCTGGTGGCTGACTTCCTGCGCGGCCGCGACCCGGCGGCCGTGCACATCGACCGCCTGGCGGCCGTGGCCGGCGCCTATGCCCCGTTCAACCTGCTGCTGGCCGACGGCAACAGCCTGGAGTACCTGGGCAACCACCCGGCCGAGCGCCAGACCCTCGGCCCCGGTGTACACGGCATGTCCAACGGTGCATTGGACGCCCCCTGGCCCAAGACCCGGCGGCTAATGGCGGCACTGTCGGCCTGGCTGCAGTCCGGCGATGGCGAGCTGGCCCCGCTGTGGACCGCGCTGGCCGACGAACATCGCCCCGCCGACGGCGAGCTGCCCGATACCGGCATCGGCCTGGAACGCGAACGCTGGCTGAGCCCGGCCTTCATCCGCGGCGACGACTACGGCACCCGCGCCAGCACCGTGCTGCTGATCGATGCCGACGGCCACGGCGAGATCCACGAGCGCCGCTTCGGTCCGCAGGGCGTCGCACTCGGCCAGAGCCGCGTCGCCTTCTGACCCTGTACCCGTTTTCTGTGTCTATAAATGTCTAGCTGCACGCCACACGATGACTGGGCGCGGTCCTGCCGCGCACCCGACCGATCCACAGGGAGTCTTCGATGCGCCGTGTTCTTGTTCTTGCTGCCACCCACCTGCTTACCCTCGGCCTCGGCTTTGGCCTGGGCGTCTACCTGCTGCCGATCCTGATCGCCCCCGACGATCCGCCCGCCGCGCAGGTGCAGGACGCCATGGGCAAGGCCGCCTACCACACCACCTTCCGGCGCGACCTCAAGGGCAGCGATGCGGTGCACTGGGCCGAAGGCAAGGTCAGCGTCAGCCCCACCCAGGTGGCCTTCGACGGAAAGATGGGGCCGGGGCCGGACTACAAGGTCTACCTGGTGCACGGCTTCGTCGACAACAAGGCCGACTTCCTGAAGGTCAAGGCACAGTCCCGGCGCATCGGCGAGGTGAAGACCTTCAGCCGTTTCCTGGTCGATGTCCCTGATGACGTCAACGTGGACGACTACACCACGGTCGTGGTGTGGTGCGAGCGCTTCTCGCAGTTCATTTCCGCCGGGCAGTACCGCACGCCGGGCTGACGACGGCATGGCGCCCTGGTAGTGCCGGCCGCTGGCCGGCATTGCCGAGGCGCGGTGTGCGCCGATGAAGAAAGGAGGCGGAGCCGGCCGATAAGCCGGGTTCTGTCGTGGACAGTCATTCCTCTAGGCGTTACGTCACCGCAACGCTCAAGCAACCTACCCGGATCCAACGCGGGCCGCGCCAAAGGATCCCTATTTGGTCTTGCTCCAGGTGGGGTTTGCCGTGCCGGTCTGTTGCCAGACTCGCGGTGCGCTCTTACCGCACCATTTCACCCTTACCGGCCTTCCGAAGAAGACGTAGGCGGTATCTTTCTGTTGCACTTTCCGTCGGCTTTCGCCGCCCAGGCGTTACCTGGCACCTTGCCCTATGGAGCCCGGACTTTCCTCGGCACCCCCGAAGGGATGACGCGACTGTCTGGCCGGCTCCGCCAGCGCGCATTCTAGCGCAAATGCCAACACCACCGCGCGCCACCCTTCCGATTCAACTGCCTGGGCGCTTCGGTCCGCACGATCCACCCGCAACAGACGGTGATGTTCCATTTTGTCGGTTGATATTCAAAACTACCAACATTATGGAACAATGCCAACATGACCGCTGCCGAGGCCAAGGCCCGAAAACTGCTGCGGCGTGCAGGCAGCCTGCGCGCCCGCGAACTGGTCGCCGCAGGCATCGCCCGCGTCCAGCTGTCCCGTCTGGTCGAGGCCGGCGCGCTGATCCGGTTGTCGCGCGGCGTCTACGCGCTGCCGGGCAGCAACAACGGCGAGGCCGATGAAGGGCTGCGGATCATTGCCGAGCGCATGCCGAAGGTCCGCCTCTGCCTGTTGAGCGCCCTGCGTCTGCATGGCCTGACCACCCAGGCACCGTTTGAACTGTGGGTGGCCATCGGCAACAGCGACCGCCCGCCCCGGATCGACTGGCCGCCGCTACGCGTGGTGCGCATGTCGGCAACGACACTCCAGGCGGGGCTGGAAGAGCGCCGCGTAGGCGCACGCCGCATATACGTCAGCAACGTTGCGAAAACCGTCGCCGACTGCTTCAAATTCCGCAATCTGGTGGGTCTCGATGTCGCTATCGAGGCCCTGCGTGACGCGCTTGGCAACCGCGCCACCACCCCGGATGCGTTGATGAAATATGCACGGCTCTCCCGCGTTGCCAGACTGATGAGACCGTATCTCGATGCCCTGGCGTGACCCCCTCTTCCCTGCTTCCTCTTCCCCACCGCGTGGCCTCGATCCGGCAGCGACTGCTCGATCACGCGCGCACTCGCGGCGACGACTTCCAGTTCGTGCTGGACAGGTTCGCCGTTGAACGTCTGCTCTACCGGCTCTCCACCTCCACGTTCCGCGACCAGTTCCTGCTGAAAGGCGCCATGCTGTTCGCGGCGTGGTTCGATGCGCCGCACCGGCCCACACGGGATGCCGATTTCCTGGGATTCGGAAGCGCTGAGCCACGCCACCTGCTGCACATCACGCGCTCGCTCTGCGCAATGCCTGGTAACGACGGGCTCCGCTTCGATGCAGAGACCATCACCCTCGACGCCACCCGCGAAGAGGCGGCATACGAGGGCCTGCGCATGCGCCTGGTAGCCTATCTGGGCCGTGCACGCTGCCATGTGCAGTGGGACATCGGGTTTGGCGACGCGGTGATCACCCCACCGCCGGAAATCATCTATCCGGTCATGCTGGATGAACTTCCCGCCCCCTGCCTGCGCGTCTATCCGCGCGAAACGGTGTTCGCCGAGAAGCTGGAGGCCATTGCCGCGCTGGGTATTGCCAACAGCAGGATGAAGGACTTCTTCGACCTGCTGGCACTGGTACGTGAGGACGCCATGGATCGCGCCAGCCTCGGAGCCGCCATAGAGGCGACGTTTGATCGACGCGGCACCCCTGCGCCGCCACCTCCACCCTATGGGCTGACCCAGGCATTCGCCGCAGATACCCAGAAGCAGGCTCAGTGGCGCGCGTTCCTGCGCAGGAACCGCCTGCCCGCACCAGACCTTTCCACGGTGCTGACCGAGATTGCCGACTATCTGGACACCCTCGACACAGCGGTAAAGCCCTGACGCCGCAAGGCCCGGCGCTATCGGTTCCGCCCGGGTGGGTGCAGACCTGGGCGCGACCCGTTCATCCACGCATGGCGTGGATCTACCGATGCCGCTGCTCCGGTGGGTGCGGATTCTGCCCTGGTGGGTGCGGACCTTGGTCCGCACGATCCATCAACTGCCGTACAACGCCTTGCGCGGTGCACCGGTCAGTTCGGCGGCCAGCTTGGCGGCCGTCGACGGCGGCAGGTGTTCGCTCAGCGTGGCGTAGACGCGGCGGCCATGCGCCAGCTGCGCCTCCTCATCATCACCAGCGCCCTGCACCATCACCACGAACTCGCCCTTGCGCTGGTTCTCGTCGCCTTCCACCTTCGCCAGCAGACCCGCCAGGTCGCCATCCAGCACGGTCTCGAACAGCTTGGTCAGCTCGCGCGCCAGCACCGCCGGGCGCTCGCCGCCGAAGATCGCGGCCATGTCGGCCAGCGACTCGGCGATGCGGTGCGAGGATTCGTAGAACACCATCGTGCGCACTTCACCGGCCAGCAGCTGCAGGCGGTCACGGCGGCCGCTGGCCTTGGCCGGCAGGAAGCCCTCGAAGCTGAAGCGGTCGCTGGGCAACCCGGCCACGCTCAGCGCGGCGATGGCGGCGCAGGCGCCTGGAATCGGGCTGACCTTGATGCCGGCCGCGCGCGCGGCACGCACCAGGCGGAAACCGGGGTCGCTGACCAGCGGGGTGCCGGCATCGCTGACCAGGGCCAGCGATTCACCGGCCTGCAACCGCGACACCAGGCGCTGCGACAGCGCTTCCTCGTTGTGTTCGTGCAGGGCCACCAGCGGCTGCTGGATGCCGAAATGGGACAGCAGCTGGCCGCTGCGGCGGGTGTCCTCGGCACAGATGGCGGCCACCGAACGCAGCACCTCCTGCGCGCGCGGGCTCAGATCGGCCAGGTTGCCGATCGGGGTGGCGACGACGTACAGGGTTGGCACACTCATTTCAGCGGTACTCACGGGGCAAGGGTAGAATCGTAGCGTGTACCCGGCCAAGGCCGCTGCCCTCATCGCATGGACCCGATCATGAACAAGCCCGCCGCACGGATCTCCGCCCTGTCGTTGTCGCTGATGCTGTTGGCCGGCTGTGCCACCACCAGCCTGACCAGCACGCCCGATTCGCCGGCCCAGAGCCAGGCGCTGGCGCTGATCGAACAGGGCAAGCCGCGCGACGCCGCATTGCAGCTGGAAGGCCTGGCCGCCACCCTGCGCGGGGGTGCCCGCAGCAACGCCTTGGCCGACGCGGCCTGGGCCTGGCACCTGGCCGGCGACAGCGCCCGCGCGCGCAGCCTGCTGGGCCAGCTCACCGCCCGCCAGCTGACCGGCGCCAGCCTGCAGCGTTACCAGCTGACCGGTGCCGAGCTGGCGCTGGCCGACAAGCAACCGGCGCAGGCGCTGGCGCTGTTGAAGGATCATTCCGACAGCGTTGCGGTCGGCCTGCGCACCCGCTGGCTGCTGGCACGCGCCCAGGCACTGCAGGGCACCGGTGATGCCTTCGGTGCCGCCGCCGAGCGCGCCCGCGCCCATGCCAGCCTGACCGGCAGCGCCCGCAGCGACAACCAGGCGGCCATCGCCGGCCTGCTCGGCACCCTCGACGATGCCACCCTGCGCAGCCGTGCCGCCGCGTTGCCGGCCAACGACCCGCTGTACAACTTCGCAGGCCGTGCGCTGATCGCGCGCGGCCTGCCGCTGCCGCGCCCATTCGATCGCGATGGCGCGGCCCAGTTCGATACCAGCAAGCGCCCGCCGGCGCTGAGCGATGGCTACCGCCCGCCGGTCAAGCTGGCCGTGCTGCTGCCGCTCAGCGGCCGCCTGGCCACCGCCGCGCAGCCGGTGCGTGATGGCCTGCTGGCCGCCTATTACGGCGAGACCCGCCGCCGCCCGGACATCAACTTCATCGACACCGCCGGCACCCCGGCCGGCGCACTGGCCGCGTATGACAAGGCCGTCGCCTCCGGTGCCGACTTCGTGGTCGGCCCGCTGGGCCGCGACGAAGTGGACGCGGTGTACGGCCGCCAGCAGCTGCAGGTGCCGGTGCTGGCGCTGAACCGCGGCAAGGATGCACCGCCGGCCGGCAGCGCCGGCTTCTCGCTGGCCCCGGAAGACGACGGCATCGTCGCCGCCGAATACCTGCGTGGCCGCGAGCGAGGCAAGGCACTGGTGATCAACAGCGCCGACGACACCGGCCGCCGTGCCGCCGCCGCCTTCGCGCAGCGCTTCGCCCAGCGTGGCGGCCAGGTGGTGGCCACGATCGGCGTGACCGATGCGGTCGGTGATGTGGGCGCGCAGGTGCGCAATGCCGGCCAGGTCGATGCCGTGTTCCTGGCCGTGCGCGCCCCGCAGGCGCGACTGCTGGCGCCGCAGCTGGCACTGGCCGGTGCCGGTGGCGCCACCCGTGTCGGCACTTCGCAGCTGACTGTCGGCAGCGGCAAGGTGGAAGAAGACGTGGCGCTGGACGGCATCGTCTACCCGAACGAAGCCTGGAACGTGCGCAGCGTGTCCGGCCTGCCGTCGTCCAGCCAGGTCGCCAGCACCCTGCCCAGCGCACGCGGTGCGGCCGGCCGCCTGTTCGCCTTCGGCGCCGACGCCTGGAAGATCACTGCCTACCTGGACAAGCTGTCCAACGAAGGCGGCCTGGACGGCGCCACCGGCACGCTGTTCCTGGACAGCAACGGCAACATCCTGCGCCAGCCGGCGTGGTCCACCTTCAATGGCGGCCGGCCGATGCCGATCGTCGGTGGTCGCTGAGCGCAGCCAACGTGGCTCGGCGGTGGAAGCCGCCGCCGAGCAGCATCTGCAACAGGCTGGCCTGCAGCCACGTGCGCGCAACGTGCGCTATCGCGGCGGCGAACTGGACCTGGTGATGGACGACGCCGGCACCGTGGTGTTCGTGGAAGTGCGTTACCGCGCGCGTTCGGACTTCGGTGGCGGCGCCGCGTCGGTGGATGCGCGCAAGTGCCGGCGCCTGGCGCATGCCGCGCAGCTGTACCTGCAGGACCACCCTGCGCTGGCCAGTGCACCTTGCCGCTTCGATGTGGTCGAAGCCAGTGGCGAACCGCCACAGCTGCACTGGCTGCGTGATGCGTTCCGGTTGGACGACTGCTGATGGCAACCCTTCGTTTCGGTAGAGGCCGACCTTGGTCGGCGCCCACATGCTCTGGTAGTGGCCGACCTTGGTCGGCGCTTCTGTGCCAACCAAGGTTGGCACCTACCAAGAGCGCGCAGCCCAGCGGAGGCCGACCCTGGTCGGCGCCCACATGCTCTTGTAGTGGCCGACCTTGGTCGGCGCTTCTGTGCCAACCAAGGTTGGCACCTACCAAAAGCGCGCAACCCGGCGGAGGCCGACCGTGGCCGGCGCCCACCAGGGCGCGTCTCCCCGTTGATACCCCTGTTTCCCCACGAGATCCGTCATGAGTACCGCACTGCCCGCCGCACTGGTTGCCGAACTGTCCGCCCTGCTGGGCGCGGAGGGCTGGCGCATGGACGACAGCGCGCTGGAGGCGAACGCGCAGGACAACTCATGGCGCCACCAGCGCCCAGCGGCGGTGGCGCTGCCCGCCGATGTGGAACAGGTACAGGCGCTGGTGCGTGCCTGCCGCGCGCATGGCATCGCGTTGGTCGCGCGTGGCGCAGGCACCGGCACCACCGGTGCGGCGGTGCCACTGCCGGGCAGCATCGTGCTGTCGTTCACCCGCATGGACCGCATCGTCGAGATCCGCGCCGGTGACCGTTGCGCAGTCGTGCAGCCGGGCGTATTGAACGGCACGCTGCAGCAGGCGTTGGCACCGCACGGCCTGTTCTGGGCGCCGGACCCGTCCAGCGCAGATATCTGCAGCGTGGGCGGCAACCTGGCCTGCAATGCCGGCGGCCCGCGCGCGGTGAAGTACGGCACCAGCCGCGACAACGTGCTGGGCCTGGTGGCGGTCACCGGCACCGGCGAGGTGATCCGCTGCGGCGGCGCCTACACCAAGGATTCCACCGGCTATGACCTCACCCACCTGCTGGTGGGCAGCGAGGGCACGTTGGCACTGATCGTGGAAGCCACCTTGAAGCTGACCCCGCTGCCGGTCAGCCAGGCCGGCCTGCGCGTGCTGTACCGCGATGCCGATGCCGCCGCCGCCGCAGTATCGCGGCTGATGTCGCAGCCGGTGGTGCCCACGCGCCTGGAATTCATGGATGCACGCAGCCTTGAACTGCTGCGGCTCAACGGCGCCGAAGTACCCGAGGCCGGCGCGATGCTGCTGGTCGAAGCCGATGGCGACCACGACACCCTGCCCTACCTGCTGCAGGCACTGGCCAGCGCCGCTGAAGGCGACGGCATGATCGCGCTGGACGTGGCGATGGAAGGCCGCGCGCGCGATCAGCTGTGGGCCGCACGCAAAGCCCTGTCGCCGGCACTGCGCAGTGTCGCCCCGGGCAAGATCAACGAAGACGTGGTGGTACCGGTATCGCGCATTCCCGATCTGGTGGCGGGCGTGCAGGCACTGGCACGTGACTACACGCTCACCATCGTCACCTTCGGCCATGCCGGCAACGGCAACCTGCACGTCAACATCCTGTACCACCCGGACGATGCCGACGAGAACACCCGTGCGCATGCCGCGTTGCCGAAGATCTTCGAACTGACGCTGGCGCTGGGCGGCACGTTGTCGGGCGAGCACGGCATCGGCCTGGCCAAGCGCGATTTCATGGCCAAGGCCTTCAACGCGGAAACGCTGGCAGCGATGCGCGCGATCAAGGCCGCGCTGGACCCGGATGGCATCCTCAACCCCGGCAAGGTGCTGCCGCCGGCGTGAGGACGCGCAACGCTTTCGTAGAGTCGAGCTTGCTCGACTGCCTTTGCGCCAGGCGTAGAGTCGAGCTTGCTCGACTGTTGTCGGCCGCAGTCGAGCAAGCTCGACGCTACGAAGAGCAGCCGCACGCGCGTGGTGGGGTCAGACCCCGTTGCCGTGGCAATGGGCTCTGACCCCGATCCTGCATTACCAGGCCAGGCGCACACCCACCTGCCCGCCCACATCGCGGTAGCCGTGGTCACCGCGCTGCACGTTCAGGCCACCCCACGCCCCCAGGCGCTGGCTGATCTTCAACTCGGCACCGGCCTGCACCTCATAGCGGTTGCGCGGCAGATCGGCCCGCAGCGTTTCACCGCGGAAGTCGATGGCATTGCGGCCACTGCTGCGCAGCCAGTTCACGCCCAGGTACGGCTGCACCAGCGTGCCCATGCCTGCGTGCTGGCCGAACGCGCGCACACCCACGCGTCCGGACAGCCCGCCGGCCGCTGCGCCATCAACCACCGTGCCGTTGCTTTCCACGTGTCGGTCGGCGCTGTAGTCGGTGTAAGTCAGCTGCATCTGCGGCTGCACATACACGTTGCTGGACGCGCCCTGCCAAACGTTGAGGGTGTAACCCGCCTCCAGCGAGCCGCTGCGCATGCGCGAATCGTAGCTTTCCTGCTCCAGCGCAACGCCGTGCACGCGGTTGCTGAAACGCCCGTACTGCAGCTGCGCATCCACGTACGCGCCTTCGCTGCCATCTGCCTGCTGAAGCCAGGTGCCGTACACCCCCACTGCCGTGCCGCGTACGCGACCCTTGGCGCTGTAACCGGTCAGGTCGGAGACCACCGTATTGTCTGCACGGCCGCTGCCCAGCATCACACCCAGTGCGGCATCGCCGCGCCGCCACACATCGGTGCCGATCTGCATCACAGACGTGTTTCCATCCACCGACAGCTGCCCGCCCACCGCGGTGAAATCCGCATTGCTGCGGGCCACGCGCGCCCAGGCGGCACGTTCCTCGCTCATTGCCACTGCGCCCATGCGGTCGCTCAAGCGGTGCGCGAACATGTTCACTGCCGCCGACTGGTTGGCCAGATAGGCACCCGCTTCCGGGCGCAGCACCGGCGGCGGGGTGACCGGATCTACCGGATCTACCGGATCTACCGGATCTACCGGATCTACCGGGTCGATCGGGTCGATGGGATCCACCGGGTCCGGGTCAGGGTCCGGGCCGGGGTCCACCACACAGCCCGGTGCGTTTGGATCCTCTTCGCAGATATCGAACCACTGCGAACGCAGGTACCAGTTGCCATCATTCGGGTCCAGCAGGCCGCCCTTGAACAGGAAGTACTCGTAGGCACCGCCCACGGCGCGGCCGACCAGCGAATAGTCCGCCAGTGACGCACCGTCGATGCGGATCAGCGAAATGCCGTCGAAGGTGGCTGCACCCACGCCGCCGATATTGTTCACCACGATGGACGCATTGCCACTGGCATCGCCGCGCACGTGCAGGCGATCGATGTCCGAAGTGTCACCGGCCAGCGCGCCATTGAACAGGAAGGTGGAGCCTTCGCTGTGCAGATCGCCGTCCACCGTCAACACGTTGAAGCGGCCGCTGCCATCCGACAGGGCCAGCGTGCTGTCGCGCAGTGCAAGTTCCTGCACGGTGGCATTGCCATTGAGTATCCACTGGCTGCCGCCATCCAGTGCCATGCCCTGCACAAGATGGGACGAACCATGCCAGCCCGCGTTGTTGGTCAACTGCACATGCACTTCAGACTGCGGCACCAGGCCGGCGTCTTCGTCCTCGGCGGTGATCACAATGTCGCCGATCATCACCGCGCCACTGTCCAGCTTCACATCAAAGCGCCCGGCCACGGCCGCATCCAGCGCCAGTGCAATGCCATTGCCGCCGGAAACCACTGCGCCATTGGCCAGGGTCAGGCCGGGCTCGCGGCTGCTGCGCATCCAGATGCCACCGTGCTGTTCACTCATCAGTGAACCGCCATCGATGGAGAGCTTGCCATCGTTGTTCACCACCGCCGCCCACGCGCCCTCGCCTTCGGTGCGCACGTGGGTGTTGGTCAGGCTCATCTCGCCCGTACCACCGGCCAGAACACCGTAGGAACTGGCACCGTGCGTCGTTACCCAGCTGTCAGCCAGATTGACGGTAGCACCCTCCCGCGAGATGACACCGATACCGCCCTCGCCGTGGGTCGTGATGACCGCATCCTGCGCGTCCACCACCGGGCGCAGCATGAGCGAACCTTCGGCAAACAAACCATGGCTGTTGTAGCCGCGAGCGGTCAGTTGGCTGGACTGCAGCAACACCCGGCCGCCTCGGGTGTACAACGCGTTGTTCTGCGTGCCGTCACTCACCACGGAGGAGCCACCGCGAAGCGTAAGCGTTGCGTCGTCCATCATGCGGATGCCATCACCTGCAGAGGCCTCGATGTGCGAGCCCTCCAGCAGGGCGTTGGAGCCGCGCTGATTGATATCCAGCCCTACGCTGGTGGCCTTGACCACACTGTTGCGCAGAGTCAACTCGGAGTCCTCGCTCATGAAGATGCCGTAGTGCCCGCTCACCTGCGTGCCATCCAGGGCTACCTTGCCACCGCGGGAGGCAAAGCTGATGGCCGTGCTGTTGCTGCCGGCGGTGTGGATGCTGCCGCCTCGCATGTCCACCTCACCGGCTACGTTCATTCCCGGCCCGGAGCGCGCGTGGTTCAGCTGGATATCCACATTGTCCAGGCTGACGCTGCTGCCCGCCGCAACGCCCACGCCGCTCGATCCCGCACCCGTGCCGTTGATCTGCGAATTGGCCATGCTGACCTTGCCGCCGTTGATGGCCGAAATGCCCTCACCGGCGGCGGTCATTTCAATGCGCACGCGCTCGGCCACGATCTCGCCGCCCGAGGCGTCCAGACCCTTGCTCGACGTGCCCAGCATCTCCACCACGCTGTCGCGCAGTTCGATGCGGCCGGCCTGTGCGCTGACACCCTTTCCCAGGGCGCCATGCATCGTGATGTGGACGTTGGATGCGTCGATCAGGCCACCGTCGGTCAGCAGGCCTGCGCCTTCGCCGGCATGAATGTCGATGCGGGTGCCTTCCAGCTGCGCCTTGCCCCCCGTGCCCACTGAGACGCCGGCAGCACCGTAGCCCTGGGTGGTGATGCTGCCGCCACTCAACATCAGGACACTGCCCCTGCCTTCAACGCGCGCAGCGGTGGCCCTCATGCCCTCGGTATGCAGGTTCACCTCACCCAGCGGAATGATCGAGCCGCCGTTGAGCACATGGAACGCGTGGCCAGCCGGGTTGCCCGGTTCAACCGGATCGGTGGTGCGGTAGTCGCCTGCGGCGGGTGTCTGCTCGTCACCGTCGGCCACGACCTGCTGTGCATGGGCGGGTGCGGCCAGCGCGACGGCCAGGGCGAAGGCCAGCGCGCAGCGGCGGGGGTGCATTGGGTGGGTCATTGCATGTCTCCAGAAAACTACGAAACATGCTGAATGTGCGCATCTGCGGGATGAATCGAATAGGTTGCAACAGCGGGTGCGACCCGTTGTCGCAGTACTGTCCGCGCCCTGAACTACGCCCAGGGCAAAGCACGCTTTGCAACTTATTGCATGGGATGTGGGCAGCCGCAGGCGGACACTGCAGGCCGAAAGAGACATTCCACATCGCCATTAAACAGATGTAATCACATCTGCTTCACATAACAGGCACGTATACACCACCTGCCTGAACAGCTTGGCGATGGCAGTTTCCATTTCAATCGAGAGGAACTTCCGATGATCCGCCGTATGCCCTGCCGTACCCCCTCCCCTTCGCTGCGCCCGCTTGCACGCAGCCTGCTGCTGGCTCTGGCCGCGCTGCCGACTGCTGCTGCCCTTGCCGGCGAGTTGGACGGTACCAACCACACCGTCGTTGCCGGTGACCCATCCGAAGACTGGCGGGTACGCAACGGCGGCGAGCTGACGCTGGCTTCGGGTGCGCAGGCCGGCTACATCCAGGCCGATGAGGATTCGCGTCTGGTGATGGATGGTGCAACCGTCACACGCCCGCTCAGTGGCTCGAACCACTCTGTCCGGATACTGGACGACGCTGTGCTGGAAGCACGCAATACGACCTTCCTGGGCGGCGGCGTTCTCGTCGACGGCGCCAGCGCGTCGGCGCATCTGGTGGACAGCCGCATCTTCGTTTCCACCGCTGATGGCAGTGCGGGGTTCACCACCGGTATCGACATCAGCAGACTGATCGGCATGGGCTCCATCACCAACCCGTCGATCACGATCGAAGGTACGCAGGTGAAGGTCGAAGACGCCAGCGCCCCCTTCCACCCGCTGACCAGTGGCATCGGCGCACGACTGGCGTATGGCCGCATGAGCATCCTCAATGGCTCCCATGTGGAAGGCGCCAACGTAGGCGCATTGATCCTGGGCCTGCTGGGCAGCGAAGGCCCAGGCACCACGCCCCCGCAGTTGCGGATCGACAATTCCACCCTGAAGTCGGGCCGGGGTGCTGCGATCCGCGTTGCGCCGCGCGGTGGAACGTCGGACGCCCAGATCACCGTTGCCAACGGCTCCAACCTGATCGGTGGTGATGGCAACCTGCTGCTGGTGGAGTCCTACGATGGAAGCCAGGCCGCCGGCGCGGCCAACGTCAACTTCACCGTCGACGATTCGCGCCTGGCTGGCAACATCACCCTCGATCAAGCCACCGCCGCCAACAGCAGCCTGGACGTCATCCTGCGCAACAAGGCGCAGATCGATGGACGCTTCACCAACGTCACCTCGGCCGACATCAGCAGCGACAGCACCTGGCTGATGACCGGCGACAGCAACGTCGGCGCTCTTACCCTGGGCAGCACCGGCATCGTTGCGCTGGGCAACGGCAGCACCTTCAACACCCTCAACGTCGATACCTTCACCGGCAACGGCGGCACGCTGCTGTTCAACACCCAGCTGGGCGATGACACCTCGGCCACCGACAAGCTGATCGTGGCCGGCGACACCAGCGGCCAGGCCAACGTGCGTGTGGTCAATGCCGGGGGTGCCGGCGCCAAGACCGACAAGGGCATCGAGCTGATCCGCGTGGGCGGTGCCTCCAACGGCCAGTTCGACCTGCAGGGCCGCGCGGTGGGTGGGCAGTACGAGTACTTCCTGTTCAAGGATGCCGCCAACGGCGGCTGGTACCTGCGCTCGGAACTGGCTACCGTGCCGGACCCGTGCGTGGTCGACCCGACGCTGCCGGAATGCGGGCCGATCATTGACCCGGTCGATCCGGTGGACCCCACCCCGGTGCTACGCCCGGAAACCGGTGCCTACCTGGCCAACCAGTTTGCGGTGGACCAGCTGCTGCGCCACGGTTGGCGTGACCGCCAGGGCGGCAGCTTCAGCGACGACGGCGTGCGTGGTTGGGCGCGTGTGGACAGCAACCAGAGCAAGCTGGGCGCGGTGAATGACCAGCTGGACCTGCGTGTGGACCGCTCGCGCGTGCAGCTGGGTGCCGACATGGGCGTGTTCGACAACGGCCGTGGCCGCCTGGGCGTGATGGCAACGCTGGCGCAGTCCAGCGCTACCTCGCGGTCCGAGCTGACCGGCTACAGCGCCAAGGGCAAGGTGGAAGGCGGTGCGCTGGGCGTGTACGGTAGCTGGAACAGCGATGCCCTGTACGTGGATGCCAGCGTGCAGCGCGGCCAGTTCCGTAACCGCGTGCAGGGCGAAGGCCTGGCCGAAGAACGCTACGATTCGGATATCTGGCAGAGCGCGCTGGAAGCCGGTTACCGCATCGGCATCGGCCAGATCGGCAGCACCGCCGTAAGCCTGCAGCCGGAGCTGCAGCTGATCTACACCAACACCAGCACCGACCGCCACGAAGAAACCAACGGCACCGTGGTGCGTGCGCTGGACAACAACGGCCTGTCCGGCCGCCTGGGCCTGCGCCTGCAGGGCGAAGGCCACAGCACCGCCGGCGCTTCGGTCAGCCCGTACGTGGTGGCCAACTGGTACCGCGATGGCGCCAACAATGGCATCGCCTTCGATGATGAAGTGCTGAAGGCCGGCATTCCGCGCAACCGCTATGAACTCAATGCCGGTGCGCGCGTGCAGTTCCGCAGCGGGCTGAGCGCGTGGGGTGGCTTCGGTGTAATGCGCGGTGACCAGGGTTACCGCGAAGCCACTGCCAACCTGAGCGTGGCTTACAAGTGGTGAAGTAGATGAAGAAGCGGCGCCGGAGAGAGCCGGCGCCGTTTTGCTTTCTGTAGCGTCGAGCCATGCTCGACTACACAGGCTTGCCATCGACACTTGTGCCGATGAACACCCGTCCGCGCCAGGTTCGAGCCGTAGTCATCTCCATCTCCACCAATCGGTCGGGGGTGAGAGGGTACAGGCTCCAGCCGACGCGACAACACCCCGTTGTCGCCTTTGACCTTGAGCGTCGTACATCGGCACTCCTAGACTCACGGCCCGCTGGATGCCCGAGCACCGAATCGAGCACCACAGCACCACTTGGTCCATCTGACCACGCCAGGCTAAAGCCATCCTCCCCAGCCATCGGTATCTCACATGAAATGCGCTATCCGTCTCCTTCTGCTCCTGTCCATTGGCCTTCTCGCGGCATGTGATGCCATCCCAGATACGCGCGGCTACATCTATCCAAACGACCGCTATCTGGAAGAGAACGTAGCGAAGTGGAACAGCATGGTCGACACGGTGAACACCTGGAACGACAGCCCATGGGCAGAGGAATTCTATGAGGCAGTTGATAGCGGGGATGATTTATCCAGGTTTCGCTTTCGACTGCAGAATGCACACAAGGACGCCGTCGAGCGGCGAGTATCTGCAGCGCGCATGACACATCGCTCCGAGGCAGCTGATCTGCACCAGCATCTACTTGCATCGCTGCAGAGTACTGAAGACATGTTCTCCATCATGGTGAGCATGACAGAGCTTCCGGCGGGCTACACCACAGAGCAATCTGCATCGATTCTGGCGCGTTTGGAACCCGCCATTGATCGCATGGATGCAGATCTCCAAAGGCTGAGTGATGCCCAGGACGCCTTCGCCAAGTCAGAGAAGATCAAGCTCACGACCAGTGATCCCACCCGTCGTTAGAACAGACTTGCCGGTCCACGCGACCGCATTGCAGGCGGGGCAACCTGCAACTTGTTGTATCGCATACGACAAGCACGGTCGATACGATCGGTGCCCCGCCCATCATCCATCTTCAACATGATCAATCTTGCGCTGCGCCCCTTTCGCCTATTCGCCTGTTTCAAAGGACGATCATCGAGGCGAGAGTTCTGGCTCTTCTTCCTTCTTCAAATCCTGGCGAACATTCTGATCGTTGGGGTAATCGCATACGCCTCCCGCCGCGTACCGCCCACCGCGCCCGCAGAAGGCGTGCGATTGAACGATCTGCTTGCATACGTTTGGTTTGGCTACATGCTGTTGAACGTCGTCCCGTTCTATGCGCTTGTCGCTCGCCGGTTCCGCGATCTCGGCCAATCCGGGTGGATGTGCCTTACGTTCATGATCCCAGCACTTGGACCCGCCTTTGTGCTGTGGCAGATGCTTCTTCCCGGCCAAGACGGCGATAACCTCTATGGACCTGCGCCACGCTAGACCCGTCTTCATATCTTGTAGAGCCGAGCGCAGGTTCGGCTCTACAAAACATGTCGCGATCTGCACGCATTGACGGCTTTCGCCACGTCGCTGCAAATCTTCGTACTTTTTCTACTTTCCAACTTTTCTCATTGGCAGCACGGGCGCTGCATGCGAATCATGTACGGCCACCGACAACGGGTGGCACGGGCTTCCAATCCCGTTTTGCAACTCTGCTGTATACGCTTGTCTGCCGGCGTCGCTCATTCCCTGTGGGTGGCGCCGGCAGGCATTCTGCCCGCGCACCTATGGCGGGCGGTGCGTGGGGGCCTCGTGCCCGCCGGCGTTTCGCAGAGTTGCCACCGGTATTGGAACCACGCATCGTCCGCCGCCCTTGCTATCAAGCAGGGCGGCTCCTTCGCGTAACGCATAAGGAAGCTGCCATGAGCGCCAATCGCTACCCGTTCCTGTTCGCCACCCTGGGCGATCTTGCCAACCAGCTGCCCGCCGAGATTGCCGAGCCGCTGGAAACCACCCTCGCCGCCAACCCTGCGGCCAACGGCATCAACCTGCTGGATTGCCTGCAACGCATTCGCGAAGTGGAGGCCGCCGATGGCCAGCCTTTGCAGCGGAAAGGTCGCTCATCCGGACAGTGCATGGCGCTGGCACGCATCAACCGGGCCAATGCCGGGCTGACGGTACTGCTGGAACTGTTGCACGCCAGCGAGCGCGTGCGCGTGGATGGCGAGGAAGCGCAGCAGGTCGGCAACGACGTGCGCGAGGGCCTGCTGCTGGCGTGCAGGGGCTTGTCGGAATACGTGGATACGCAGGTCTACGCGGCCTGACCAATGCCGCTGGGTAATCGCTTTTGTAGAGTCGAGCTTGCTCGACTCTACAAAAGCGGGCCTCAGCGGTAAGTGGCGGTGATGATCGCCTGGCCTTCCACCACGCCGCCATGGAACGTGCCGGCTTCGCGGTAGTAGCGCGCCGCCAGGCGAATGTTCTGGCGGCCCACCTGGGTGAGCGGAATCGTCCAGGCCTGGCGCAACACCACGGGTGCGCCCTCGCGCAGCAGTTCCACGCGCACCGCCCCAGCGGTGGCATTGCGGGTGGGCGCCAGGCGGCTGCCCGTATTCCCCGGCGCGTTGGCATCGGTCAGCACCATCTCAACGGGGAACGCACCATTGCAATCCATGGCCACATCGAAGCTGCGCTCACCCGCAGAACGGCCGCTCGCGGGAAGATCGGCCGCCACCACATCCACCAGAGTGACGGGCGTGTCGGTCAGCGTGCAGGTGGGCACTTTGAGGTTGGCTGTGACGGTGTAGGTGTCGGTCTTGACGAAGCTGGGGTAGAGCGGGGACCGTCGCGAAATCGGCCCCAGATAGGTCGAAGGCACCGGCTGCATGATGCCACCTCGTGAAACTGCCGCGACGTTCACCACTGACCCTCGCCCTGGGCTATCCAGTGCCTTGGAGGGATCGTGAAACACAGTCCGGATATCCAGCGGAACGGGCTCATCCTTGATGCTTCCGGATGCAGTCCACACATAGTGCTGGAAGATCAGCAGAGGCGAACGTGGATAGGCGATCAAGCCAAAGGCTGGGTAGGTCTTCCCATCAATGTTCACATTGCGGACAAATTCCAACCCGGACAGCGATGGCGTCACGTCCATCGGTATGACCGCATTTACCGTGCATCCGTTCAGAAACTGGGCGTTGGCACCGGCACCGCTTTGCCACCTCGCAATCAGCTGATCCTGCTCGGCGTCATCCCACGCATCGATGACCAGGTTGACGGGCGCGCCGGCATTGTGCTGACTGGTGCAGGCGGCGGCACTGGCCGAGGCCAGCAGGCCCAGCATCATGCAGATGCTGCCATTGCGCGCGCCGTGCCGCTGGCGCCGTGAATGTGAAAGTTGGATTGCCATGGTGATATCTCCTTGTCCGCAATGAGGACTACCGGTACGTCACAGTCATTACCGCCTGCCCTTCCACCAGACCGGCACCGAACGCACCGGCCTCGCGGTAGTAACGCGCGGCCAGCGCCACCGGCTCACGGCTGAGCTGGCTCCAGGTGCTGCCCAGTGCAACCGGGCTGCCGCCGCGCAGCAGCTCGACGCGAACACCCTCGGCGGTAGCATTGCGGGTCGGCGTCAGACGGCTGCTGGTACTTCCTGGCGCGTTGGCATCGGTCAGTGACAGATACACCGTATAGGTGCCGTTGCAGCTCATCGTTACATTGAAATCGCGCGCACCGGCCGAGGAGCCCGCGCGCGGCAGGTCACCGCTGTGCACGTCCAGCAGCGCCACGGGGGTGTCGGTCAGCGTGCAGGTCTTGCTGCGCAGGTTGGCGGTGACGCTGAAGCTTTCCACCTTGGACAGCGAAGGATTGGGCGGGTAGACATGTCTGGCACTGCCAACCGAAGTAGTGGGCAACGCTTCCATCTGGCCGCCCCGCGATACCGCCGCAATCTGTAGTACCGACCAGCGAAAGGCGCCGGCTGCGCTGCCACCCGATGAGTTCAGGGTACGGCTGGCATCGAAGGGCTGGTTCAGCACCGCACTGCCGTTACCAAACACGTACCGGAATATGAACAGAGGGGTGCGTGGCATTCCCGCCACCGAATACGCGGGGTATCTCTCGCCATCGATGACAACATCATGCTCGAAGGTCAAGTTCGGCATGGTTGGGGTGACATCCACCGGACTGGGGCTGCTGGCGGAGCAGCCGTTGAGAAAATTGGCATTGCCCGCCATCGTCCAGTTGCTGATCAGAACATCGGGAACGGTGTCATCCCAGGTGTCGATGACAAGGTTGGCATCGCCACCCGCATAGGCAACCGTCGTGCATGCCTGCGCGGCTGCCACTGCCAGCAATGCCAGCGACAGCGCGCAAACGCCCCCGAGCAGGCGTGGCAGCGGCAAGGCACTCACTTGTAGGCAGCCGTTACGGTGATCTGGGTGCTGACTGCGCCTGCGACCAGCGGCGTGCCGGCCTTGCGGTAGTAGCCGCTTCGCATATCCAGCTTGGCCGTGGCAGCGCCATTGACGGCGATGGTTTTCTTCGCGGCCTTCTTCAGGAATGCAGTGCCGGTAGTGCCATCCAGCAATACCACGGCCACACCGGTCGCGCCGCCCGTGGTCGCGCCGTTCTTCCAGTGCCCATCCTGTGCGGCGTCATCGGTGCCGTCAAAGCTCAGTTCGATACTACCCACACCCACGCAACCGGTGAAGTTGAGCGTGGCCGTCTTCAGGCCGTTCTCGTGCCCTGCCTTCAGATCGGTGGCGTCGATATCGGCCAGCGCCACCGGCACATTGGCCATGGTGCAGGTGCCGGGCAGCACCTTGCCGGTAACGGTGATGCTGGCGGTCTGGGCATGGGCCAGCGGCGCAGCGCTGAACAGCAGCGCGGCAAGCAGCACGTGCGACGTTTTCATTGGGAAGCTCCGGTAGTTGAAGAGGAAACATCGTCGGCCAGCCCTTCCTCGGCCGGCGCCAGACAGCGCGCCTGGGCCCAGTACTGGCCGTGCGCATCAGGGGTTTCAGGCATGGCGTAGTGCAGTCGGCAGGCGATGCCGTCTTCGGTCTGCACGTGCACAAGCCCGGTGTTTTCCAGGCCACGCAGGGCCACCACACCACCCTGCCCCACCTGGCCCAGCACGCGCCCATCGGGGTGGGCAATCTGCGCGCCGTAGGGCAGCGGCTGGCCGTCGGCATCGCTGGCGTCGATCAGCCACAGGCGATCGTTGCGGGTCTGGAAGCTGACCTTGACGATGCTGCCGGCGCTGGGCGCCACGCGCTGCGAGCTCGCCTGCACTTCCACGTCCAGCGGCAGTGCGGCGGTATCCAGCTGCACCTGGTTCCAGCGGTAAGGGCTGATGTACGGCAGCACGGCATAGCCGTTGCCGGCCACCGTAACGGTGCGGCCACTGCCCACCTTCGCGCCCTGCGCGCCCTGCGCTTCCACCAGCGCGAAGCTCTCGCCCAGCGACGGGCCGAAGTTGATGCCGCCGTGGTGCAGCACCACGCTGCCGGTGGCCCCGGCATTGAAGCTGCTGCTGCCGTTGGCGTGGCTGTAGCCGGCGCTGAGATCGGCATGGCTGCCCTGGTAGCTGGCGTAGGCGTTGTAGCCGCTGCTGCTCTGGCCGCGGTTGCCGGACAGGCTGTAGGACAGCGCGCGGTCTTCGCCCAGGTTGCCGTTGATGCCCAGCTGCTGCTGGCTGCCCAGGCGGCTGTCGTTGTAGGTGGCGGTGGCACGCGGCGCGTGGGTGCTGCGGCCCAGCGGCACGCTCAGCATGAACGACAGGCGCGTATCGGGCGCGCCGTTGGCCATGCGGTAGCGCGTTGCTGAAAGGGTGTAGTTGGCACTGCGGTAGCTGCTGTGGAAGCCCAGCTGCAGGTCGTTGTGCTTGCCGGGGCGGTTCCAGTAGGCCACGTGGCCGCCGCTGACATACAGCTGGCTGCGCTGACCGATACGCTGCGAAAAATTCACCTGGAAGCGCTGGCGGGTGCGCATGACGAACGCATCGGCCGCCTGCGGGCGATGGAACGACAGCTGCGACACATCGGTGAGGGTGAGGAAGCCTTCGGTGCTGTAGCGGTATGCGGCCAGGCCGAGGTTGGTGCCGGTGCGCGCCACGCTGCGCTGGTAGTTCAGGCGATAGCTGCGGCCGCTCTGCGCAGGCAGGCCCGGCACGGTGGCGCGGGCGTGGGTGATATCGGCACCGATGGCGCCGAACGGCGTGTTGAACGCCGCACCGGCCAGACCGGCCTGGTAATGCTCGGCTACCTGCACGCCGCCCAGCAGGGTCATGCGGTTGCTGACGCCGCGCGCGTAGGTGCCTTCGGTGAAGCGCAGCGCGTTCTGCGCCAGGCCGGTATTGCGCAGTTCGCCTGCGGTGACGCTGAAACGCTGGCTGCCTTCGCGCAGTGCCTGCGGCACCGCCGAGAACGCGACGGTGAAGCGTTCTTCGCGGCCGTCGGCCTCGGTGACGGCCACTTCCAGATCGCCGCTGCCGGCGTTGGGGTACAGATCATCAATGGCGAACGGACCCGGCGCCACCGTGGTTTCGTACAGCACCGCCCCGTTCTGGCGGATGGTGACGCGCGCGTTGCTCTGCGCCACGCCACGCACCACCGGTGCATAGCCGCGTAGCGAATCGGGCAGCATGCGTTCGTCGGTGGCCACGCGCACGCCGGTGAAGCCGACGCTGTCGAACAGTTCGCCACCCGTGTTGGCCTGGCCCAGCGTGAGCTGGCTGTTCCAGCGCGGAAGATCACGCTGCAGCGTGCTGTTGAGCGTGGTGAAGTGCGTGCCCCGCGGGCTATGGCTGAGCGAACTCCGGTGGCGGAGCCGCCATGCCCCCAGGTTGAGGCCGGTGGTGATGCCCGCGTAGGTGTTCTGCTGGCCCTGGTTGCGGTAGTGGTTGACGCTGTAGCCGAGGAACGCGGCGGTGATGCCGTGGTCGCGCAGTTCCGGCGCAACGAAGCCGCGCGCCTGACGCTGCAGCGCCACCTGCGGCAGCGAGATATCCAGCCGCAGCTGGCTGTCGTCGTAGCGCACGCGTGCGCCTTCAATCGCGGCCTCTACATCGACGCACTCCGGTGTTTCTGACGCTTCCACGGCCTGCCGGGCGGCATCGCTGAGGCCCAACGCCAGCAGCAGGTGTGCTGGCACGCAGGGCTGCGCGACATGCGGTGTATCCGAGGCCACCAGGTCGATGTCATCGCGGCGGACGAACTCGCCGTTGAGATGGATATCAACGTTGTAGCGCCCCGGCTCCACCGGGTTGCCCATGCTGAAACGCGCCAGGTCTTCGCCGACGAAGCCGCTGGCGAAGCCTTCGCTGAATTCCACTTCGCCACCCGGTCGCGCGTGCGCCTGCAGCACAGCTGCAAACACCAGCGCGGTGCTGATGGCTGCGGCCAGTGCGGTATGGCGCAGCGAATACTGCGTGGCGCTTTGGAGGGAAGAAGAGGACAAGCGCATGGCGTCGACGCGGCCGCAGTGCAGCCCCGGTAGTAGTGGGAGGCGTGCAGACTAGGGCGCGGCCCTGCTGGCGGACATGCAACTAGTTGCAGTTTTCGAGGCATGGGGGCGTTTGCAACAAGTTGTATGGCCTGCCGCGGACATCAGCCCGAACATGCGCCGGGCAGAAGACGGGCGTGCCTCGTCCTGCGTCGACAAGGGATCTGTCGACAGACACCACGCCTCCTGCACCGGCCACCCTTCGCATAGATGACGGGTGGCGTTCCCGATTCCATCACTTGTTGAAGAGCACACCCATGAAGAACCTGAAGACCCCGATGGCGCTGGCCATCCTGCTGGCTGCTGCCCCGGCCGTGAATGCTGCCGATCTGACCATCAGCGGTGAGATTGTTGAAACCACCTGCACGGCCACCATCAATGGCGGCGTGGCGGTGACGATGGGCAAGATGGATCTTGAAGACCTGAAGGGTAATGATCGCATTGGCCGCCGCGATCTGGATGTGGCCGTGGCCTGCCCGGGTGCCACCGGTTCGCACGACGTGGCGGTGAAGTTCAGCGGCCCGGCTACCGCCGACGGCGCGCTGGAGCTGACGGCCGGTGGCGCAGCAGGCGTGGCTTACAAGATCTTTGACACCACCGATACCCAGCTGAAGATCAACGCTGCTCCGACCCAGTTCGTCAACGTCACCGATACCGCACCGAATACCGTCAAGCACAGCGTCTGGTACACCAAGACCGGCGCTGCTGCCGACGTGGTGGCTGGCGTGGCAAACGCCACTGCGCAGATGGACATCATCTACAAGTAAGCGCACACCGCCCGGCGGCGTGCTGCCGGGCGGCTCTTCCCGAGGAGACCTCCATGAACCTTCGCGCATGCGCGGCAGTGCTGGCCCTGGCCGGCGCTTCCGCAGTACTTCCGGCCTCTGCGGCAGTGACGCTGCAGGGCACGCGGGTGATCTACGATGGCAGCAAGGGTGCGGTGACGGTGAACGCCAACAACCGTGGCGACAATGTGGCCCTGGCGCAGGTGTGGCTGGACGATGGCGATGCCAGTGCCAAGGCGGGCAGCCAGAAACTGCCGTTCGTGCTGACGCCCACCACGCGCCGCATCGATGCCGGGCATGCGCAGGCGTTCCGGCTGACCTATGCACCGATGGCCGGTGCGGCGCTGCCAGCGGACCGCGAATCGCTGCTGTACTTCAACCTGCTGGATATTCCGCCCAAGCCGGAGAATGTGGAAGGCAGGAACCTGCTGCAGTTTGCTGTGCGCACGCGAGTGAAGCTGTTCTACCGACCTGCCGGCCTGCCGGGCCATGCGCGCGATGCGGCAGCGGCGCTGGAATGGCGCGTTGAAGGCGGGGCATTGCAGCTGCACAACCCTACCGCCTACCACGTGACGCTGGCGAACCTGGTACTGGCTGATGGCAAGACCATCGAGGTAGACATGGTGCCGCCGGGTGAGCGGATCAGCTTGGCCGTGCCGGCTGGCGCCACGGTACCGGCCACGCTGAAATTCCAGTGGCTGGACGACTACGGTACCGCGCGCGATGCCGAGGCGAAGATCGCCCGTTGAAGATGTAGAGCCGAGCCTATGCTCGGCTTTTTCTTTGCGCCAAGCAGCCGAGCGTGGGCTCGGCTCTACTGAGATGCGCGTTGCGATTGCAATAAGTTGCATGGAATACCGTTACCCCGGCAGCGATAGTGCGCGCTTCCTTTTTTGAGAGAGAGTGCCGATGCACAAGATGATGACTCCGCTGACCCGCTATGCGCAGTTCAGCGGGCGCGCCAGCCGTAGTGAGTTCTGGTGGTTCCAGTTGTTCATCGTGATCGTGTTCATGCCGCTGCATGTACTGAGCTTCATTGCAGGCTATACCGGTTCGGAAACGCTGGCATGGGTATCGACGGGCCTGGGCGTGGTGGTGTGGCTGGCGCTCCTGGTGCCGCTGGTTTCGGTGACCGTGCGTCGCCTGCATGACACCGACCGATCCGGCTGGTGGTACCTGCTGCTGCTCGTACCGTTTGCGAACCTGGCGGTGCTGGTGTTCATGCTGCTGCCAAGCTCGCCGGGCGGCAACCGTTTCGGCGCGCCGGTTCCGCACGTGTAATTCCCGCGCTTTGGTAGGTGTCGACCTTGGTCGACACGGTGTTGGTTCGAACGCCTGACATATTCGTGCCAACCAAGGTTGGCACCTACCAGAGCAATTCTGGTACGCCCCGCATGGGTGGGTGTCGACCTTGGTCGACACGGTGTTGGCATGGACGCCGGACACATTCGTGCCAACCAAGGTTGGCACCCACCAGAGCAATTCCGGCACGCCGCGCATGGGTAGGTGTCGACCTTGGTCGACACGGTGTTGGTTCGAACGCCTGACACCTTCGTGCCAACCAAGGTTGGCACCTACCAAAGCAGATTGCAGGCAGCCCATGGCCTTGGCCTGACACATTCGTGCCAACCAAGGTTGGCACCCACCAGAGCAGGTATTGCTGCTACACGAAGTGCTGGTAACCGCCGCTGGCGGCTTCGCCGTCCACGTGTACGCCCTGCCCTTCGGCAATGCGGCCGATGCGGGTGAGCGGCAGATCCAGCGATTGCGACAGGTACATCAGCGCGTCGCGTTGATCTGCGGCGGCGGTGAAGCACAGTTCGTAGTCGTCGCCGCCACGCAGCGCGCACTCACGCGCTTCCTCGCGGCCCAGCAGTTCGCGTAGCTCGGGCGAGATCGGCAGCATGTCGGCATCCACATGCACGGCCACGCCACTGCGTGCGGCGATATGGCCGGCGTCGGCCAGCAGGCCGTCGGATACATCCACGGCCGCGTGTGCGAAGGCCCGCAGTCGCAGGCCGAGGGTTACACGCGGCGTGGGCCGCAGCAGGCGCAGGCGCAGGTGTTCGTAGTCGGCCAGCAGCGTGGCGGCGGCCACGTTCAGCGCGCCCTGCTGCCAGAGCTTCAATGCGCCGGCGGCATCGCCCAGCGTGCCACTCACCCAGAGGTCGTCGCCCACCTGCGCGCGATCACGACGCAGCGCCTGGCCCCGGCCCACCTGCCCCATCGCAGTCACCGACAGCGACAGCGGGCCGCGCGTGGTATCACCGCCAATCAGCGCGATGTCGTGCTGGTCGGCCAGTGCGAAGAAACCATCGGCAAAGGCTTCGATCCAGTCTTCGGAAGTTTCTGGCAGCGACAGCGCCAACGTGCACCAGGCCGGGCGCGCGCCCATCGCGGCCAGGTCGGACAGATTGACCGCCAGCGTCTTCCAGCCGATGTCGAATGCGGGAGTTTCCACCGGGAAATGCACGCCGCTGTTGAGCGTATCTGCGGTGACCACCAGCTGTTCGTTGGCACGCGGCTGCAGCAGCGCGGCATCGTCGCCGATGCCGAGCAGGATGTCGTCGCGCTCCAGAGTGCGGGCGCGGATGCGGTCGATGAGGGCGAATTCGGCCAGGGACATGGGGCATTCCCGCTGTTGTACGTGCCGCGCAGTGCGCGGTGGGCGGTAGTGCCGGCCGCTGGCCGGCAACCTCAGGATCCCTGCAGCTGCCGGCCAGCGGCCGGCACTACCACAGGCGGGTCAGTGACCCGATTCGACCTTGCGCCATTCCACGGCGGCACGATCCAGCACGCCGTTGACGTAGGTGTGGCCGTGCTCGGAACCGAAGCGCTTGGCCGATTCGATGGCTTCGTTGATGACCACGCGGTACGGCACGTCCAGGCGGTAGCGCAGCTCGTAGCCGGCCAGGCGCAGCACGGCGCGCTCGATTGCGTCCACTTCTTCGATGCCACGGTCCAGGTACGGGCCGAGCGCTTCGTCGATGTCGCGGCGGTTGTCCAGCACGCCATGCACCAACGCTTCGAAATAGGCCAGATCGGCAATCTCACGGGCCTGCTCGTGGGCAAACTGGGCAATCAGCGATTGCGCGTTGCCGCCGGAGATCTGCCAGGCATACAGCGCCTGCACGGCACGACGGCGGGCGCGCGAGCGCAGCACCGGGTCGACGCCATCACGGCGGACGGGTTTACCGGAGGGCTTGCCCTGGGTGTTCTTGTTCATGGCAGTTGCTCCAGCAGGTTGACCATTTCCAATGCGGCGAGTGCGACTTCTTCGCCCTTGTTGCCGTGGCTGCCGCCGGCACGGGCCTCGGCGTCTTCAGCGCGTTCCACCGCCAGCACGCCGTTCAGCACCGGCACGCCGAAATCCAGCTGCACGCGCATCAGGCCTTCGGCGCAGCGGTCGGCCACGTGTTCGTAGTGGCGGGTATCGCCACGGATGACGCAGCCCAGGGTGAGGATGGCGGCGTGTTCATGCGCGGCGGCCAGGCGTGCGGCCACCAGCGGCAGTTCCCAGGCACCCGGCACGCGGATCACGTCGATGTTGGCTTCGCTGATGCCGTTGCCGGCCAGGCTCAGGCGGGCGCCCGCGACCAGCGCGTCGGTGATGCGGGCATTCCAGCGGCTGGCCAGGATGGCGAAGCGCGCCGACTCGGGAGTGCGAAGATCGCCTTCGTAGTGGCTCATATGCGGCTTGGGGGACTCGATAAGGGGGTGATTCTACCGTGGATGGGCCCTGGGGCGCCCGTGGGTAGTGCCGGCCGCTGGCCGGCAAACCCGGGGAATGTGGTTGCCGGCCAGCGGCCGGCACTACCGTTGGTGGGTGCCAGGCGGCTTACAGGGCCACCGTCTCCACCACTTCCAGGCCGTACCCGGCCAGGCCGACCTGGCGGCGCGGGGTACCCAGCACGCGCAGCTTGCCCAGCCCCAGGTCGGACAGGATCTGCGCGCCGGCACCGTTGCGGCGCCACTGGCCCACATCCTTGTCCTTGCCCGGCACCAACGGCGCCGGCTGCTGGCGCAGGCGGGCCAGCAGGGCCTCGCCATCGCGCGGGGCCGACAGCACCACCATCACGCCCGCGCCTTCGGCATCGATCGCACGCAGGGCATCGGTGGCGGCCACGCCGAAATCATCACGGCGCCAGTGCAGCAGGTCGGCCAGCGGGTTTTCCACCTGCACGCGCACCAGCGTGGGGCTTTCCGCGTCCGGGGTGCCACGGACCAGGGCGAAATGCAGGTCGTGGGCGATGCGGTCGCGGTAGGTGACGAGCTTGAATGGGCCGAATTCGGTGTCGATGTCGCGCTCATCGACGCGCTCGACGGTCTTTTCGGTGGCCAGCCGGTAGGCAATCAGGTCGGCGATGGAGCCCATCTTCAGGCCGTGCTCGCGGGCGAACACTTCCAGCTCCGGGCGGCGCGCCATGCTGCCATCCGGGTTCAGGATCTCCACGAGTACGCCGGCCGGCTCCAGCCCGGCCAGCATGGCCAGGTCGACGCCCGCTTCGGTGTGGCCGGCACGGGTCAGCACGCCACCCGGCTGGGCGATCAGCGGGAAGATGTGGCCCGGCTGGTGCAGGTCGGCCGGCTTTGCATTCGGCTTCACCGCAGTGCGGATGGTGTGAGCGCGGTCGTGTGCCGAGATGCCGGTGGTGACACCCTCGGCGGCCTCGATGCTGACCGTGAAGTTGGTCTGGAACTGTGCGGTATTGGCCTGCACCATCGGCGCCAGGCCGAGGTCGGCGGCGCGGGTGCGGGTGAGCGGCAGGCACACCAGGCCACGGCCGTGGGTGACCATGAAGTTGATGTCCGACGGCTTGACCAGCTCGGCGGCCATGATCAGGTCGCCTTCGTTCTCGCGGTCTTCGTCATCGACGATGACCACCATGCGGCCCAGGCGGATCTCTTCCAGGATTTCCGGAATCGGGGCGAAATTCATGCGGCATCTCCATGTGGGTGCTGACCGTTGGTCGGCACACCGATCAAACGCTCGACGTAACGGGCCACCAGGTCGATTTCCAGGTTCACCGCGCTGCCCACGCCCGAAGCAGAGAAGGCGGTGTTGGCCACGGTGTGCGGGATCAGGGCGACTTCAAAACCTTCATCATCCACTTCGTTGACGGTGAGGCTGACGCCGTCCACGCAGATCGAGCCCTTCTTGGCGATGTAGCGGCGCAGCGAGGCCGGCGCGGCAAAGCGCCAGCGCTGGGCGCGCGCGTCTTCGTGGATGGACAGCACCTGGCCGAGGCCATCGACGTGGCCGCTGACCAGATGGCCGCCGAGGCGGTCGGTCGGGCGCATGGCGCGCTCCAGGTTGATGACCGCGCCCTCGCCCAACTGGCCCAGCGTGGTCAGGCCCAGGGTCTCGGTGGAGGCATCGGCCTGGAAGCTGCTGGCGTCGAATGCGATGACGGTGAGGCAGACGCCGTTGATGGCGATGCTCTCGCCCATCTGCACGTTGTCGAACGGCAGATTCCCGACATTGAAGGTGAAGCGGACATCGCCGCCGATGGATTCGCGTGCGGCCAGACGGCCGACGCCTTCGATGATTCCAGTAAACAAGTAACGTTCTCCGCGAAAAGTGAGCGAAAAACGCCGCAAGGCAAACAGGCGCACGCAGGGCAAGAGCCCTGTGGCACCGTCTTCTTTCATCCGGACTATGACCGTCGGCTCCGGCATTGGACCGGATCTGCTGACCCCCGGCGTAGGCCGGGGCGCTCGCGGGCTCGTGCTTGCGCACCTACCGCCGGTGGGGAATTGCACCCCGCCCTGAAGACGTTTGTGTACCGGCGAACCGGCCTGGGTAGTGTACCAGCCGCTTTGCCGGGGTCGCGCAGGGCCGGGCCATCCCACGTTCAGCTGTGACCGGCGTCGCGTTGCTGGCCATGCCTTCGCCCCGCGGCTCGCATTCTGTAAAATTTTCATTAAAATCCGTCGCCGGACGACATGAGGTCGCCACGGGCCGCCCGCAGGGCCGGCTCGCCAATGGACTGAAATTCACAGGAATTCCCATGCGCAAGATCCTGATCGTGGCCGCTCTGCTGGCCGCCGCCCCCTTCTCGGCTTCGGCCGACGCCCTGAGCTACACCTACGTGGAAGGCGGCTGGACGCAGGTCAAGGTTGACGACAACGCACTGGACGACCCCAAGGTCGACGGCGCCTATCTGCGCGGTTCGTTCGCACTCTCCGAGCAGGTGCACGTGTTCGGCGGCTGGTCGCGTACCCGCAAGACCTACCACTACAACGACGGTTCGCTGAAGCTGGAACTGGACCAGCCGGAGCTGGGCATCGGCTACCACATGCCGTGGACCGACCGCGTCGACTTCACCGCCGACGCCGCCTGGGTGCGCCAGAACGTTGAGCTGACCGATCGCTACTACGGCTACTCCGAGCGCCTGAAGGACCACACCAACCTGGGCCGCGTCACCGTGGGCCTGCGCGGCAAGCCCTCGCCCATGACCGAAGCCTGGGTCAAGACCGGCTACATGGATGGCGGCAACAACTTCAAGGGCACCTGGGTGGGCACCCTGGGTGGCCAGATCAACTTCACCAGGACCTGGGGCCTGGTGGGCGAGATCTCCGGCTACCGTGACGTCACCCAGTATTCGGCCGGCGTGCGCGCCAGCTTCTGATCCAACGATCGCTCCTCGTCGTGCGATCGAACGGGCCCCCGCAAGGGGCCCGTTTTTTTTGCCCACGCACACCCGCGCGTGACCCCCTGCCGCCATCGAACCTGCGCGAAGATGCGCTAGGCTTGCGCGCCTCTGGAACAGGAAACTCCGTCATGAAGACCCCTATCCGCACGCTGCTGGCCAGCGCCCTGCTGTGCGCCCCTGCGTTCGCCACCGCCGCACCGGCCACGCTGTCGCCCGAGCAGGCCTTCGACCTCTATGCACGCGTGCTGCTGGAGGACGACGCCGCCGCCACCCGCAGCCTCAACGACGCGCTGAAGCCCGCTTTTGAAGGCAAGGACGCCGTGACCCCGACCCAGGGCGCGCTGGCCAAGGCACTGGCCGAACCCTGGCAGACCGTGCTGGCCAGCACCGGCGCCAAGGTGGACGCTGCCGCCACCGAAGCGCTGTACGCCAAGGCCCTGCGTGATTCGAAGTGCCGCGCCACCCAGAGCGTGATTGAAGACAACGAATACGTGGAAGACCAGAAGCTGGCGCGGATCAGTTTCAGCTGCCAGGTGCCCAATCTGGACAAGGTGCGCCCGCTGTTCGCCGCCAGCCTGGCCGCCGATGCCAGCCCGGCCGTGCGCAAGCAGTTCACCGATGCCTACACCCAGGCACTGCAGACGGGCGCGCGCGTGCCGGTCAGTGGCACCTTCACCCTGTACCCGGCCAAGGAAAACGGCTACTGGTACAGCGGCAATTTCGATGATCTGGTCGGCACCGTGGCCGGCGCGCTGGCGCCGTTCGAGGACTGGATGCAGGACGCGCAGGCGGCCAGCGCACCGAAGGTGACCGGCGTGCCGGGCTGCGACCTGCTGCTGCAGCAGCATCGTGCCTGCGTGGCGAAGATCGCACCGGAACAGATCAGCGGCGTGGATGCGATGGCCGAGGAACTGAAGGCCAAGGCGCAGGTGCAGTCGGCCGAGGAGATGACCCAGGAGTGCAAGGCACTGCGCCCGATCGCCGAGATGATGTGGACCGACGCGTGCGCGTGAGCCGGTAACGATGCAGGCTGGGCCATCATCCACATCATGCGTGGATGATGGCCCAGCACCGACCCAGGCCGTCCTCTACCAGAGCATTACGCGCGCAGCAGCAACCGCAGGTCCTCGCCCACCTGGCGCTGATCGACCACGCGCAGGCGGCGCTGCTGGTCCATCGCGTCGATGCCGAGGCCAGCCAGCAACGGGCGGCCACTGTCACCCAGCAACGTGGGCGCCAGGTACAGCAGCAGTTCGTCTACCCAGCCACCGCGCAGCAGCGCGCCGGCCAACGTTGCGCCCGCTTCGGTGTGCACTTCGTTGATGCCGCGCTCGGCCAGCAGCGCCAGTACCGCGCCCAGATCGAGGTGCCCATGGCGCAGCGCCACGCTGGCAAATGCGGCGTCGGCTGCGTCGGGGGGACTGACGACCGCGTTGTGCAGGTACAGCGTCGGCGCCCCACCCTCGCGCACACGACTGCATTCCAGCGACCGCAGGCGAGAGTCGAGCACGACGCGCAGCGGTGGCATCACTTCGGTATCGGCCAGGCGCACGGTCAGCATCGGGTCATCGGCCAGCACGGTGTCGGCGCCGGTGAGGATGGCGCCCGCACGCGCGCGCCAGTGCTGCACGTCTTCGCGCGCCGCCGCGCCGGTGATCCACTTCGACGTGCCGTCGGCCATCGCGGTGCGGCCGTCCAGGCTGGCGGCCAGCTTCACCCGCAGCCACGGACGGTTGCGCTCCACGCGCGACAGGAAGCCCTTGTTGAGCTCGCGGGCCTGCGTGGCCATCAAACCCTCGGCTACGTCGATGCCGGCCTCGCGCAGCAGATCGAAGCCACCACCATCGACCTTCGGGAACGGATCGCGCATCGCCGCGACCACGCGCGATACGCCAGCCTCAATCAGGGCCAGGGCGCAGGGCGGTGTACGCCCGTAGTGCGCGCAGGGTTCCAGCGTGACGTAGGCGGTGGCACCGCGCGCTTCGCTGCCGGCCTCGCGCAGCGCGAACACTTCGGCATGCGGCCCACCGGCACGCTGGTGCCAGCCCTGCCCGACCACGCGTTCGCCATGGGCGATGACGCAGCCGACCATCGGGTTGGGGCGAGTGGTGTAAGCACCGCGCTCGGCCAGACGCAACGCGTTGGCCATGTGCAGGTGGTCAAGGACGGAGAACGGGGTGGTCATGCCGCCATGGTAACGCCGCCAGCATGGATGCATGCCATGCCGTCTCTGTGCCAACCAAGGTTGGCACCCACCGAGGCAGATATCTTTGCCAACCAACGGTTGGCACCCACCAGGGCGTCAGCCCTTCTTCTTCTTGGTCAGGGCGATCACATCGCCCAGCAGCTGCAGCTGTTCGGTGCTGGAAGGCAGTTCGCGTTCCAGCTTCTCGATCTCCTCGCGGAAATCGGCCACATCCTCGAAGCTGCGGTACACCGAGGCGAAACGCACGTAACCCACATGGTCGAGCTTGCGCAGTTCGTTCATCACGAACTCGCCGACCTTGATGGAAGGCACTTCGCGTTCGCCACTGATGCGCAGCTGGTGGACCACGGCGCGCACCGCTGCTTCGATTTTCTCTTCGGGCACGGCGCGCTTCTGCAGCGCGCGGTCGAAGCCGGCACGCACCTTGCGCTGGTCGAAGGCCTCGCGGGTGCCATCACTTTTGACAATGGCCGGCAGCTTCAGCTCGACCGTCTCCAAGGTGCTGAAGCGTTCGTTGCAGGCCTCGCACTCACGCCGACGACGGATCGTCGCGCCGTCTTCGGAGACGCGCGAGTCGATGACCCGGGTATCGGCATGCTGGCAGAAGGGGCAATACATGGAACGCCTGGCTCGCGAGAAGACCTGCGGCCACGGTCGTGGCAGCGTCGCAAAGGTACCTGAGAAGGGGCGCAGCAGCAATCTCCGCGCTTCTTCACTCAGGCCCGCCGCCCTTTGCCAGCCATCGGAAGTGGCAGGCAAGGCTGAGCCAGGGAGCTCCCCAACCCATCGCCAACACCAGCAGAATCGGCTCCCATCCAAAGCCCGGGACCGTCATGATCGATGCGGACACAACCTGAGCGGCAGACAGCAGAAACAGCGCCATCAGCATTGGCGCGGCCGCTTTCAATCCGTCCGGTCCACGCGTCTGCCATGTATTTGCCAGCCAGACAACAAGAATGCACGCTGCCACGGACAGCACACCCCAAGCCGCACCCCATGCGAGAAACGCTCCATTACCGCTGCCATGTGCCCATCCCCACAGCAGCACCAGCAGGCCCGCCAGGCCAGCCAATGCGCAGGGAATGGAGAAAAACAGGCTATGAAGAAGCAGATAGAGGCCGTGTCGACGGCGTACGGTGCGCATTGAGGTGTCCATGCAGGAAACCTAGGCCGGCTTTCCCCAGCAAACCATGCAATTTCTTTGAAACCGCGGGTCGTGCCGTCCCAGCGGCAATGACGACATGTGCCCCGAAGGCTTTACTCCTCCTGCCTTGAAAGCCACCGCATATGCCAGCTCAAACTGGCCCATGGAGCGCAGATAGTCATCAGGAAGGGGGTATACAGCAGAGCTGCTGGCTCCCACCCAATGGCCGTGAACAGCATCGCCACCGCCGCAGTGGCCTGGAACGCAGAAACGATGGGCAGCGCCGCCAGGCAGCCCGCATGCGAATGTAGCCCTTCCATACCCGCAGTCCGCCAGCTGTCGCCCAGCACTACAGCTGCATAGGCGCTCCAGACCGACATCACCACCCAGTTGGCGGCAGCCATCAGGAACGCTTCGGATGGCTGCGGCCTGGCGAGCCACACCATGAAGAGCGCGCATGTGGCCAGCACGCCAACCAACGCGCACGGAATGGAAAACAGCAACAGATGCCACCGCAACCTGACGTGCGTAAGGCGACCCAGCGGATTCATGCGGTATCCCAACCGTGAAGACCGCTGGGAGCTTAGGCAGGGCGCGCGCCCACTACCATGCAACTTGTCTTAAAAATCAGCGCACGGATAACCGGCTCACGTCCCCCAGCGCAACCACGCCAGGTGTGCGGCCGGCAACAGGAACGGCGGTCCCAGGCCCAGGTAGCTCAACAGCGCGAACTCGCCGTCCTTGAACACCAGATGCAGCGTGACGGCGACCACAGCCAGCGCGGCCAGGACGCCCAGCAGCAAGCCCACCCACGCCGCCGGCGACGATTGCCGCAGGCCATCACGGCCGCGCCGCAGGAATACACCGCTCAGCCACAGCCATGACAGCAGGCCGATGATCCCGCCCAGCGACCACAGCAGCAGCAACGTGGGTTCGTTGCCAGACAGGTACTTGCCGTCCATCGCGACCATCAGCCCCAGCACCGCGACGGTTCCGCCGGCAGCAAGTGCAGGCAGGCCGAGCACGAGACCGCCCACCGCAACCATCCGTTTGTGCAGATGCTCATCCATGCATCCGGTTTCCTTCCATGGGCCGCGTCATGGGCGGCGTTTGAGCCACAGCAGCATCGCGGCCGGTACCAGCAGTGGCGGGCCGAACAGCAACAGGCCAAAGCCCTCCGCGCGTTCGGTCAACCCGACCACCACGCCCAGTACAGCGATGGACAGGGCAACCAGCGCACCCAGCAGCAGACCCCACCACCCGATGCGGCTCACGGCCCGCAGGCCCGGCCGGCCGTGCAGCAGAAAATCGACGCTGATACGGAGCCAGACAACGATGCCTACCGTGCCGACAGCGCCCAGCAGCACCATCAGCAACCGGCTCAGCAGCCGGTTTTCCTGCGTCAGGCCGCCGTACACGCCCACCAGGGCGACAATGCCGCCCAGCAGCGCTCCCGGCAGGCCGAACACCACCGCAAGAGCGGCATACAGGTACTTGAGGCGGCGCTCGTCCATGCGCGGGGGCTCCGATGCCGGGGTCAGAGCCCTTCCCGCGGGAAGGGTTCCGACCCCACGGGACCGGTCAGCCGTAGACCGGATACTTGCGGCACTGCGCGCTGACCGCGTCGCGCACGCGGGCGATGACGGCGTCATCGGCCGGCGCATCGAGCACGTCGGCGATCCAGTTGGCCAGGTCCACGCAGTCCTGCTCGACGTAACCGCGGGTGGTCACCGCCGGGGTACCCAGGCGCAGGCCCGAGGTCACGAACGGCGAACGCGGATCGTTCGGCACCGAGTTCTTGTTGACGGTGATGTGGGCCTTGCCCAGTGCGGCTTCCGCATCCTTGCCGGACACGTCCTTGCCGATCATGTCGACCAGCATCAGGTGGTTCTGGGTGCCGCCGGAAACGATCTTGTAGCCACGTGCGATCAGCGTGGTGGCCATCGCCTGGGCATTCTTCACCACCTGCTGCTGGTAGGCCTTGAAGCCCGGCTCCAGCGCTTCCTTGAAGGCCACGGCCTTGCCGGCAATGACGTGCATCAGCGGACCGCCCTGGATGCCCGGGAACACGATCGACTGCAGCTTCTTGACCAGGTCTTCGTCGGCGCCCTTGGCCACGATGATGCCGCCGCGCGGGCCGCGCAGGGTCTTGTGGGTGGTCGAGGTGACCACGTGGGCGTGTTCCAGCGGGCTCGGGTAGACGCCAGCGGCGACCAGGCCGGCCACGTGGGCCATGTCGACGAACAGGTAGGCACCGACCTTGTCGGCGATGGCGCGGAAGCGCGCCCAGTCGATCACCTGCGAGTAGGCCGAGAAGCCAGCCACGACCATCTTCGGCTTGTGCTCCAGCGCCAGGCGCTCGACTTCGTCGTAATCGATCAGGCCCTGATCGTTCACACCGTACTGCACGGCGTTGAACAGCTTGCCGGAAGCATTCACCTTGGCGCCGTGGGTGAGGTGGCCGCCGTGGGCCAGGCTCATGCCGAGGATGGTGTCACCCGGCTGCAGCAGGGCGAAGTACACGGCCTGGTTGGCCTGCGAGCCGCTGTGCGGCTGCACGTTGGCGTAGTCCGCGCCGAACAGCTGCTTGAGGCGGTCGATGGCCAGCTGCTCGGCGATGTCCACGTATTCGCAGCCACCGTAGTAGCGCTTGCCCGGGTAGCCTTCGGCGTACTTGTTGGTCAGCTGGCTGCCCTGGGCTTCCATCACCGCCGGGCTGGTGTAGTTCTCGCTGGCGATCAGCTCGACGTGGTCTTCCTGGCGCTGGGTCTCAGCGGCAATGGCCTTGGCCAGTTCGGGATCGTAGGATTCGATGCGGACGTCACGCGGGAACATCGGGTACTCCAGCAGGCAGGGAAAGGGGGTACGACTCAGCCCTCGATTGTAGCCCCGCACCGGCCTGCTGGGGCCGAAACGGACGGGGCCGGCATCCCCGAAGGAATCCGGCCCCGTATGGTTTCGCCTGCCGCATCAGTAGCTCCACGCCATGCGTGGACCAGACCGCCGGCTCAGCGGCCGCTGAGCACGTACTGGGCGATCACGCCGGTGGCGATGGCCACCAGCAGCATGTTGCCGCGGTCATCGCGGATCCAGTGGTGGCCATACGGCGGGCGGCGCAGGTGGTAGCGCGGGTAGTCATTCACCACGTAGACGGGGCCGGAGTAGTAGTTGCGATAGGGCGAACCGACGCGCCAGCCGTAGCTGCCATAGCGCGGCGGCGGTGCCGGCCGATAGACCACCCGCGGCGGTGCCGGGCGGTAGTAGCGGTCGTGGTCGCGGTGCCAGTCGCGGCGGTCACGCTCCCAGTCACGCCGGGCCTCGCGGCGGTCGCGTTCCCAGTCACGGCGGTCCTGGCGCCACTCGCGGCGGTCTTCGCGCCACTCACGGCGGTCGCGGTGGTCGTTGTCGGCGAAGGCCGGGGCGACGGCACCCAACGCCAGCACAGAGGCCACGGCGCCGGCCATTACTCGATTGATGCGCATGTCAGACCTCTGCTTGAGTGGGTGGTGGTGAGCCCATATTGCGCATTTGATCTGAACCGTTTCCAGCTGGAAACGCTTCCCGTTTCAGGACTGTGACCGGGTATTCAGGCGATAGCCAGCCCGGCGCCCCCTGCCCGGCGCGGCCCGGAAGCGGTTCCGGCTATAATTGGCAGTACACCTTTTCAGTCTGTGCCCGCTGCCGCAACGGGATGTTCCCGTGACGGAGCGGGCGCAGGGCCGCGCCTACGGAGACCTCATGTCCTCGCAATACATCTACACCATGAACCGCGTGTCCAAGGTGGTCCCGCCCAAGCGGCAGATCATCAAGGACATCTCGCTGTCCTTCTTCCCGGGCGCGAAGATCGGCCTGCTGGGCCTGAACGGCGCCGGCAAGTCCACCGTGCTGAAGATCATGGCCGGCGTGGACACCGATTTCGAGGGCGAGGCCCGCCCGCAGCCGGGCATCAAGGTCGGCTACCTGGCGCAGGAACCGGAACTGGACCCGACCAAGACCGTGCGTGAAGCGGTCGAGGAAGGCGTGGGCGAAGTGCTGCAGGCCCAGGCCGCGCTGGACGCGGTCTACACGGCCTATGCCGAGGAAGGCGCCGACTTCGACGCGCTGGCCAAGGAACAGGAACGCCTGGAGGCGATCCTGGCCGCCGGCGACGCGCACACCCTGGAAAACCAGCTGGACGTGGCCGCCGATGCGCTGCGCCTGCCGCCATGGGATGCCGTGGTCGGCAAGCTGTCCGGTGGTGAGAAGCGCCGCGTGGCGCTGTGCCGCCTGCTGCTGCAGAAGCCGGACATGCTGCTGCTCGACGAACCGACCAACCACCTCGACGCCGAGTCGGTGGAGTGGCTGGAACAGTTCCTGGCGCGCTACACCGGCACCGTCGTGGCGGTCACCCATGATCGCTACTTCCTGGACAACGCCGCCGAGTGGATCCTGGAACTGGACCGCGGCCGCGGCATTCCGTGGAAGGGCAACTACACCGACTGGCTGACCCAGAAGGACGAGCGCCTGAAGCAGGAAGACAACCAGGAAAAGGCTCGCCAGAAGGCGATCCAGAAGGAACTGGAGTGGTCGCGCCAGAATGCCAAGGGCGGCCGCACCAAGGGCAAGGCCCGTCTGGCCCGCCTGGAAGAGCTGCAGTCGGTCGATTACCAGAAGCGCAACGAGACCAATGAAATCTTCATCCCGCCGGGCGAGCGCCTGGGCAATGCGGTGATGGAGTTCAAGAATGTCTCCAAGAAGTTCGGCGACCGCCTGCTGTTCGACAACCTGAGCTTCCTGGTGCCGGCCGGCGCCATCGTCGGCATCATCGGCCCCAACGGTGCCGGTAAGTCGACCCTGTTCAAGATGATCACCGGCCAGGAAAAGCCGGATACCGGCGAGATCGTGGTCGGCCCGACCGTGAAGCTGTCCTACGTGGACCAGAGCCGCGACGCGCTGGAAGGCAACCACAACGTCTTCCAGGAAATCGCGGGCGGCCTGGACATCCTCAACATCAACGGCATCGAGATCCAGTCGCGCGCCTACATCGGCCGCTTCAACTTCAAGGGCCAGGACCAGCAGAAGATGGTCGGTTCGCTGTCCGGTGGTGAGCGTGGCCGCCTGCACATGGCCAAGACCCTGCTGCAGGGTGGCAACGTGCTGCTGCTCGACGAACCGTCCAACGACCTGGACATCGAAACCCTGCGCGCGCTGGAAGATGCGCTGCTGGAGTTCCCGGGCAACACCTTCGTCATTTCGCATGACCGCTGGTTCCTGGATCGCATCGCGACCCACATCCTGGCGTTCGAAGGCGACTCGCACGTGGAGTTCTTCCAGGGCAACTACCGCGAGTACGAAGAAGACAAGCGCCGCCGCATGGGCGACGACGCTGCGCCGAAGCGCCTGCGCTTCAAGGCGCTGAAGTAAGGCAACAGGAAAGGCCGCGCTCGCGCGGCCTTTCTTCTTCTGTGGGTCGCCCGCTTGCTGGCGACACCTTTGCGAGATTTCCCCATGCCCCTGTTCGAACGCCTGTTCCAGCTGCAGCAGCACGGCACCACCGTGCGCACCGAGCTGCTGGCCGGTGTCACCACCTTCCTGACGATGTCCTACATCGTCTTCGTGAACCCCGAGATCCTCGGCACCACCGGCATGGATGCCGGTGCGGTGTTCGTGGCGACCTGCCTGGCCGCGGCGCTGGGTTCGGCGGTGATGGCACTGGCCGCCAACTTCCCGGTTGGCATGGCGCCGGGCATGGGCCTGAACGCGTTCTTTGCCTTCACCGTGGTCGGCGCCGCTGGCCTGCCGTGGCAGCAGGCGCTGGGTGCGGTGTTCATTTCCGGCCTGGTGTTCCTGGTGCTGTCGCTGACCGGCGTGCGCGCATGGCTGGTGTCGGGCATTCCGGCATCGCTGCGTTCGGCCATCGTGGCCGGCATCGGCCTGTTCCTGGCGATCATCGCGCTGCAGAAATCCGGCGTGATCGTCGGCAATGAAGACACGCTGGTGGCGCTGGGCCCGTTGAACACGGCGCCGCCGCTGCTGGCACTGGCCGGCTTCCTGCTGATCGCGGTGCTGGAAGCACGCCGCATCCGTGGCGCGATCCTGATCGGCATCCTGGCGGTGACAGCTGCAGGCTGGGCCCTGGGTGATGTGCAGTACCAGGGCCTGGTGTCGTTGCCGCCGAGCCTGGCCCCGACCTTCCTGCAGCTGGACCTGCCTGGCCTGCTGCACCACGACGGCGGCGCGCCGATCGCGGTGCTGCTGCAGGTGGTGCTGGTGTTCGTGCTGGTGGAAGTGTTCGATGCCACCGGCACGCTGTATGGCGTGGTCGGCCGTGCGGGCCTGCTGAAGCTGCCGGGCGCGCAGAAGCGTTTCGGCCGCGCACTGCTGGCCGACAGCACGGCGATCGTCGCCGGTTCGTTGCTCGGCACCAGCAGCACCACCGCCTTCGCCGAAAGCGCCTCGGGCGTGCAGGTGGGCGGCCGCACCGGCCTGACCGCGCTGGTGGTGTCGGCGTTGTTCCTGGCCGCGCTGCTGTTCTCGCCGCTGGCGGCGATGGTGCCCAGCTATGCCACTGCGCCGGCGCTGCTGTTCGTGGCCGGATTGATGCTGCGCGAACTGGTGGAAGTGGACTGGAGCGACCTGACCGAATCGGTGCCGGCCGCGCTGTGTGCGCTGGCGATGCCGTTCACCTATTCGATTGCCAACGGCCTGGCGTTCGGCTTCATCGCCTACGCCGCGCTGAAGGCGGGCACCGGCCGCTGGCGCGAAGTGCACCCGGCGGTGTGGCTGGTGGCGGTGCTGTTCACCCTGCGCTACGCGCTGGAGTAAGCGGCGCCGGCATGCACCCGGCCCTGCAGCGCGCGCGGCTCACCAGCGCGGCTGCAGCCTGCCGTCGGCGTTGAAGCGCCAGCGCCCTTCGGCCCAGCCCAGCCCGAACAGGCTGAGCATCTGCGAGTAGTACGCCGGGGCATCGGCGCGCTGCTGCTCGGCGCTGGGCAGGCTGGCCTGCAGTGCACGGGCGCGCTCGTTTTCTCCCTGGGCCAGCAGATACGGCAGCAACGCCGCGCGGAAGCCGTAATTGCCTTCGCCCTGCCCCTGCCCGCTGCGGGTGTCGATCTTTTCCCACATGGCGGCGCCGCTGCGCAGCCGCTGCAGCGGGCCGGACAACGCAGCCAGCTGCGGCCGGAACAGCGGATCGCGCGGCGCCGTCATGCCGGCCCAGGCGTAACAGCGGATCGCATCGTAGCTGCCGACCGCCCCCTTCACCGGGTCGGCCACGAAACTGCCGGCCTGCCAGGCCGTCCAGTCCGGCGCGAAACCGTGCGGGCTGCTCTGCTGCAGCATCCGCACCGTGTTTGCCGCCAGTGCCGGCCACGGTCCCTTGCGGTCAACCGATGCAAACCGCCGCAGCAGCGGCAACGGCAGATAGCTGGGGTTGATCCGGGTCGCATCGCCTTCGACGAAGCCCTGCGGGCCGGGCAGCAGCATCGGCCCCAGCCCCGGCAACTGCACGATCTCGCGCGCGCGCACCTGCTGCAGCATGCCTTCGGCGATGGCCTGCAACGCCGGACGCCGCCACAGGCGCGCACCTTCCAGCAGCGCGTAGGCCAGCCACAGATCCGAGTCAGAGGCGGGGTTGCTGTCCAGTACCTGCCAGCCCCCCTTGGCATCCCGTCCCCACAACCAGGCCGGCAGGTGCTGGCGCATGTCACCGCCGGCCAGGTTGTCCTGCGTCCAGGCCAGGATGCGATCGAACAGGGCCTGGTCATTGGCCACCAGCGCAAAGAACAGTGCATACGACTGCCCTTCGGAGGTGCTGCGCTGATCGTCCTGGCTGCGATCGATCATGCGCCCATCGCGGCTCAGGCTGCTGTCGAGCAGCACCTGCCACGCAGGCCAGCGCGATGCCGATGGCGCCGGTTGCGCCTGCGCGGCACCCCAGCCGAGCAACGGCACGGCCACGGCCGCCTGCAGCAGGCGCCGGCGGTGCAGGTCAGCGGAATTCGCCATAGGGCACCAACGGAGAGACCGGCAACGGCAGGTTGCCCTGCCAGGGTTTGAAGGTATAGCGCAGGTAGAGCTGGAACGAGTTCGGCGAGAAGTCGCGGCTGCGCTGCAGGGTACCGGCGGCGCCCAGCACGAAGTGGTCACCCAGCCGGCGCTCCACCGCACCGTACAGGCGGTAGCCGGTGCCGGTGCTCTTGCTGTCGCCGGTGTACAGGCCCGCCTGGTCCAGTGTCAGCGGGCCGTACTGCGGTTCCAGCTGGGCGATCACGCGTTCGATCAGTGCCTGGTCCGGGTAACGGCTGATCGAGGACGTCCGCGCGCTGGACACGCTGACCGATCCGTCCAGGCGTACCGACCAGTTGTCGTTGCGCCAGGCGAAGCTCACCGGCAGGCTCAGCGATGCGTAGCGCTGCGGGCTGTAATAGCCGCCCTGGCCCAGCGAGTAGCCGCCCAGATCCTTCTGGTAACGCCAGTACATCGCGGTGGTACCGACATCCAGGCGCATGTCGGTGCGCTGGATCAGCTTGTGGTACCAGCCAACCATCGCACGGGCGCGCGTGTTGTCCACCACGTTCTCGCCGGTCAGGCGATGCCAGCTCCAGTTCGACCAGACGCCATTGCGGCCGCCCTGGTCGTAGCCCAGGCTGAAGGTCAGGCCATTGGCGGTGACACCGCCCCAGCGGATGCCGCTGCGCGGATCGTATGCACCGGCCTGCGACAGCAGCGAATTGGTCATCGGCCGCCGCGATACGGTGGCTCCCCAGCCGAAACGGCCCAGGTCTCCATTGACGGTAAGGCCGCCGAGCCAGTTGCCGACCGCATAGTTGGACGGCGTATGGCCGATATCGAAATTCCAGCGATCGTCCAGCGTGCGCCAACCGACCGCGAAGCCAGCACCGGACGTGCGTTGCTGATGCACGAACCGGGTGCAGCCCGGTGCACGCAGGCGCGTGCCGTCGGCCTGGACCAGGTCCAGATCGCAGCTGCCGAAGTCTTCGTCGTAGGCGCCGTTGGCATCGGTCTGGAAGCGCCCGGCATCGAACTGCACCTGCTCGATGCGCGCCCAGCCCAGCCCACCCGCGAACGGCGCGTCGAGGTGCGCGATGCGGGTATCACGCGACAGCCGCGAGATGCCCGGCGTGCCATCGCTGCGGCGACCCGTATCCTGCATCACGGTCAGGGTGGGATTCTCCTGCTGGTACAGGGTTTCGACATCACTGCGCAGGCTGCGACGCAGCCAGTCGTCGCCTGCGGTCTCGCGGCTGGCCAGCGTCAGCGCGCGGTTGTCGCGCGGTGCTGCCTGTGCCGGTGCCAGCAGCCCGTTGTCAGCCATGGCCTGCGCGTACATGTCCAGCGCCTGCTGCGGATCGTCACGGCGGACCAGCCGGGCCGCGTCGCGCCAGGACTGTGCATCGGGCGCGGTCCTGCGTGCCAGCAGCGCACGCAGGATCGCAAGCGCCTTCGCATCCTCGCGCAGGTCGGTCCAGATGGTGGCGAGCTGGCGCTGCTGCCCCGTCGCCTCATCGGCAACCTGGGGCGGTGCATCCTGCATCTGGCGGCGTGCGCTGGCCAGGTCGCCGCTGCCGATCCAGGCCTGGATCCTTCCCAGCTGCGCATCGACGTTGTCCGGCTGTGCGGCCAGCACGCGCTGGTAATAGTGCAGCGCCTGCGCGTGATCACCGCGCAGGCGGGCCCACTCGGCCAGCAGCATGTCGTTGTCGGTGCTGGGCGGTTGCCGCAGCAACAGGGCGATGGCCTCGGCCTCCCTGCCCTGCGCGCGCAGCTCCCACAGATGGTCGGTCAGCTGCTGACGGTGCAGGCGTGCCGACAGCGCACGGATGTCATCGTCCCACTGCGCCTGGGGCAATGCATCGAGCACGGCCAGTGCCTGCGGCAGGCGATCGGACCCGGACAGGTACAGCGCCTGCGCATAGCGCGCCTCTGCACTGCCGTTGCGCCGCGCCATGTCGGCCACCACGGCGTCGGCATCCTGTTCCCGGCCTGCCGCACGCAGCTCGTTGCCGAGGCCATAGGCCAGCCAGGCATCATCAGGCAGTTCCGCGCGCAGCTGCGTTCCCAGTTCGATGGCCGTGGCGGCGTCTCCGGCGGCCAGCGCCTGCTCGCGGCGCTCGCGCAGCCGCATGATCTGCAGCTGGCGCAGGTCTTCGGCATACAGCTTGCGCTGTGCGGCGGGCAGCGCGTTGATGAAGGCCTCCAGCCGCTGCGGATCGGTGCGACCATACAGCTGCACGAGCTTGCGCACCACGTTGGCATCGTTGGGCGCGATCCGCCGCGCGCTCTGCAGCTGGCGTTCGGCGGCCGCATCGTCACCGCGCGCGACGGCGACGTCGACCAGCCCCAGCGCAGCATTGACGTCGCGCGGCTGCTGCCGCCGTGCCTGCGCGTACAGGCGCTCGGCCTCGTCCAGGCGGCCTGCCTTCAGCGCGGCATCGGCCTGGTCCAGCTGCAGCCAGTAGCGGGTGCTGGCGATCAGGTCGCGCCACTTGTCATTGCTGTCGCCGGCCGGTGTTGCCTGCACCGCGCGCTGGAAGTAGGCGATGGCCTGCTCGCGGCGGCCCTGGCGCATCAACGCCATGCCCAGCCCGCCAAGCAGGCCTGGCTCGCGTGGATAGCCTCGCAGCGCCTGCAGGAAGGCGCGCTCGGCGTCTTCATTACGGCCCGCGTCCAGCAGCTGCTGGCCGCGCAGCCCGGCGCGCCAGGCCGGGTCACTGACCCGCTTGTGCTGGTCCGCGTAGCGCTCGCGCACCAGTGCGATGTCGGCAAATGTGGGATTGCGGGTGATGAAGTCCTGCAGGCGGCGCACGCTGCGTTCGTCGGCAGCCTGATCCTTCAGATAGGCCCATTCGGCGTCGGCGGCCATGCCGCGCGCTTCCGGATTGCGCCCCATGCGCTGCAGCGCCGCCAGTGCCTCGCTGTCGCGTCCCGCAGCGAACAGCAGCTGCGACAGTGCCTGCAGCAGGGTGACATTGCCCGGGTAGCTGCGATCGAGCTCGGTGAGCGCACGGATCGCCGGTGCACGGCCTTCGGCCTGGGTACCGCGAAGCCGCCAGTATTCCAGGCCCAGCTGCAGGCCCGGCGGGTCGTCGTTGAACAGGCGCCGGTAGATCGCCAGTGCCTCCTCGCTGCGACCACCGGCGGCGAACAGGCGGGCCTGCTGCAGTTCCTGCTGCAGGTCGCCGCGATAGGCCTGCCACAGGCGTTCGCCGGCCGCCAGCTCGCGACTGCCTGCGCCGATCTGGCGCAGCCGTGCCAGCGTGGCTTCGGCATCGTCCAGCTTCTGCTGCGACAACTGCACTTCCAGGATCGCCACCAGCGTGCCGCGATCATCCGGTGCCAGCATCCGCAGCCGCGCCAACGCGTCTTCGATCAGGCTCTGGCGGCCGGTGGCCTCGCCGATGCGCACCTGCTGCAGCAGCCACTGGCGTTGCTCGGCCACCGTGCCTCCCGGTGTGGCCGGCAACGCCTGCGCCGCGCACGGGCCGGCACCGGCCAGTCCCAGCAGGACCAGCCCCGATGCCGTCACCAGCGGGTGCCGCGTGCGCGCCATCAGTGCCCCGGATCCAGGCGCTTGGCGGCCACCCAGCGCAGCGTGCGCCACAGCAGGAAGGCGAACATCAGCACCACCAGCGTGGCCAGTACCGCCAGCAATGCGGGATGGTCGGCCAGGTGGTACCACAGCAGCAGCCACCACGGCAGCGCGCCAACGTAGTAGTGCTCACCCACGAACTGGCTGTGGATGCCGGATGTGCGCAGGATCGCCACCGAGCCGGCAATCGCCTCGCGCTTGCCGGTATCACTGAGCGCGTCGTCGAGCAGGCCATAGTCCGCGGCATTGCTGGCGGCCAGCGAGACGATGCTGCGCTGGGCATGATGCGGCGACTGCATGCCGATGATCGCGGCAAACGGTGCCTGCGCCGTCACCGCAACCTCGGTCACCGCCGGGTCGCCATCGCGGCTGCCACGCCGTGCCTGCTCCATCGCCTGCTGCGGCGAAGGCGACTGGCCGTTCAGCAGCCGCGTGCGCTGGTCATCGATCAGCAGCGAGAGCTGCTGGCTGCCGCGCAGCTCGGCCGGCAATGCGCCCAGCATCAGCAGGTCCGCATCCAGTGCGCTGGCCTGCTTCCAGTCATCGGACAGGCGCAGGCCGTAGGCGGGGTAGCCGGTCTGCACGCCCAGGCCGCCCACCAGGTTCAGCAGCAGGCTGACCTGCGCCTCGCTGGCAGCAGGCGGCACCAGCACGACGGTCTCGGACAGGTCGGCCATGCGGGTGAAGGGGAAACCGCTCAGGGCGAATGCAGACAGGTCCGGCAGGCCCATGTAGTGATGGAAGCCGGAGAAGTCGATGGTTGAATCTTCCTCGATCGCCGCCTGCAGGTTCGGTGGCAGCACGGTCTGGCAATGATCGCGCTGCGCACTGCCCATCACGCTGGCGAAGTTGAAGTCGAAGCGCAGCTGGTTGCGGTCACCCAGCTTCAGTGCAGGAATCAGCAGGCGGCCATCATCGGCACCGGCATCACCGGCCAGCACCGGCAGACGGATCTCTTCCAGGCCCTGCTTGCCGGTGCGCCGCACCAGCGGGAAGCTGGAAATGAACTGATCGTTGATCGCAACGCCCAGCCGCGACTCGTCGCTGCCGAAGGGCGGCGTGTAGCGGTAGCGCAGGTTCAGCGGAATGCCCTGGTTGCGCCAGATGAACAGATCCGGCGGCAGGTTGAGGTTGACCGTGATCGGCTGCGGCGACACACCGTTGGCATGCAGCTGCTGCGGATAGTCCAGCAGTTCGGCCAGGCGCACGGCGCGGTCGGTGCGCACCCAGTTCGGGGCGTCGTACGGCTTGCGCGGGGCCAGCGGCTTGATCTCGTCAATGCTGACCTGGCGCCCGCGGAACAGCACGTTGCCGGCCGCCATCGCGGCCACTGCCTTCTGCAGGTCGTCATCGTTGCGGCCCAGCACCAGCAGCAGCTTGCGCTGCGGGTCGTCCGGCAGTGCCATCAACTCGATCACCGGGCCCTTCACCGGCGCGTGGTTGCCGATCACCGCGGGGAATTTCCCGTTCACGGCCAGCACCACCGCGTGGCCCTTCCCGGGCAGCGCGCCGAAGCTCACCGGGAACCGCGCCTGCCGCCACCAGCCGGCGAGGCTGCCGAAGTACGACGACATCACCGCCGCCGCGCGCTGCTGCGCCAGGCTCGGGGTGCCGGCGAACACCACCGGCAGTTCGAGCCGCGCGGTGTCGCGCGGATCGAAGAACGGCAGCGGGAAGTTCGCCAGGTCGTCCTGCATCGCCAGCGGCTGCCCACCCAGGCGCAGGGTGCTGTTGCTGGACAGGTTGACCCACAGCGAACTGTGCGTGGGTTCTTCGCAGATGTCGGTGTAGTGGCCGACGAACTCCAGCCGCACCTGGTTGAAGTCGGCGATCAGCCGCGCATCCAGCGGCAGCTTGGCCTGCACCGGGCGACCCAGCTGATCGTTGCTGATCGGCACCACGCCCATCATCGCGTCGTTGAGGTAGACCCGCAGATGCGACAGGGTCGGCAGCAACGACGGCGAAGGCGTGAAGCTCAGGTCCAGTTCCGCATCGCGCACCAGGCGGTCGCGGCGGACCTGGAACTCGAACGTGGTGGCGTTGCGCACGCCGGACAGCAGGGTGTCCTGGCGTCGCCCCAGCTGGGCGAACGTGCTCTGCCGCTGCCAGGGCCAGGCGCTGCCGGCCCAGGTCTGTGTCAGCGCCGCTGCCTCGGCCGGAACCGCGGCGGTGGCCGAGGTCGCGGGCAGCGCAGGCGGCGCTGCCACCGGCGCGGCATTCGCCGGTGCGGGCGGCGGCACCGGAACCGGAGCGGGAGCGCTGTTGCCGGATGCCACCGGCAGGGCCAGCAGGGGCAACAGCAGCCAGCGCAGAGAAGACGGAATGCTCATGGACGAAGCCCTGGATCAGCGGCTGGGTCAGCCGGGTGGGAAGGAAGCGAACGTTGCGGGGCAAAGCTGGCGAGCCATCGCAGCAGGCGACGATTCCAGTGTGCCGGGCGGTCGAGGTCGAACGGAGTGAAATCGCCCATCCGGCGGTAACCGCGCCAGCCCAGGACCAGCACGCTCCACAGGCTGCGCGGCAGGCTCTTGGGTTGATAGCCGGCATGCCAGTCGAGCCACGCGTCCGCGCGTGCGAACGTGCACTGGGCGAACTCCACGCGCTGGCGCTCGTCCTCGAACAGCAGCAGCAGGCCCAAGCGGTGGCCGACGGTGCGCTGCACGCGCGCCGGGAAAGCGAATTCACGCCGGCCACGCCCCAGCAGCACCTGTACCTGCTGGCCTTCGGCGAGCTGGGCATCTTCGCCCAGCTCGACGCCAACGCCATCGTTGGAGTAATCCTGCAGCACGCCACGCAGGCGCCGGCCATCGGGAATCTCCAGCGCCATCGGCAGGCGGGTGGTGACGCGATGGGTGCGCCGCACCTGCTGCACCTCGGCGGCCACGGCCAGCGCTCCGCCGATGATCAGCAGGTTGTACAGCACCCACAGCGAGCTGACGACCACCGTGCCGCGTTCATCGGCCGGCCCGTGCATGAACCGCCACACGGCAAAACAAAGGCCCAGCACGTTCAGCAGTGCCAGCACCAGATAGGGCCGCGCCACCCGCCAGTCGAAGCGGTCACAGGCCTGGGTGCCGCCCTTGTCGGTGACGTTGAACTTGCCGCGCCCCGGGCTGAACAGTGCCACCGTGGTGGGCCGCGCGATGTACCAGGCCAGCACGGTCTCATACACCTCGCCCCAGAACGGGCGGCGGTACTTGCCCTGGATGCGGGCATTGGTGAGGCTGGCATGGGCCATGTGCGGCACCACGAACAGCAGGATGGCCAGCGCCGGGGCGTAGATGATGTAGACGTGCAGCAGCAGGAACGCCAGCGGCGCGGTCAGGAACACCAGCCGCGGGATGCCGGCAAGGAAATGCAGCATGGCGTTGGCATAGCAGAAGCGCTGGAACAGGCTCAGGCCCTTGCCCAGCAATGGGTTGTCGATGCGGAAGATCTGCACCATGCCGCGCGCCCAGCGGATGCGCTGGTTGACGTGCGCGCCGAGGCTGTCGGTGGCCAGCCCGGCCGCCTGCGGGATGCGCAGGTAAGCCGAGTTCCAGCCCTTGCGGTGCAGGCGCAGGGCGGTGTGCGCATCTTCGGTGACGGTCTCGGTGGCGAAGCCGCCGATCGCATCGATGGCCTCGCGCCGCAGTACCGCGCAGGAGCCACAGAAGAACGCCGCGTTCCACAGATCGTTGCCGTCCTGCACCAGCCCGTAGAACAGCTCGCCCTCGTTGGGATCGCTGCGGAACACCTGCAGGTTGCGCTCGAACGGGTCGGCGGAGAAGAAGTGATGCGGGGTCTGCACCAGTGCCAGCTTCGGGTCACGCAGGAACCAGCCGCAGGTGATCTGCAGGAACGAGCGCACCGGCAGATGGTCACTGTCGAAGATCGCCACCAGCTCGCCATCGATCAGGGTAAGCGCATGGTTGAGATTGCCGGCCTTGGCGTGTCGGTTGTCGGTACGGATGATGTAGTTCACCCCGGCGCGCTCGGCGAAGGCACGGAACTCCTCGCGCTTGCCGTCATCGAGGATGTGGATGCGCAGTTTGTCCGCAGGCCAGTCCAGGCCCATCGCGGCGTATACGGTATGCCGTACCAGCGCCAGGTCTTCGTTGTAGGTGGGAATCAGCACGTCCACCGTCGGCCATTGCCGCACGTCGGCCGGCAGCGGCGCAGGTCGCCTGCGCAACGGCCAGGCGACCTGCACGTAGCCCAGCATCAGCACCAGCCAGGAGTAGGTTTCCGCAGCCAGCAGGATCACGCCGCAGACCAGGTCGAAGGTGCTGTTCCAGTTCAGCGTGGCGGTATAGCGCCACCACAGGTAGCGGCAGGAGACGGTGATCGACAGCACCACCAGCACCAGCGTGGCGTAGCGGCCCTGCATGCGCCGCACCAGCAGGGCGATGATCCACAGCAGCAGCACGAACACGAACTGCGCGACGTAGGTGAACGGCTGGGTGATGCACAGCGCCGCCAGCCCGAGCGTGAGCAACCCGATCAACAGAGTCAGCAGATGGCGCGAGCGCGGCGACAGGGCGCGGACCCGCTGCCCGAACCAGCCTGCGAAACGGCTGTTCCAGAACTCGCTGGGCGCATCGCTCATCGCCCGCAGATAGCGCAGCCGGCCTCGGCCTGCGGCGCCGCGAAGCTCGGCAATCCGCTGGCGGTTGGCGTCGGCCAGGCGCTGCCGCCGCTTCGACGCCTTCGGCACCAGCCGCACCACTGACAGCCAGGCGGCCTGGATCAGCAGGCGCAGCGGATCACCCGGACGCCAGCGACGGTCACCCTGGATCTGCGGGAAGGCGTTGCGCAGGCGCGGCGCGATCGACTGCCAGGCCGGTCCCTCCAGGCGCAGGAAGGCCCACCCGGTCCATTGCAGCAACCACAACAGGGCCCGCGTCGGCCAGGAGGCATGCACCCGCTCGCGCAGGCGCCCCCAGCCCAGGTAGTAGACCCGGGCGCCCATCAGGGGACGCCTTCGCGGTGCTGTCGCCGCGCCGCTTCAGCCAGGCACCACAGCACCAGGCCGTCGACGTCGGCCGCGGCCAGCGAGTTCGCTGCATAGCGCCCCAGCGGTTGCTTGCTGGCGAGTGCGGCCGGCACCCGCGCATCCTCATGCAACGGCTGCGGCACCAGCCGGCTGGCATGGGTGTGCAGCCACAGCTGCATCAGATCGCGCTGCACCGGAACGGCCGGGTCATAGCGGTTGGCCAGCACCCGGCGCTCGTCGTCCGGCTGCCGTTGCAGGACCACATGACTGACCGGATCGACGCAGGCCAGGCGCAGCGGCAGGGTGCAGCGCGCGTGCTGGTTGATGGCTGCCGCATGTGCCGGCAGGCGCTGCGGCAGATCGAACAGCACCCAGTCGAACTGGGCCTGCAGCAGCGGCAGGCGATCGGCCCAGGTCGAAGGCGCCTGGCGCAGCTGCTGCTCGACCTGCATCGCGCCCTCGGCATCCACCCGGCCGTAGGGCAGCACGGCCAAGCCGGGCGCGATGGCAAAGGCGGCATCGCGCCAGTCGCTGCCGTCCAGCTGTGCATGCGCCCAGCCGCGTTCAACATCCGCGGGCAGGCCCAGATGCAGGCCAAGCATCTGGTCGGGACTGCATTCCACCAGCAGCACGCGCTGGCCCTGGGCATGCAGGCCCTGCCCCAGCGCGGCCAGCACCGTGGTCACGCCGGTGCCGCCATGGACGCCCTGCAGGGACAACACGTTGCTCATCCGCACCGCTCCAGTTCCGCCAGCAGCGGCCAGCGCGCCAGCGCCTGGGCACGTTCATGCTGGGCCGAGAAATCCACGTAGGGCAGCTCCGGCATATCCAGGCTGCGGCGCAGCAGATCGATGTCGTCCTCTTCCACGGACAGGGTGGCGGGCACGGCAAGAATGTCGGCAGGCATCAGCGCGCATCCTCCGGGTAGGGGCTCCAGGTCTGGCTGCCCTGCAACTGCAGCCAGGGTTTGCCGCCGTAGTCGATGACCTTGGCGCCTTCGTTCTCCGACACCGAGGGCGTCTGCGGCAGGCCCTTGAGCAGGCTGTCCCAGTTGCGTTCGCTCGGCGGCGACTGCGCGTTGAGTGCGTAGACGCGCGAGACCAGCTCGGACACGGCCAGGTAGCTGCTCGGCTCGGGGATGTGGCGCGGGCCACCGGCCGCCGGTGCGCCCATCCCGACCAGCTTGACGCCCACCGGCACGTGGGTGATCGACGGGCTGGGAATCTCGCGCATGCCCGGAATCTGCATGCGGTCCCCGTGCAGCGCGGCGCCATGTTCGGGGACCACCACGATCATCGCGCGCCGGCCGCTCTTTTCCACCGCATCGACAAAACCGGCCATGTCACCCAGCACCATCTCCGCGCGCGCCTTGTAGTCGGCGGCGTTGGAACGGCCATCGGCACCGACGATGCGATTGCCGTCATGCAGCGAGATCGTGTTGTAGAACAGCGCCACCTGCTGCGGGGCTTCGGCCAGCCGCTGCTTCCACCACGCCATCAGCACGTCGCCATCGCGGCGCAGTGGCGACTTGTCGAACGCCACCAGCGCCTTCGGGAAGGCGCTGATATCCATCGGCTGTGCCTGCAGCCCACCGTACTGGTGCAGCTCGCCGATGAAGTCGTCGAAGTGGCCATCGTGGTTCATCGCCAGCTCGCTCTGGAAGCCCAGCCGCTGCAGGTTCGAGAACAGCTGGCACTCGGCAGGCACCGGGTCGAACAGCTTGGTATGCGAGGTCTGGCCACAGCTGGCGCGCAGCAGCCGGATCGCCGCCGGGCCGCTGTAGGCGGTGGCCGAATTGAAATCGTCGAACACCACGTCCATGTGGTCGAGCAGGTTGTTCTGGCGCAGCCCGACTTCGTCCAGGTCGCTCCACGCCAGCGAGCAGATGTTGAGGATGATGACGTCGAACGGAGCACCGCTGGCCGGTGCCGGGAAGCTGGTCTTCAGGCTGGCCTGCTGCTGGTAGAAACTGCTCAGCCACGCATTGAGCGTGTCGTTGTTGGCGGGCGGCAGTCCCCCTGTCGTCGCCCCGGCGGCCCCTGGGCTGGCCGCCGTGGCGGTGCCCTGCCCCCAGTTCCAGCCGGCCGGCATCGGTATCGCCATGACGGCAAGGCCAAGCATGCCCAGCACGCTCAGGGTGGTGATGCGCAGCCACGGCTTGAGCAGGAAGTAGGCCACCAGCAGCAGCGCGAGCACCGCCACCATCTGCCAGTTGATGAAGCGCTGGGCCAGTTCGAGCCAGTAGTCGGCCGAGAAATCCAGCACGCCTGGTTGCACCAGCAGGCGCTGGAACGGTGGCCACCAGGTGTCCTGGTAATAGAGCGCCACGCCTACCGGCACGGCAACGATGGTGCGTGCGATGCGTGCCCATCGCCAGCGCAGCGGAACCAGCAGCGCGCCCAGGAACAGCAGGTTGGGCAGGATCTTCAGGTCCAGCGCGCCCATCCAGGCCAGCACCACCTTGGACAGGAAATACAGGTTCCAGCCACGCAGGTCGGCCCAGGCGAACGGAGATGCGGGAACGTTCTGCGGACTCATGCAGCGCTCCGCGGCGCACGCTGGCGCACGCCGGCGCGGCGCAGATGGCGGGGCGGCAACCAGCGCGTGGCACGGCGGCGCAGCCCGCGCCACAGGGTGCCCAGCATGGCCCCGAAGGGAATCATCACGACCGCGCAGGCGACGATCAGGGTCCAGAGTTGCTGGTCGGTGGTCATGCGGTATCTCCCAGCCGCAGCGGCTTCGGGGCAACGACGGCCGGCGCTTCCCGCACCGGAGCCACTGCGGGCAAGGCAACCGGCGCCTCGGGCAGCAGCTCGGCGTCCGGATCACTGCCGCTCGGATTCATCGCGGCGATGTCGTATTCGGCAAGGCGCTGATAGCCGTCAAACAGTTCGCGCCATGGCAGGCGGAACAGGTTGCCCAGCGCCTGCTCGACCGCATCGCGGCGGCAGCCGAACAGGAACAGGCGGACCTGCCCGCGATAGATACAGGCAAGATCACCCTGGCGGCGGATGCGCAGCTGTTGCAGGGTCTGTTCGGCGCGCAGCCCGGCAACCGGCTGCAGGGCCAGCACCGCGCTTTCCACCGCGCTGCCGTCCTGGTCGATGCGTTCTGCGGCAATCTGGCGGAAACGTGCGGCATTGACCAGGCCGCTCAACGACGGCGGCCGATGGGCGCGGATCAGCGGCTCCGGGTCATCGGCCAGCTGGCCCTGCCAGCGCTGCCGCTGCACGGTTTCCAGCAGCGTCAGCAGGCGTGGCAGCGGCGTATCGGCCGGCACCACCAGACTGCATCCGCACTGCATCAGCAGGCGTTCGTCGGCGTAACGCAGGCAGGGCTGAAGCTCGCGCACGACCAGCTTCAGAGCGGTGCCGCGCTCGCGGCGCAGGCGGTGCAGCAGCCGCGCCAGCGCGTCCACCTGGGCGTTCTCGTTGATGGCCAGCACCACGGTGGCCTCGCGCGCCTGCAGTGCGGCCGGCAGCAGGCCGGCCCAGCCCTCGTAGAGGCGCCATGCGGCGGACAGCGGCGGCGCGCCCTCCAGCACGTCGGCCTGGGCGAGGAAGACGTCGCGATCACTTCCGCTGGCAAGGCTGGCAGCCTCGCCACCGGTATCGGCCTCGGCCACGTGGCGCAGGCCGGTGCCCTCCTGCAGCACGCCAAAGGAACGCTGCGCGACCACGCCATGACTGTTCGACCAGTAATGCAGCAGCAGCTGCAGGGCACCGCGATGCGGGTGCAGCTGGGCCACGCCGGCACAGGCGCGGTTCAAGGGCAGCAGGCGCGGTGCCAGGGTGGCGACTTCGCCATGGCAGAGCAGCAGCACGATCTGGCCGGCCTGCCCGGCCCAGCCTTGCAGCCGTTCGCACCAGCGCGCCAGGCGCGTGTCATCCCAGCCATCCAGCGCGGCAACCGGAAACTGCACCAGGCTGAGCCCGGTGGCGGCGGACGCCACGCGTGGCAGGTCCTCTGGCAAGCCGCGCAGCGCCTGCTGCATGCCGTGGTGGGAACGCTGGAACAGGCGCAGGCGTGCCGGCCCCTGGTCGTCCGCCAGCAGCGACAGCATCGGCTCGGCGCCACGGCCCAGCGTCACCAGAACGGCGTCCTGCAGTGCGGCGGCGGTGGACAGCACGCCGGCGCCGAGCAGGTCGGTCGGCGCACTGCCGGCCGCGACGACCCAGTACAGGCCGCCCCCGCGCATCTCAACGAACTCCGAAGGCAATCCGGCAATGGCAAGGTGGGCTGCTGTCACGCCGGGTCCTTTCAACGCCCCTCAACCGGGTGGAAGGCCCGATGGCGGAGACGCTGCGGTGAAGGGAAGGTCATTTCCATGACGCACATCACATTCATGTTTCTGTACGGTCATGATAGCTCCGATCTTCACGTTTGCGGCATCAAGACGCAGTCAACGCCGCCTGCGGAACAGGCGACGTGCGGGGCAGTGCTCAGCGATGGAAAAACGCTGTTACTCGTACTGGATCGTGAACGTTGCCTGCCCGTTGGCGACACCGGCACCGACGGTCCCGGCCTGGGTCTGCACATAGCGGGCCCGCAGCGGCAGGCTCATGACACTGGTACCCGGCGCGGTGGTGCCGACATTGATGGCCTGGCCGAAGCGGACTTCGCGTTCGGTGCTGCCATCACGCTGCACCATCTGGATGCCGATGCGGGTCGCACTGTTGGTGGCCGCGCTCAGCTTCAGCACGCCGGGCATGTTCGAACTGTCCTGGTCGGCGTCGAGGCGGATGCCGATCTTGCTCTGGTAAGACGCAACGTTGCTGCCCTGGCAGTTCAGGCGGATCTCGAAGTCACGATCGACCGCGCGCGAGCCGACGCCGGTGAAGCTGGTGTTGGGCACGCTGCCGAAATCAACGGCGATGTTGCGGCTGCCGGCCTGCACTTCGCAGGTCGGGCTGACCACGGTGGTGCCCGAACCGCGGAAGGTCGAAGTCAGCACCGGGCGGCTGGGGCCGTCGCCATCGAAGTAGTAGGTGGTGAAGCGGCCGTTCGGCGCGATCACGCCCGAACCGGTCTGCGCGGCGGTCTTGATCAGCTGGATGCGGAACTGGCCACCGATCAGCGAGATGGTGGAGTTGGCGCCGAAGTTGATGGAATGCGGGTAATAGGTCTGGATCGCGCCGGAGTCGCGGAACAGGCGGATGCCCACACCGGCAACGCCGGTCTCGTAGACGTTGGCGAAGCCGGCCACCGGCCGCTTCTGCGGCGCATTCACGTACTCACCGGTCGAGCTGCCACCATACCAGTAGTCACAACGGGCGACGTTGTTCTGCTGGTTGATCGGCACGCTGAGTTCCTTGATCACACCACCGACCGGCGTGCTGGGCAGGATCACGATCTGGCCCATGTCCATCTGCACATCCTGGGCAACGAAACCGTTGATCTGGATGCGGCAGGCGGCGCTGGCCTGCTGCGCCAGCAGCGCGCCACCGAGCAGGGCCAGCGTGGCCAGCAGCCTGCGGCCACGGAAAGGAATCATCGGCATGCTGCCTCCAGCGGAATGAAGCCGGTCTTGGACGCGTCGGCGCCCGCCGGAACCTGGTAATCAATGGTGCAGCGCTGATCGGCACCGGCGCCCCACTCCACCAGCAGGCGACCCTGGTTCTGTTCGCTGCGCACGTACAGGCGGCCCCCCTGGCTGACCATGCCCACCGGCTGGCCCTGCTCATCCTTGACCTGCGCGCCGAACGGCATGCTGCGGCCATCGGGGTTGCGGACCTGGATCAGCAGCGCGTTGCCCTTGCGGGTGTCGAAACGCAGGTAGCTGATGGCACCGGCGAACGGCGCGACCGACTGGCTGGTGCTTTCCAGCTCGACGTCGTGGGCCATGCCCTGCGGGTCGAGGGTGACGGTGTTGAGGCGGTACGGCGACACGTACGGCACCACCGCGTAGCCGCGGCCGTCCACGCGCAGGCCCGGGGCGTTGCTGACGATGGCATCGCGCGCGCCCGGTGCTTCGACCAGCACCATGGTGTCGCCGCGCTGCGGGGTGAAGGTGAAGCCACCCGGATGCACGACCACGCTGCCGTTGGCACCGACCGAGGCCTGGCGGAAGTCACGCGAATGGCTGTAGGTCGCGTTCAGTGCCGAGTAGCGGCTGCGGTACTCGACATTGCCGACCGCGGTGGTGCCACCCTCGCGCGAATCGGACAGGGCCGCGCCATAGCTGAAGTTGTTGTCGACACCGGCAGAACCGGTGATGCCGACGCGGCTGTTGTCGTAGCCGCCGCGGTCGCGCATGCCGAGGTCGGCACTGAACGACACCGGGTGGGTGCCACGGCCCAGCGGCACGCTCATCGACAGCAGGTACTGGGTGTCGGAACGACCGAGCACGCCTTCTTCGGTACGCAGCGCGGAGAAACCGAAGTTCACCGAACGCCAGGCGTTGTTGTAGCCTACCTGGTACTGCTTGGAGGTGCCGGCGCGGTCGTAGAAGTCACGCACCGAGCCGGTCACGTACAGCGCGCCGCCGCGACGGCCCAGCGGCTGGTTCAGCGTTACCTGGAACTGGCTGCGCTGGCGGCCACGGGTGGTCGGATCGATGCCGCGCTTGTCCGAGTCGCGGCCATACAGCGCGTCCTGCAGGCTGTAGAAGCCTTCGGTCGAATAGCGGTACGCGGCCAGGGTCAGGTTGGTCCCGGTCTCGCCGATCATGTTGCTGTAGCTCAAGCGCACGCTGGCACCGGTGTGGTTGCCGTAGTGATCGAACGAGGTGCGCGCATGGGTGACGTCGGCCGCGAACGCACCGACCGGCGTGGACAGGCCCACGCCGTACAGCAGCGACAGGTAGCCATCGCTCAGCGCACTGCCGCCGTAGAGGGTCAGCTGGTTGCCGATGCCGCGCTGGTAGGTACCCTGCACCAGCCACGGCTCATCGGCCAGCAGCTTGTTGCGTACCTGGCCGGCGGTCAGCGCGTAGCGCGACACGCCTTCGCGCAGCATCTGCGGCACCGAACCGAACGGCACCTTGAATTCGCGGCGACGGCCATCGGCCTCGATCACGCTCACTTCCAGGTCGCCGCCGTAGCCGGTCGGGTACAGGTCGTCGATGACGAAGCTGCCCGGCGACACGGTGGAGGAATAGATCAGCTGCTGGTTCTGGCGCACTTCAACGCGCGCGTTGGTTTCGGCGATGCCGCGCACGACCGGCGCGTAGCCGCGCAGCGAGTCGGGCAGCATGCGGTCGTCGCTGGCCAGGCTGGCGCCGCGGTAGCCGATCGAATCGAACAGCTCGCCGGTGGTGTAGGCCTCACCGATGGTGAGCATGCCACGCACCTGCGGGATGCCGCGCTGCGCGTAGGTGGCGATGCTCTGCCAGTGGCGGCCATCGCCCTCGGACCAGGTCAGGTTCGAGTCGTGGCGGAACTGCCAGCCGCCCAGGTTCAGGCCGGCATTGAGGCCGAGGTAGGCGCTGCGGTTGCGCTGGCCACCTTCGACGCGGCTGTCGCTGTCGATGGCATTGAAGCTGTAGCCAACGAAGCCGGCGTTGATGCCACGGTCCCACAGCGCCGGGTTGACGTAGCCGCGCGCTTCGCGGCGCAGGAACACCTGCGGGATGCTGAGGTCGTAGCGCAGGTTGCCGCTGTCGTAGATGCCGTAGGCATTGGCCATGCGCTGCTGCACCGGCACGCAGCTGGTCTTGTCTGTCGGCAGCGTCGGGTCCTGCTGCAGCAGCACGGCCTCGCTGTCCACGCCCATTTCTTCCAGCATCGGCAGCGGCAGGCACGCATCGACATGGCCCTGCGCGTCGGCCTTGAACTGCAAGTCGCGACGGCCCTGCCAGCCACCGTTGACGTAGACGTCGACGCGGTAGGTGCCGGCCACCATCGGGTTGCCATTGCTGAAGGCCGCCAGGTCGACCTGCTTGGCCTGGCCGGACAGGAAGCTGGAATTGAACTGGGCCGATTCCGGGGCACGCGCATTGGCTGCGCCGCTCTGCGCCATCAGCGCCTGCTCGCCCAGATTGGCCGGCGCTGCCAATGCCCATCCTGGGCAGGCCACGCCAGCTGCCAACAGGCAGATCGCCTGGTGGATCGACAATGTCAATCTGTTTCCGATCACACTGACATTCCTTCAATTCGCCGCGCGGCGGCGGTGGCGGGATGCGCTGGCCCTGGGCCGGCGCGGCGCGTTCAGCCCCCGGTGCTGCCGAGGCGGATCGTGTGTTCCACCCGGCCGCCGTAATCGTTGATGGTGATGAAGCGCACCTGGTCGGTGCCCGCCGGCGCGGCGAACTCCAGGCTCTGCTTCGGCGCGACCATTGCGCCCTTGTCCTCGACGGCCTTTTCGCTGCTGCCGGTCACGGCATGCACTTCGGCCAGCGTGACGTGGAACGGACTGGGGTTTTCCACGCGCAGGCGGTCGCCCGTGCGGGTCCAGCGCAGCGCTGCCGGTGCGTCGTTGGCGACGCCCTTCAGGCCCTGCGGCCGGTAAAAGAGCTTCAGGCGCGAACGGAACGCGACCTGCAGGTAATTCTGTTCGCCCGTGTTGTCGGCGTTGTCCGGCGACGGCGGCACGTCCAGCACGTTCAGCCAGAACACCGACTCACGATCGGCCGGCAGTTGCGCACCGGAGAAGATCACGCGCAGCGCCTGGCTGCGGCCCGGCTCGACGCGCGCGATCGGCGGCGTCAGCACGAACGGGGCATCGCTGGTATCGGCGGTCTGGTTGGCATCGCCACTGTCGATCCAGGCCTGCACCAGGGCCGGCGAGTCGCCCACGTTGTCGACCTGCACGGTGACTTCGCGCGCCTGCGCCGGGTAGATCACCCGCGTGCCATTGACCACCACGCCGGCCAGTGCGTCCTGGCAGAAGGGCAGCGTGAACGCTGCCAGCAGCAGCGCCCGGGGAAAGAATGCTTTCATCGGAAGTACTACGCTCGAGAGGTGTGGCCAGCGGCCGTGGAGCACTGGCCGGCGCGTACGCCGGCCAATGCGGGTACGGCGACGATCAGTTGTAGATGATCGTGTACTTGACGCTGCTGGTGACGTCGCCCGGGGTGGCGGCGGCAGTGGCGTAGTACTCAGCGTAGTAGTTCAGGTCGGCCGAGCCGTCGGTGCCGACGGTGACCCACTGCGAGTTGGTCTGGGCCAGGCCAGCGCCGGCAGCCTTGATCGGCAGGAACTGGTTGTTGGAGCCCAGCAGCTGCAGCTGCACGTTGGTGGCAGCGTTGGCCGAGGCCTGGTTGACCAGGCGGCCGCTGTTGAAGTCGACGGTCGAACCCGGCTCGAAGTAGGTGGCGACGTTGCCGGCGCTGCACTTGGTCAGGTTGATGGCGAACGGGGTACGGCCCGCAACGGCACCGGCGGTGGCCAGGGTGTTCTTGGACACGGTCGGCAGGTTGACGGCGAAGTCCTTGCCGCCCGGGGTCGAGATGGTGCAGGTCTTGTCGGTGACCTTGCCATTGAAGGTGATGGTGCCGTCGGCGGCATTGGCGGCCAGCGGAGCGGCGGCCAGCATCAGAGCGGCGATGAGAGTGTTCTTGTGCATTCGCTTTTACCTAACCCTACTGAAGAGATGAGAAGTAGAGGAGGAAGCAAGGAGCACTGCCGGGCTAACAAGACCCATCCTTGCGTCTCACCTGTGGCCGGACTCGGACATACCTTCCCCTGAATCCGTGACGCAAGTATAGGCACAAGTGTGATGAAAGTCTCATTATTTTTATGAACGCCAATTTATTGACGGCTCAAATGTGACGTGCTAAGCGGAATGGCGCCCTGTGGGGCGTGGAGGATTTGACGCGGGCCCGGTCGGGCCGCAAACGACGTTCAATGACGCATTGAGTGGCGCACCCGGCATGCACGGACTCCGGCCTTTTTCAGGCGGAAATCAGCTTCTTTGATGCGCATCACTCTTTCTTGGTGATGGCCCTAGCAGATTCGAACTCGTCCTATTAAAGGCTGATCGAAGCTGTCGCTAACTAGGACACACCGAACCAGAGAACGTGTCATGAGGAACTCCATTCTGCTGTGCGTGGCCCTGATGTCCGTCAGTGCGCTGGCCCAGGCCAGCAGCGGCAACATCCGTTTCAGTGGCCGCATCGCCGAGCCGGGCTGCACGACGAACCTGTCCCAGGGCGAACTGAGCCTGGCGGCCTGCCCGCCGTCGGCCAAGGGCTCGACGGTGGAAGTGACGGCGCTGGCCGATGGCCAGGCTGCGACGCTGCGCGACGGCAAGCGCCAGGGCCAGAAGCTGTCGGTGTCGGCCAGCGCGATGCGCGCCGGCGATATCGCCTTCTCCGAACGCTACCGCGTCCAGGCCTCGCAGCAGCAGCCGCTGCAGGGCGCCTATCTGGTGGTCGTCGACTACCTGTAAGCGCCCGCCCCCACCGGCGGGGTCATTCCGGCTGCGGCAGCTCGAAGACCTGGCGCAGGTAAGCCAGGTAACCCGGGTCGTCGCACATGCTCTTGCCCGGCGAATCGCTGAGCTTGGCCACCGGCTGGCCATTGCAGCGGACCATCTTGATGACGATGTTGAGCGGCGTCGGGCCCAGATCATTGGTCAGGTGGGTGCCGACGCCGAATGCGACCTGGCAGCGACCGCGGAAGTAGTCGTACAGGCGCATCACCTTGGGAATGTCGAGCCCATCGCTGAACACCAGCACCTTGCTGCGCGGATCGACGCGGCGCTGCTGGAAATGCGCCAGCATGCGGTCGCCCCAGTCGAACGGATCGCCCGAATCGTGGCGGACGCCGTCGAACAGCTTGCAGAAGTACATGTCGAAGTCGCGCAGGAACGCGTCCAGGCCGACCACGTCGGACAGCGCGATGCCGAGGTCACCGCGGTACTCGCGCGCCCACGATTCCAGTGCCGCCACCTGTGAGTCGCGCAGGCGCGGGCCCAGCGCCTGGAACGCCTGCAGGTACTCATGGGCCATGGTGCCGTGTGGGGTCATGCCGTACAGCCGGGCAAAGTGCACGTTGCTGGTGCCGACCAGCTGCGGGCCGAGGGCATCGCGCAGCAACGGCAGCAGGCGCGCGTGCCAGTCACGCGAATAGCGGCGGCGGCTGCCGTAGTCGGCAATGCGGCATTGCTCGAAGCCGGGGGTATCACGCAGCAGCGCGGCCTTGGCCTGCAGCCGGCGCTCGCCCTCGGCGAAGTCGGCCGTGGTGGTGTTGCGGAACCAGACTTCGTTGATGATCGCCAGCAGCGGCACTTCGAACAGGATGGTGTGCAGCCACGGGCCGGTGATGTCCAGCTCGATCTCGCCAGGCACCGCCTTCGACGCGCGCAGCTGGATGTACTTGCGGTCGAGATGGAACAGGCCGAGGAAATCGGCGAAGTCCGGCTTTACGAAACGCAGGCCCCGCATGTAATCCAGCTCTGCGTCACTGAAGCGCAGGGTGCACAGGTGGTCGATCTCTTCGTCGATCTGGTCGATGTAACGGGCCAGGTCGATGCCGGGGGTGCGGCACTTGAACCGGTACTGCACCTGGGCGCCGGGGTGCTGATGGAGCACCGCCTGCATCATGGTGAACTTGTACAGGTCGGTGTCGAGCAGGGACTGGATGATAGGCATGGGGCGGATTATGCGCCCGCCGGGGTGAACCGGGGGTCCGCCGCCGCCCTCTGCTACAGCGACCTGCGCAGCAGGCGTGGTACCAGCATCAGCGCATGCGCCCAGATCGCCGCCCATACCGCAGCCCGTACCGGCAGCGGGCGCTGCTTCGCCTCGAATTTCCGGAAGTAGCGCCACAGGCCCTTGTGCTTGTGCCACTCGACGAAGAACGGCCGCGAGCGGCTGGAGACACCGCGCACGTGGGTCACCTGCAGATCGTTGGCGATCGCCACCACCGCGCCGGCCTCGCGCGCACGGCGGCACAGGTCCAGGTCTTCGGCATGCAGGCGGTAGCCCGCATCCCACCCACCGATGCGGTCGAACAAGACGCGCGGCATCATCAGCAACGCACCGGACAGCGCCGGCACGCGCTGCAGGGCCTGGTGCGGATCGCGCGGCACCGCCAGTTTCGAACCCCGGCCGGGCGACCGCAGCATCAACAGGAAATCGGGATCGCGACGGCGTACCGCCTCGTCGGCCCGGCCATGCTCGTCCAGCTGCTCGACGCCGAGCAGGCAATCGCCCAGCGCCTCGGCACGGCGGCTCAGCTCGGCCAGGGTATCCGCTTCGACCATCAGGTCCGGGTTGATGAAGGCCAGCCACGGGCTGGCCGAGTCGGCCACGCCCCGGTTGTTGGCGGCGGCAAAACCGGGATTGTCCGGATTGCCGACGAAACGCACGCGGGCATCATGGCTGGCATGCCGCTGCACGATGTCCAGCGTGCCATCCAGCGAACCATTGTCGATCACCCGGATCTCGGCCACATCCTGCGCCTGGCGCAGGCGCGAGAGGCAGGCATCGATGGTGCTGCCACTCTGGTAGGTGACGACGATGGCGGCAATGGCAACATTCAAGCAGGTGGCTCCGGCGCGGGCGGGACGAACAGGTCGCCCTGTTCGCGCGGCATTATCGCCTGCTGCATGCGCTGTTGCAGGTCGGCACGCAGTCCATGCAGCGGATCATGCATCAGGAAGTCGGCCAGCCGTGGCACCCAGCCCGGCCAGCGCGCGGCCAGCGCTTCAAGATCACCGTCGCGGCTGATCGCCTCCCCTGCCCGGCTGACGAAGGCGGTCTCGCAAAGCACGTTGCGCCATCCCAGCCCGGCCATGCGCAGGCTGAGATCAACCAGTGCAGCGTTCCAGCCGGCGTAGCTGTCCACATCCAGGCCACCGGCACGACGGCGCGCATTGCCGCGCACCAGTACCGCATGGGTGACCGCCGAAGGCAGTTCCGGATGCAGCGTCGGCAGCGTGGCACAGGTGTGCGCCAGCACGGCCGGGTCCTGGGGTTCGGGATTGATCTCGCCCAGCCGAGGCCAGGCCGCCGTTTCCCCGGCATTGCACCATGGCGTCGCGGTGGCGATGGCGGCATCGCGGGCGAAGGCGTCCTGCAGCTGCTGCAGCCAACCCGGCGCCGGCACGCTGTCCGGTGCCAGCACTGCCACGTCCAGGCCATCGCAGGCCCGCAGCATTTCATCAAGGTGGGCGACTTCGCCCAGTGGCCGTGCGCGCCGGGTGTATTCGGCCTGCAGCGGCGTATGTGCCAACCAGTGCTCCACCACGGCCTGTGCACGCGGACCGGTCTGCGCATCGTCGGCCAGCCAGACCGCGGTACCCGGTGCGGTGCCGGCATCCAGCGCCGCCAGGCAGCGGTCGAGCGCAGCGTCGTCCACGCACAGCGGCAACAACACGATCGCCCCCATCCCGCCTCCGTGGTTGTCGGTGCCCACAGCGTAGCACCGGGAGGGTATCGGCCGGGTTGCACCCGGCGCCTGCTTCAGGCCAAGGCAACAGCAACAGCCGGAGCAGAAGCTGGGTTCCTGGGGTTGGCGAGGTGGGTCCGGTTGCGGGGGACGCCGTAAACCCGTCCCTGGGGGCTTGGCCGCGGCATCCATGCCGCGGACACCCCCGCAACCGGACCCACCCCGCCTTCGACAGATTTCTGCTACCTGTCGGGCCTTGCTTTCTGTAGAGCCGAGCCATGCTCGGCTCAGATCTCACAGAGATCAAAATATTCGATTTCGATGGAAAGTCATCCACACATGGCGTGGATCTACGTGTCGACCAAGGTCGACACCTACCACAGCCGCAGGAAATTGTCAGAGGCGGGGCGGTGTGGGTTGGCAGGACCGTTGGCGCCATGGATGGCGCCATCGAGCCCCCATGGACGGGTTTACGGCGTGTCCTGCCAATCCACACCGCCCCGCCATCCCGCAGAAACCCGCTGCTGCTGTTGCTGTTGCTGTTGCCTTGGCCTCTGCGGGTGCCGGGCGCCGCCCGGCCGTAAACCCCTTACTTCTTTGCGCGCGGCTGGTTCAGCGGCTCCATCGCACGGAAGCGCTGGCTGTACTCGTCGGTCAGGTTGCGCGATTCCTGGGCATTGCGGACGATGGTCGGGGTCAGCAGCACGATCACTTCCGAACGACGGCTGGTGCGGGTCTTCTGCCCGAACAACGCACCGACCACCGGGATCTTGCTCAGGCCGGGAATGCCACTGCTGCCATCGGTGGCCGAATCGGTGATCAGGCCGGCCAGCATGATGGTGTCGCCGCTCTGCACCGCCGCTTCGGTGGACAGCTTCTTGGTCGAGATGCGCGGGTTGCAGTTGCGCTCGGTCGGGTTGCAGGTCTCCGGCACGTCCGAGGCACTGCTCACTTCCTGCACGATGTCCAGGAACACCGTGCCATCGCGGGTCACCCGCGGGCGCACCTTGAGGATCACGCCGGTGTCGATGTACTGCACCGAACTGTAGCTGCTGGTGCCCACGCCGGTGTTCACCGTGGTGGTGTTGATCGGCACCTTGTCGCCGACGTTGAGCGTGGCCTCGGCGTTGTTGCGCACGAACACCGAAGGCGTCTGCAGCAGGCGCACGTCGGTGACCTTGTCCAGCGCACTCACCACCGCCGCGCCGTTGTGGCCGGTAAACGCCCAGCCGAGACCATCGGCGCCGGTCACCGCGCCCGCGAAGCTGCTCCAGGAACCGCCGGCTGCGGCCGGCAGGGTCACGCCGCCCAAAGCACCGGTCAGCTTCTGCCCGAGCACCGCATTGTCGAAGAACCAGTTGACGCCGTACTTCAGGTCGCCGGTCAGCGCGACCTCGGCCACCTGCGCTTCGATGTGCACCTGCAGCGGCATCACGTCCAGCTTCTCGATCACCTCGCGGATCGAGCGCCACGCCTGCGGGGTCGAGCGCACCAGCAGGGTGTTGGTTTCCTCCACCGCCGACACACCCACGCGGTCGCCTTCCACTTCCAGGCTGACGCTGACATTGCCGGACTGGCGCTGCGGCAGGTTCATGCTGCCGTTGTTGCTGCCCCCGGTGCTGCTGCCGGAGGTCGAGCCGAAGTTGCTGCTGCCGTTGCTGCTGTCCATGCCACGGTCGCCGTCGCTGCCCAGCTGCGACGGAATCGCGCCGGGCGCCAACGATGCCGGGCTGGAGCCGCCGCGGTTGCCGCTGCTGGCGAAGGCTTCACCGAGACGTTCGGCCAGGTCGCGCGCCTTGATGTAGCGCAGTTCGTAGGAGAACAGGCGGGCGCTGCCACCGGCGGTGTCGATGCGGTCCAGCCACTGCTGGATCTGGTCCAGGTAGCGCACCTGCGGGGTGATCACCAGCACGGCATTGGCATTCTCCAGCGGCAGGAAGCGGAACATGCCCGCACTGGGGGTCTTGCTCTCCTCGCCGAACACCTTTTCCAGGTCGGCGGCGACCTGCTCGGCCTTGCCCGACTGGATCGGGAACACGCCCACCGACATGCCCGACAGCCAGTCGACGTCGAAGATCTCGACCGTGCGCATGTAGTTTTCCAGCTCGGCGCGGGTACCGCCGAGCGTGATCACGTTGCGGCCGCTGTCGACGTTGACGATGGCGTTGGGCCGCGCATACGGCTCCAGCACCTTCTTCATCTCGCTGGCGGAGATGAACTGCAGGGGGATCACCCTTACTTCGAAGCCGCGCGCGCTGGCCGCCGGCGCGGTGCTGGGCGCAACGGTTCCGGCCAGCGCCTGGTCGGCGGCAACGATGTTGTAGCGGCCGCCGCTGTACACCATGCGCGCGTTGTTCCAGCCCAGCACCATTTCCAGCAGGTTCAACGCCTGTGCCGGCGACACCGGCTTGGGCGTGGCCAGGGTGACCGTGCCCTGCACCCCCGGTGCGATCACGTAGTTCTGGCCCAGCATGTCGCCCAGGATGGCCTTGACCACCGCATGCACCGACTCGCCTTCGAAGTTGAAGGTCGCCTCGCCGGTACTGGCCCCGTGCAGTGCCGGTGCCGCTGCGCGGGCCGCTTCGCGGTTGATCATGGTGCCGGTGCCGCGACGGATCACCGCCTGTGGCGCCCCCTGGGCATCACGGGCAGCATCGGCGGCGACCTCCGCGGCCTGTCCGGCCTCGGTGGTGGATGTCAGGTTGCCCTTGCGCTGCACATGCGGCGCGGACACGGTGCTGCAGCCGACCAGCAGCGCGAGGGCAAAGGACCAGGGAAGAAAACGCAGGCTCATGCATTCACTCTATCGGTTGGTGCCATCGCCTGGGGGCGGCGACGGTTGTTGCTGCTGTTGTTGCTGCAGCTGGCGGCGACGGGCCTGGATGCGCTCGCGGATGGCCTGCATCTGCGCTTCGCTGGGGCCGTTGTTGTTGGCAGGCGGTGTAGCGGCCGCTGGCGGCACGCTGCTGGCCGGCTGTGGCTGTGGCTGCGCACTTGCCGCAGCCGGGGGCGGCGCGGGCGGGGCACCGGCCGGCGGCGGTACCACGATCACCCCGGCCGGTGGCGCACCGTTGGCGCCACGCAGTACGGTGGGTGGTTCACCGCCCTGGCCATTGAACACGGCCAGCTCCAGCACCTGGCTGCCACCGGGGCCGATCACCGTGGCCCGGCGCGGTTCCAGCGCCACCAGCTGCCAGCCATCCACCGCGTCGCCGTTGAGGCGCAGCCGCACCGAGCGGTTCTGTTCGGTGGTGAAGGTGGCCATGCTGAAATTGCCGGTCATCAGCACGCCGGTCAGGCGCAGGGCCGCGCTGGCGGCTGGTTCGCTGCCACCGAGCAGGTAGGGCCGCGGCCTGCGGTCTTCGGCGAACAGCGGGCGTTCGCTGATCGCGCTGTAGCTGTCTGCGCTGGCCATGCGCTCGGCGGCCAGGGCCGGCAACGCCGGCAACGACGGCCCTGCATCCGCATCGCCATCGGCTGCGGGCAACTGGCTGCCGAGGCCAAAGCCGGTGGCCAGCCAGACCGCCGCCGCCCAACCCGCCAACGCCAGCAGGAAGCCGGTGCGCAGGCTGATCTGCTCAAGTTTCATCGGCCACCTCCTGCCCCTCGGCCGGCGCCGCCGGGGCGGGCGCCGCGGCCGCCGGCGACGGCTGTGGTTGCGGCTGCGGGGCCGGTTCAGCCGCCGGGGCCGGCGTGGCCGCATCGGTCGCCGCGCCCGGCAGCAGGTAACCGGCCAGTTCGAACGACACGTCCAGGCCCAGGCCGGATTCGTTCGGTGACTGCTGGAAGCGTTGCGCGATCAGGTTGAGGTTGTCGACGAACAGGCGCGGGCTGCCGGTCTCCAGGCTGTGCAGCACCGTGGCCAGTTCGGCGACGCCACAGCGCAGGCGCACCTGCATGGCGACGCGCACGAACTCGGCATCGCGCCGGTTGTCGGTCAGCGGCGTACGGTTGCTGATGGTGCAGCTGCGGTTGCCCGGGCTGGCCATCGCCACCGCATCCTGCAGCTTCGCGCCCAGCGCGGCAGCGGCGGCTTCGGCGGTGGCTTCGCGCAGGAAACCGGGACGCTGCTGCAACGCTTCGCGGGTGGCGCGCAGGCGCTGTTCGATCTGCGGCTGCTGCTGCAGCTGCGCCTGCACGCGCGCCTCGCGTTCGCGCAGCGCCGCGACATCGGCATCGATCTCGCGCAGGGGCTGGGTGAACCACGGGTGCACCAGCAGCAGGTAGGCCAGGCCCAGCACTGCCAGCAGCAGTGCCAGTGCCAGCCAGCGGTCACGGCGTGCGCTTGGCATCGGCATCGGCCGCCTCCCGGGTCGGGGCCGCCGCCGGCAACGGCTGCAGCTCTGCGGTCATGGTGAAACGATCACGGCCACTGGCAGCACCGTCGGCCTGCAGTACACCGGTCAGATTGACCTTGCGCCACTGCGGGGCGTCCTGCAGCAGCTGCACCAGCTGCGAGGCCTCGCGGCTGAGCCCGATCAGCTGCAGGTTGTTGTTCTCGATGGCGAGCTTTTCCAGATAGGTGCCCTCCGGCAGGCGCCGGGTCAACTCGGTCCAGATGTCCACCGTGCCTGCGCGCTGGCTGCGCTGCTTTTCCAGGAACGCGGCACCGTCGATCAGCGCCTGCAGCTGCGCGCGTTCACTGGCGACGCCGCGTGCGCTGCGCGCGCTGCGTTCCACCTCTGCACGCAGTTCGTCGGCCGCTGCGCGTCGGTTGTCCAGCAGTTGCAGGCCGGCAAGCACCAGCATCACCACGGCAGCCACGCCCAGCAGCAGGTTCCAGCGCCGCATCGGATCGGCCTGCAGCTGGCGCTGCGCGGGTGGCAGCAGGTTCACCTGCAGCGTGTTGCCCTGCACGTCGATGGCATCGACACCGGCCAACGCATCGGCCCAGGGGCCCACGCTGCCGCGCCAGGCGTCCAGCTGGCGCAGCGGCCAGGCCACCAGTTCGACCTGCAGCTGGCCCTCGCCGGCCGCTCCGAGCTCGCGCACGTCATAGCTGACCTGGCTGGATTCGAACGGCGTCTGGCGGTCGATCTCGAAGCCGACCACCGCACGCAGGCGGTCGGCGGCGGCGGCCGGCAACCGCAGATGGCGACGCAGCACCTCGCTGGCCGGCAGCAGCCACACGCGCGGCAGGCTGCGCAGGCGCGCTTCCAGGACCCGGTCCAGCTCGGCCGGCGACAATGGCCACGGCAGCCGCGCCACGGACTCACGGCGCTCGCCGGCCTCACGCCAGACCTGCAGCTGGTCGCCCTCACGCTGCAGCAGCAGGCGTGCCTGCGCCCAACCCAGCGCCCACTGCCAACGGACCGGCACCCAGGCCAGCAACGACTGCCGCCACCAGCGCAGGAAACGGCCGGCGCCAGGACCGATCCGGCCCTGCACCTGTCGCAGACTGTCCTGCCACGCCGTCATCTTGCTGTCATTCCCTGCTCCCAGCGAAGCACTGTGTAGGTCCGCCCGGGAACCCCGCCCGAGCCATTGCGTACCACTGCCTGCAGCACTGACCGGCGTCCACTGCCGTCGGTGACACGGGACTCGATACTATAGGTGCCACTGCTGCTGGCAAGCGTTGACGCACCCGCAGCGGAATCGGCGTCACGCTCCTGCTGGGCGCGCTGGGCCAGCAGCGTGTCCGCATCCAGGCCCAATGCGGTCAGCACCGGCGCGCTGGCAAACTGCGGATCCGGACGCGACTGGCGGCTGTACAGGGTCAGGTGCGGAAGCATGGCCCGGTACAGCGGACCGCGCATGCCCAGCACCCGCTGCAGCTCGCCAAGTGTCTCGAAACGCTTGTTGCGCGGGCCGTACGGCAGCCCCGCCGCGGCGTAGTCGGGCGCCTCGGCGCCGCCGCCGGGCTGCAGCAGGCTGTCTTCGTCACGCCAGTCGACGATGGCGCCGGCCAGCTGCCGGGCACTGCCGTCTTCCTCGCCCAGCGCCTTCAGGAACGCCTCCAGCAGTGCCACGTCGGCCAGGTTCAGATTGATCTTGCCGTTCTCGTCGAGCACCGTGATCTCGATGTTGGCGTCATCGAACTGCCAGCGATAGGTGCGGCCGTCGGCGCGCCAGGGTGCCCGTTGCGGGTCGGCGGACAGGCGCATCAGCGCATATTCCATGCCCGCGCGCGCGCGTTCCTGGCCCCGAGCGTCGCCATCGAGTACCTGCTGCTGCAGGTGCTCGACACGCGCGCTCAGCGCGAACGCTCCCACCAGCGCCGTCATCAGCGCGATCAGCCACAGCACCAGCACCAGCGCCGCGCCCCGCACCCGGTTCATCGCGCACCTCCGCTGCCACCGGCACGCGGCGCCACCACCAGCGCCGGCCAGGGCGTGCCCTTGGCCGGCACGATCTGGATCTCCACCAGCATCGGCAGGCGCCGCGTGTCGTCCCAGCGTGGCATCCAGTCGGTCACCTGGCCGGTGCTGGCATCGATGCCGCGGTAGCGCAGCTGCACCGACTTCAGGTTGTCCACCAGCACCTCCGGCGGACGCGGCGGGTTTTCAGCGATGTGCTCGCCTTCCTGCAGCAGCACCAGGTCCAGCAGCAGGCGCTGCTGGCCGCTGCGGCCTTCCACCTGCAACGCGTGCAGGTAGGCACCGCCGCGGCCGAGGTAGCCCGGCAGATCAGCGGCGAACAGCATGCGCTGCTCTTCGCCCTGGAAGAAGATCGGCTCGCGGGTAGGGTCCGGCGCTTCCAGCGGCGTACGCAGCGCCGCGGACAGCTGCCGCCGCAACAGCGCTTCCACCGCACGCATGCGCTCGCTCTCGGCGGCGATCTGCTCGCCGCGCTGGCTGACCGCCATCGCCGAGCGCACGCTGGCAAACGCCAGCGCCAGGCCCCCGGCCAGCAGTACCGTAGCCAGCATTACTTCCACCAGGGTGAAGCCTGCGGCGCCGCGCTTCACCGCGCGTTCTCCAGGTCCGGCGGCAACAGGCGCAGGCTGCGCCAGCGAAGCTGCTCGCGTTCGCTGTCGCCCCAACGCACCTGCAGCTGCAGTTCGGCCAGCCACGGCATTCCCGGCGCCTGCGTTTGCGCCTGGTTGCCGGCTCGCGGCTCCACCCACGGCTGCACCTGCAGTTCCCAGTGGTAGCGCCCCTGTTCCCAGTCACCCTGCTGGCTGCCGACCTGCAACGGCGAGGCCACGCCGGCTTCGGCCAGCAGCGACTGCGCATGCAGCACCGCACGCGTACGCACCTCGGCATCGCGCACCTGTTTCGCACCACCGGAGAGACTTCCCAGCAGCAGGGTCAGCGCCAACCCGAGCAGGGCGAAGGCGATGATCACTTCCAGCAAGGTGAAGCCACGTGCGCTGCGCTTCATTGTTCCCGCCAGGGGCCGGAACGGACTTCGCCGGTCAACCAGCCGACATCGATGCGCCATTCGGCGCCGTCGCGCTGCAGGCGGATGCGGCCTCCGCTGGAACCGCCATCCGGATGGAACTCGATCACGCCCTGCCCCGGCGCCGTGGCCAGCTGCGCGGCGCCTTCGAACTGCACCTGCAGCTGTGGCGGCACTTCACCCACGCGCTGGTTGGCGCCTTCCCAGCGACGTCGCGCCGGTTCGATGACGAAGCGCTGCGGCTCGCCGCGGGCGATCGCCTGCGCGCGCACCATGCGCAGCTGGTTGGCGATGTCCTTGCCGGCGCTGCGCAGCTGCATGCCTGAAAAACCCCGCGACAGCCCGGCTGCGGTGATCAGCCCGATGGCCGCGATCAGCGCGATCACCAGCAGCATTTCCAGCAGCGACAGTCCCGCAGCGCGCCTGCCGTGCAGGCGCGGGCGTGGCAGCCGGCGCGGCAGGAAATACGTCATGCAGGATCAGGGCTGGTAGCGGATGTCAGCGTCGACGCTGCTGCCGCCGGCCTTGCCGTCCTTGCCCAGGCTGACCAGTTCGTAGGGCTGGCCTTCGCCCGGCGCGCGGTATTCCAGCGCGTGGCCCCACGGGTCGTTCAGGTCGGCCGGCTTGGCATACGGCCCCAGCCAGCCGCCGACGCCGGCCGGTGCGGTCACCAGGTCGTTGAGCGAGCCCGGCAGCTTGCCGGTGTCGATCTGGTAATTGTCGATCTTGGACGCGACGGTCTGCACCTGGGCCTTGGCGATGTTGGCCTTGCCGCGATCGGCGCCGCCGAGCACGCGGCTGGCGACCAGGGTCAGCACCGCGCCGATCAGCACGATGACGATGATGATTTCCAGCAGGCTCATGCCCGACTGGTTGCGCGCGGCGGTGAAGGAAAGGCGGATCGGTCGACGGGAAGCAATCATGGTCGGTCCTTTCGGTTGCGGAGTGTCGGGGTTGCGTAGGGATCCATCGTCAACCGATGGCATTGGTCAGGTCATACAGCGGCACCAGCACCGCCACGATCACCGCACCGACCACCGAGGCCAGCACCAGGGTGATCGCCGGCACCATCGCCGCCAGCAGGCGGTCGATGCGCCGGGCGCTGTCCTGTTCAAACGTATCGGCGGCCTTCAGCAGCATGGTATCGAGCGCACCGGATTCCTCGCCGACCTGGATCATCTGCAGGGCCAGGCGCGGGAAGCGCTTGCCGCGTGACAGCGCCAGCGACAGGCCGACACCGTTCTTCACTTCATCGGCCGCCGCTTCGACATCGGCGGCCAGCGCACGGTTGCCCAGCACGTTGCGGGCAATGCCCAGCGCACCGAGCAGCGGCACGCCATTGCGCAGCAGCGTACCCAGCGTGCGCGCAAGCCGTGCGGTTTCCAGTTCACCCAGCAGGCGGCCGATGCCACGCCGCTGCAGCAGCCAGCCATCCAAGGCCAAGCGGAAGGCCGGTTGCCGTGCCTTGCGTTCGAAGAACAGCGCCAGCACCGCCGGCACCACCAGCAGCAGTACCCACCAGTCGCGCACGAACAAGCCCAGTTGCAGCACCGCGTTGGTGAACCACGGCAGCGCCACGTCCAGGCTTTCGTACATCTGCGCGAACTGCGGCACCACGTAGCCAAGCAGGAACAGCAGCGCGCCGCCCACCACCACCAGCAGGATCGCAGGATAGACCAGCGCGTTGATCACCTTGCCCTGCAGCGCGCGGCTGCGTTCCAGGTAATCGGCCAGGCGCTGCAGGGTTTCATGCAGGCTGCCGCCGGCTTCGCCGGCACGCACCATGTTCACGTACAGGCGCGAAAACAGGCCGTGCTGGCGTTCCAGCGCGGTGGACAGCGGCGCACCGCCGCGCACCACGTCGCGGATGTCGGTGATGGCGCGACGCGATCGTTCATCCTCGGGCAACCCGAGCAGGATCGACAGCGCGCGGTCCAGCGGCTGGCCGGCACCGAGCAGGGTCGCCAGCTGCTGGGTGAACTGCAGCAGCGCGGCGCCCTGCAGCGGGCGCTGGCGCAGCAGGTTGCGCCAGCTGCTGCCGCCGATCGCGCCACCATCGGCCAACTGCGTTTCCATCGGCAGGTGGCCCTGGTCCTGCAGGCGCGCGACCAGTTCGGCCTCGCTGGCCGCTTCCATCTGCCCGTCGAAGATCTCGCCGTGCGGATTGAGTGCCCTGTAGCGATAGGTCGGCATGTCAGCCCCGGCGTCCTGCGCGCATCAGCTTTCCTCGGTCACGCGCAGCACTTCCTCGATGGTGGTCTGCCCGCTCAGCGCCTTGGACAGGCCATCTTCGTACATGGTGCGCATGCCGGCTTCGCGCGCGATGCGCTCGATCTCGCCCATGCCATCACGGCGCATCACCGCCCGCCGCAGCGCATCGTTCATCACCAGGAATTCCATGATGGTGGTGCGGCCGAGGTAGCCGGTCGGCGCCAGCGCCGAGGGCCTGGGGCGGAACAGGTGGATCGGGCCTTCGGGCTGCAGGCGGCGCAGCTCGAAGCGTTCGATCTCTTCCGGCGAGGCTGCGTAGCGCTCGGCGTGGGTCGGCTCCAGCCGGCGCACCAGGCGCTGGGCCAGGATGCCGTTGATGGTGGAGGTGAGCAGGTAATCTTCCACGCCCATGTCGAGCAGGCGGGTGATGCCGCCGGCCGCATTGTTGGTGTGCAGGGTGGACAGCACCAGGTGGCCGGTCAGCGCCGACTGGATGGCGATGCGCGCGGTTTCCAGGTCGCGCATTTCGCCGATCATGATGATGTCCGGGTCCTGGCGCACGATGCTGCGCAGGGCGTTGGCGAAATCCAGCCCGATCTGCGGCTTGGCCTGGATCTGGTTGATGCCCTCGATCTGGTACTCGACCGGGTCTTCGACGGTGATGATCTTGACGTCGGCGGTGTTGAGCTGGCTGAGCGCGGTGTACAGCGTGGTGGTCTTGCCTGAACCGGTCGGGCCGGTGACCAGCAGGATGCCGTGCGGTTGTTCCAGCACCTTGCGGAACTGCGGCAGGAAGGCGTCGGTAAAGCCGAGCCGATGGAAATCGAATACCACCGTTTCGCGGTCCAGCAGTCGCATCACCACGCTCTCGCCATGCGCGGTGGGTACGGTGCTCACGCGCAGGTCCAGTTCCTTGCCCTGCACGCGCAGCATGATGCGGCCGTCCTGCGGCAGGCGGCGTTCGGCGATGTTGAGCCGGGCCATGATCTTGATGCGGCTGATCACCGCCGCGGTCAGGTTGGCCGGCGGGCTTTCGCCCTCCACCAGCACGCCATCGACGCGGTAACGCACCTTGAGCCGGCTTTCGAAGGGTTCGACGTGGATGTCCGAGGCACGCAGTTCCACCGCACGCTGGATCACCAGGTTGACCAGGCGGATCACCGGCGCTTCCGAGGCAAGATCGCGCAGGTGCTCGATGTCGTCGACCGCACCGCCCTCGCCGTCGGCGGTTTCCACGATCGCGCCCATCGCACTGCGGCCCTGGCCGAACCAGCGTTCGACCAGATCGTCGATCTCCGCGCGCATGCCCAGCACCGGCGTCACCGGAACCCCCAGCGCCAGCTGCACGGCCTGCTGCGGGTAGGCGTCGTGGGCGTCGGCCAGCCACAGCCGGACGCCCTGTTCATTCAATTCCAGCGGGCATACGTGGAACTGCTTGAGGAAACGCAGCGACAGCGGCAGGCCTTCGGCCAGCGCCTGCGGCGGGGCTTCGGGTACCTGCTTGCCCTCCAGCAGCGGCAGGCCCAGCACCTCGGCGCTGGCCTGCGCCTGATCGCGCTCGGAAACCAGCCCCAACCGCACCAGCAGGCCGAGCAGGCTGCCGCCGGCCTCGGCATGCAGCGGCCGCGCGCGCGCCAGGTCCCCTTCCTTGAGCCGGCCACGCGCCAGCAGCGCATCCAGGATGCGGCCTTCGGCGTCGTCGGTAACGGTTGCGGCGAGCGCGTTCACGTGACTCTCCTGTCAATCGCTCCGACTTTAGCAGTTAAGCCGTGATTTCCGCCGCCCCTCGGCCACCTTTCGTAAAAAGACGAAGCCCGTCACACAGGGTGACGGGCCTCGGCCATTCAACTACGTCGGCAGGTGTTTACTGCGTGGCAAGGATGCTCACGCCGTTGTAGGCCGCCTCGCCTACCACCTTGATGTAATAGGTGCCGGCGGTCGGTGCCGTCACCCGCACCGTTTCCGAGGTGCCCGGGCGGGTCGAACGCGCATCGTTGTCGGTGGCACTCGGCTCGCGGCCCTGCGCCAGGTAGACCGAGACGTTGCCGGTACCGCCGTAGGTGATCACGCTGAGCTGCTTTCCAGCCACGGCCTCGAAGCTGTACAGCCTGCTGCTGGCGGCAGCGCCGTTCAGGCCACCCACCGCCGCCTTGTTGGTCAAAGGCGTCGCCACCGGCCCGCAGTTTTCGGTGCACGGTTCTTCCAGTGCCTTGGCCAGCGCAGCCTTGGCGTCAAGGATGCCGGTACCGATCGGGGTCGCTGCCGGAATGGCGACCGGGAACGGACGCGCGGTTTCCTTCAGCAGGGTGCGCATCGCGGCCGGGGTCAGCGGATCCTTGCCCTTGGCGATCAGCGCGCTCTGCACCAGTGCGGCAACGGCTGCCACATGCGGCGAGGCCATCGAAGTACCGCCCATCCCCATGTAGCCCGGCGTGCCCGACTCCGGCGTGGTCGCTGCATTGGAACCGGTCTGCCAGATGTAGCCCCCCGGGTTGCCGTCGACACTGCCGCCGCCACCCGGACCGGACAGGTCCACGCGGGTGCCGTAGTTCGAGTAATAGGTGATGCCGCCGGTGATGCGGGTCGCGCCCACGGTCACCACGCCTTCGCAGCTGGCCGGCCGGTACTTGGATGCGTTGTCGGTCTCGTTGCCGGCGGCCACCACCACCGTGGTACCGCGCGAGATGGCGCCGTTGATCGCGTCCTGATAGGTGCTGCCGCAGGCGCCGCTGCCGCCCAGGCTCATGTTGATGATCTCGGCCGGGTTGGTGTTGGCCGGGATGCCCGATACGGTGCCACCGGATGCCCACACCACGGCGTCGGCAATGTCGGACAGGTAACCGCCACACTTGCCCAGCACGCGTACCGGCAGCACCTTGGCCTTGTAGGCGACACCGGCCATGCCGACGCCGTTGTTGGTCTGCTCGGCCACGGTGCCGGCGACGTGCGTGCCGTGCCAGGAACTGTCCTCGGCCAGCGAGCCGTTGTAACACTCGTTATCGTTTTCGACCCAGTCGCCATAGTCCTGCGCACCGGGTACGCGATCATTGGTCGGGCGGCGCGAGGTCTCCGCGTCGCTGATGAAGTCGTAGCCTTCCAGCAGGTTGCCGACCAGGTCCGGATGCTGCGGCAGGATGCCGGTGTCGATCACCGCCACCACGATGCCCTCGCCCTGCGAAACGTCCCACGCCGCCGGGGCGTTGATGCCGCCGACCGCGTTGTGCAGGTGCCACTGGTTCTGCTGGTAGAAGGGATCGTTCGGCACCAGTGCCGGCTGCACGTCGCCGGCACGCAGCTCGGTGCGGCGCAGCTTCACGTCCGCTTCGGCGTACTGCACCGACGGATCGGCCTGCAGTTCCTTCAGCACGCGCTGCAGTTCGGCCGGGGCCAGGCGGCCCTGCACGCGGATCAGGTCCGCGCCGGTGGCGAGCCTGCGCACCACCTGCGGGCCGAGCGTGCTGGCGCGGGAGGTGCCGCCGGACAGGCTGGCACGGGTCAGCGCCGACTGCACGGTGGACAACTTGGCCGAGCGGTCGCTGGCGGCGGCAGCCCCGGCCCGGTACTTGACGATGATGCGCTCGGCCCCCGGTTGGGCGGTGCTGGCCTGGCGCACTGGCTCACGGGTCGGCAACCCGGCGGCGTGGACGGCACCGACGGCCGTCATCGACAGCACGGCGGCGGCAAGCACATTGATGCGAAGGTTCTGCTTCTTGATCACGTCGAAATTCCTCTTCTGGGTCATGGATCGAACCAACACTGCGGCCATCATTCCTTGACGACTCCCGGCCGGCCCAGCCGGGATTGCCGTGACCTCCCCCCAGGCCCTCACTGCAGGTGCTGCGCCGGCGTGGGTGGCCGCCGGCGCAATGGAGCGGGCTACCAGCCGAAGCCGGCACCGACGCCGACCGAGCTGTCATCGCTGCTGAAGGCACCGCCGAAGGTGACCGTGGCGCGATCGCTGATCGCACGCTGGTAACCCAGCGACAGTGCCGATTCACCCCCCTGGAAGCCGATGCCGACGCCGACCCGGTTCTGGGTGCGGATACCGGCCGCGCTGGTGGCCATGTTGAGCATCGCGGCACTCATCGCGCCCTGACGGTCGATGCGGCGGTCCATGTGACGCAGGCGCCCATCGATTTCGCCCTTGAACACATCGAAGCTGTCGGCGACGGCCTGGACGCGGCTGTCGGTGTAGCTGTTGGCGGTGGCCATGCCACGGTCGAGCTGGCCCTTGTTGACCGCGTCGGTGGCCGTGGTACCGGCCGCCACGTTGGTGACCTGGCGCTCGTTGCCTTCGCTGCCCACCGACACCGTGTTGGCGCGGTCGGCGACCGAGCCCTGGCCCAGCGCCACCGCGTTCGCTGCGCTGGCATTGGCACCCTGGCCGATGGCGGTGGACGAGGCGCCACTGGCAACGGCGCCGTCTCCCATGGCAACCGCATTGAAGCCGCTCGCCGGGGTGCCCACCGGAATGCCGGCACCCGCCGCAGCCGCGGTCGGCGTGCCCTGCACGCGCGCGGTGCTGGTCGGTGCTGCGTCCGCCGTCACCCGTGCATCGGCGACACTGGTCTGTGAACCGTCCTCCAGCGGCGCACTCATCGCGCGCAGGCTGGCGGTTCCGGCGCGCGTGCCACCGGCAGTACGACGGTCGATTTCGCTGACCTTGCGATCCAGCGCGCCCAGTGCATCGCCGACATTGCTGTAGGTGGCGCCCTGGATCACGTAGTTCGGCGCCACGAACACGCCCTGCATGCCCACGCTGGCACCGCCACCGAGGAAGCTGGCGGCGTCGCTGAGCGACTGGAACAGCTGCCCACCATTGATGGCCTGGCGGCTGCCAGCGGCGATGCTGCCCGCGCCGACGTTGTCGAGGGTGGTGCCCTGGAAGCCGGACAGGGTCAGGCGGTCACGGCTGGCATCGTCGTAGCTGACCGCGCTGGCTGCGGTGGTTTCAACCGTGGCGATGCGCGAATCGAAATCGCCCACGCGGGTCTCCACCGCCCCGACACGCTGGTTGGTGACGTTGAGCTGCGAGCCGGTGACCGCGTCGGTGCTGCCTGCACCGATGCGGCCATCAGCCACGTTGACGATGCGGCGCGTTGCCGGGCCATCGGTGCCATTGCCACCGCCGACCGAGACCACGTTGGCATCAAGTGCACGTGACCCTGCGCCCAGCGCCACCGAGTTGGCACCGGATGCACCAGCGCTGTTACCCAGTGCCAGCGCGCCATTGCCGATCGCCATCGCGTTGGCGCCCACGGCGTTGCTGCGTGCGCCACTGGCACTGGCCGCCGACCCGATGGCCGTGGCATCGCTGCCGCTGGCACTGGCGGTACCACTGCCGGTGGCCTTGAGGTAGCGCGCGGTGCCGTCGGCGGTCGCCGCCACTGCATCGAGCTGGCCGCGGTTGACCGCATCGGTACGCTCGGTACCCGCAGCGACCCGGGTGATCTGTCGATCGGTGCTGACACTGCCGACCGACACGGTGTTGGCACGATCGGCCACCGAGCCGGCACCCAGTGCGATGCTGCCGGCCGCCGTGGCGTTGGCACTGACACCCACCGCAGTGGCATTCGCACCGGTGGCCTTGCTGCCGTAGCCGACCGCCGTACCCAGACGACCACTGGCTTCGGCATAGCTGCCCAGTGCCGAGGCGCCATCGGCCGACGCATTGGCGCGGAAGCCGCTGGCCTGCGACTGCGTGCCGCTGGCGGTGGCCTGCGCGCCGCTGGCGGTGCTGTAGGCGCCCTTGGCCTGGGCACCGGCACCGCTGGCACTGGCGCCGAGTTCGCTGGCGCTGGCACCACTGCCCACCGCCACGCTGTCGACGCCACTGGCCTGTGCCGCATTGCCCAGCGCTGCGGCGTTGTTGCCGGTAGCCAGTGCATCGAAGCCGACTGCGGTGGCATTGGCGGCCATCGCGTTGGCACCGCTGCCCAGCGCGGTAGCGCCGTTGCCGATGGCGTTGGCTGCATTGCCGGCGGCCAGGGCGTTGTCACCGTCGACCAGTGCGCCGGCCTCGCCATCGGCGTTGCCACTGGCCTGGAACTGGCGGCTGGTCTTGTCGGCAACCGTGGCCACTGCATCCAGCTGGCCCTTGTTCACCGCGTCGGTAGCTTCTGTGCCGGCGGCAACATGGGTCACCTGGCGTTCGCCACCGGCCTTGCCGACGGCAACGGTGTTGTCGCGGTCCGCCTTGGAGCCCGCACCGAGAGCGACGCTGTTGCTGCCGTTGGCGGTGGCGTTGGCACCCAGTGCGGTGGAACTGCTGCCGGCTGCCCACGAATTCCAGCCGATGGCGGTGGCGTAGTCTTCGGTGGCCCACGCACCTGCGCCGAATGCCGCAGCGCCAGTACCGCTGGCACGCGACGGGATCAGGCCGAAGAAGGTACTTCCACCAATGGCGACGCTCTCCTCGCCACTGGCCTCGCTGGACTGGCCCACGGCCACCGCGCCGGTGCCGGCCGCGGCCGCGCCGAAGCCGACCGCCGTAGTGTTGGCACCACTGGCCGCCGATCCGTAGCCCAGCGCAGTACCGAGGCGGCCGCTGGCTTCGGCGTAGCCGCCGACAGCGGTGGTGCCATCGGCGGAGGCAGCGCTGCGGAAGCCACTGGCCAATGCCTGCGTGCCACTGGCATTGGACTCGGTGCCGGTTGCGGTGCTGTAAGCACCACTGGCCTGAGCGCGTGCGCCGGTGGCGCTGGCACCCAGCTCGCTGGCGCTGGCGCCACTGCCCAGGGCCAGGCTGTCTTCACCGGTGGCCTGTGCGGTACTGCCCAGCGCCGCTGCGTTGTTGCCGGTGGCCAGCGCATCGATACCGACGGCCGTGGCATTGGCAGCCAGCGCATTGGCACCGCTGCCGAGTGCGGTGGCACCGTTGCCGATGGCATTGGCCGCATCACCGGCCGCCAGCGCGTTGTCGCCCTCGACCAGTGCGCCGGTTTCGCCATCGGCATTGCCGCTGGCCTGGAACTGCCTGCTGGTTTTTTCCGCAGCAGCGGCAACCGCATCGAGCTGGTTCTTGTTGACCGCGTCGTTGCCCTGCGTACCGTCGGCTACGTTGGTGATCTGGCGGGTGTTGCCGCCCCCGCCCACCGAAACGGTGTTGTCACGGTCTGCAATCGAGTCCGCACCCAGCGCCACGCTGTTGGCGCCGCGCGATTCGGCGGCGTTGCCCAGCGCGGTGCTGTTGATGCCACCCGACCAGGCGCCACCACCCACCGCGGTGGAGTAGTTGCCCGAGGCCTCGGTGGCCAGCACACCGAACAACGAGCCACCGACGGCGACGCTGTTGGTGCCGGTGGCCAGGCTGCCCTGGCCGGTGGCGGTGCTGTAAGCACCGGACGCTTCCGAATCGCCACCCACTGCCACGCTGTTGGAACCGGAGGCATTGGCGAAGTTGCCGAATGCGGTGGCATTGAAGGCCGAAGCCTGCGCGTAGCCACCGATGGCGGTGCTGTAGCCACCGGTGGCCTCGGCGCCGATACCGAATGCCGCCGATGCGGTACCGCTGGCCACGCTTTCGCTGCCCACGGCGGTCGCCGCATCGCCACTGGCATTGCTGAAGTAGCCCACGGCCACGGCTTCTTCACCGGACGCTTCGGACAGCACGCCGGTAGCCGTGCTGCCGGCGCCGCTGGCGATGCTGGCGGCACCGAAGGCCGCGCTCTGCTCGCCGCTGGCCTCGCTTTCCGCACCGTGCGCGGTGGCGTACTCGCCGGTGGCCTGTGCGTTGGCACCCAACGCGCTGGCGTTGGCCGCGGTCGCCAGTGCATTGAAGCCCAGTGCCTGTGCATTGTTGGCCAGTGCGTTGGCGCCGCTGCCCAGCGCGGTGGCGCCATTGCCGATGGCGTTGGCCGCGTCGCCCGCCGCCAGCGCGTTGTCCCCCTCCACCAGCGCACCGGCCACATTGTCGCCGTTGCCGCTGGCCTGGAAGAAGCGGCTGGTGGTGCTGGCGGTGCTCGCCACCGCATCCAGCTGCGCCTTGTTCACTGCATCGGTGGCCTGCGTGCCAGCAGCCACGTTGGTGACCTGGCGTTCGTTGCCGGCGCTGCCGACCGACACCGTGCGTGCACGGTTGGCTACAGAACCGGCGCCCAGCGCGACGGCATTGCTGGCGCTGGCACTGCTGCCGGCGCCGAGCGCGATCGCACTCTCACCGCCGGCCACCGTGTTGGTGCCGATGGCGATGCTGTTGAGGCTGTTGCCCAGCGCCTGGAAGCCCAGCGCTACGCTGTTGTCACCATAGCCGAAGGCGCCGCGACCTACCGCAGTGGAACTGGCGCCGTTGGCCCAGCTGTTGTAACCGATGGAGGTTGCACCGCTGCCGCTGGCCCAGGCTGCGTTGCCGAAGGCCGATGCATTGGTGGCGGTGGCCCATGCCCCTGAACCGAAGGCGCTGGCGCCGCTGGCCGTGGCCCAGCTGTAGCCGCCGACAGCGGTGCTGTCGTCGCTACTGGCAAACGCACTGTCGCCCACCGCCACCGCATAGGCGCCGGTCGCGCGCGACTTGCCGCCCGCGGCGAAACTGTTGTCACCACTGGCCCTGGCGGCGTTGCCGAACGCACTGCTGGCGGCTCCGGTGGCCTGTGCACCGCTGCCGACCGCCGTACCGTCGGCAACGGCGGTGGTACCCACCTGCTGCGCCGTGCCGTCGGCACCGATGATCGGCTGGTTGTATTCGTCGTAGGCCTGGCCGAGGCCACCGATCGCCACGCCGCCCTTGCCGGTGGCGTTGCTGTTGCGGCCGACCGCCACACTGTCATCACCGATCGCCGAGGCTGCAGCGCCCTGTGCAACCGCGCCGGCACCGATCGCATTGCTCGACGAACCGGCCGCCACCGCGCCTTCACCTTCGGCCAGTGCGCCGGCATCGCTGCCCGCTTCCGGCTGCGCCTGGAAGAAGCGCGCGGTGCTGTCGGCGGTGCTGGCCACGGCGTCCAGCTGTGCCTTGTTCACCGCATCGGTGGCTTCGCTGCCGGCGGCAACGCTGGTGATCTGCCGTTCGTTGCCAGCACTGCCCACCGCCACGCTGTTGGCGCGCACCGCTTCGGAGTTCGCACCGAGTGCAACACTGTTGGCGCCTCGCGCCGTGGCGTAGTAGCCCACCGCCGTGCTCTGCGCGCCGCTGGCCCAGCTCTGCGCACCGAGCGCGCTGGCGTTCTCGCCCGGTGCGTAGGCGAAGTAGCCGACCGCGGTCGCTTCGGCGCCGGAGGCTTCGGTCAGGCTGCCGTTGGCCACCGCGCGGTCGCCGCTGGCGATTGCGCCGGCACCGACCGCGGTTGCCGCTTCGCCACTGGCCTGGGTCTGCACGAAGAAGCCCAGGCCGGGAATCAGGTCGGCAGGGCCACCGATGGCCACGCTGCTGGTGCCGGTGGCGTTGCTCTGCGTGCCCAGCGCGGTGGAGTAGTCACCGATGGCATTGGCGACCGCGCCGAACGCGGACGACTGCGCACCGGCGGCATACGCGCCCACGCCATAGGCCGACGCGGCGAAACCACCGGCATCGGCACTGGCGCCCACGGCGGTGCCACCGACACCGGCACTGGTGGCGCCAGTTTCCACCGGCACACCGCCACTGGTGATCAGCGGATTGCCATCGGCATCGACCGCAGCACCGCCAACGGCGACGCTGCCCGCGCCGTTGGCCTGCGCATTGTTGCCGAACGCCGCGCTGTTCTGGCCCGAGGCCAGTGCGTTGTTGCCGACGGCGGTGGCGTTCTGCGCGACGGCGGTGGCACCGGCACCCACGGCGGTGGCGCCCTTGCCGATCGCGTTGGCCGCTTCGCCTGCAGCCAGCGCCTCGTCACCCTCGGCCAGCGCACCGGCATCGCTGTTGCTGCTGCCGTTGGCCTGGAAGCGCTTGGCGGTGGCATCGGCCACGGCGGCCACGTCTTTCAGCTGGCCCACGTTGACGGCATCGGTGTCTTCAGTACCGGCAGCCACGCTGGTGATCTGCCGGGTCAGGCCATACTCGGCGGCGCCGACGGACACCGTATCGACACGGTCGGCCAGCGAACCGGCGCCCAGCGCCACGCTGCCGGTGGCCACCGCCGCCGAATTGGAGCCCAGCGCGGTGCTGTATTCACCCACGGCGGTGCTGAACGCGCCGACTGCAATCGATGCTTCGTTGGCGGCCGTCGCGCCACGGCCCAGCGCGGTGCTGCCCGGGCCCATCGCGACGGCACCGCCACCCACAGCGGTGGCACCATCAGCGGTGGCTTCAGACAACGCGCCGAGCGCGGTGGCCGCGCCGTTCTCGCTGGCCGCATAGGCACTGGCACCCACGGCGGTGTCGCCCAGGCCGAAGGCCGCAGCACTCTGCCCGACCACGACGCTGGCATCGCCAATGGCCAATGCGCCCTGGCCGAACGCGCTGGCGCCGATGCCGGCGGCGATGGCCTGGGTACCGATGGCAGTGGTGGCATTGGCCAGCGACTGCGCACCGGCACCGGCCGCCAATGCGCCCTGCCCCTCGATCTTCGCCGCGTCGCTGTCATTGCCTGCGCCGTCGGCCTTGAAATAGCGGCTGCCGTCTGCGGCCACGTCGGCAATCGCGGCCTGCGTGGCCCGTGCCTGCGCATCGAGCTGCGCCTTGTTCACCGCATCGGTCGCCTGGGCGCCCGCCGCGACGTTGGTAATCTGCCGTTCCTTGCCAGCATCACCGACGGACACGGTGTTGGCCCGCGTGGCCTTGGAACCGGCGCCCAGCGCCACGCTGTTGGCGGCACTGGCGTTGCTGTTGCTGCCAATCGCAACGGCGTTGCTGCCCTTGGCCGTAGCCGAGCCCTCGATCAGGCACTTTTCCAGCAGCTTGCCGCTGAAAGCGACGCAGGTGGCGCTGCCGCCGATCTGCACCGACTGTGCCGCGGCGGTGCCGCTCATGCCCAATCCCAATACCAGGCCCAGCGCCACTGCCAGCAATGCGGGCGTGGCTCGTGTCGCATCGCGGCGCTGGTCGACGACCCCACCGCTGCTGCTGTCGGAGGAGGCCAGTTCCGAAGCCACCACCCACTGACCCAATGCTTTGTTCCAGACCTTGCGATAAATCCGATTCATCGGTACGGCTCCTGATTGGACTGGTTTTGGGCAAAGCAACGCCACCGCTGGGCTTTCCGGCCCAACGTCCCCTGGGGGCGTTTATTCGCGTGATTTACTGCGGGGTATTGCCGAACGGCGCGCAGCGACAGAAAACCGAGCGCGTGCGCCAACCGGTTACTGCGAAATGAATGATTCTGTAACGGGCTTCAAGTGTTAACGGCAACTTTCCAGATCGTCAAGACTTTGACACGGCAAATCCTATTGCCGTGAAGCAGTTCACTATTTCACCTGTTTATAAAGCGATTTTGTTAGATCTGAGTGACGAACCACCGGCGCCCTGTAAACGCATGTAACTGATGGTTGCGGCAGGTATTTCTGCCCTTCCAAAGAAAAACCCGACAGTCGCCTGCCGGGTTTCCCGTACCTCATCGCATTGTGGCGTGCGCGACGGTTGCGCCGTCAGCCGCACCACACCCGCGCGTTGCGGAACATGCGCATCCACGGCGAATCACCCTGCCATTCGGCCGGCGCCCAGCTCAGGTTGAGCGCGCGCGGGGTGCGCTCCGGGTGCGGCATCATGATGGTGACGCGGCCATCGCTGCTGGTCAGGCCGGTGATGCCGTCCGGCGAGCCGTTCGGGTTCAGCGGGTACTGGCTGGCAACGTTGCCGTGGCCATCGATGTAGCGCAGCGAGACACGGGCCGCGGCCTGGTCGACGGCGTTGTCGAACACCGCCTGGCCTTCGCCATGCGCCACCGCCACCTGCAGGCGCGAACCGGCCATGCCGCGCAGCAGGATCGACGGCGACTCCACCACTTCCAGCAGCGCGGTGCGGGCTTCGAACTGCTCGCTGGCATTGCGGCGGAACTGCGGCCAGTGCTCGGCACCGGGGATGATGTTCTTCAGCTGGCTCATCATCTGGCAGCCGTTGCACACGCCCAGCGCGAAGCTGTCTTCGCGGGCGAAGAACGCAGCGAACGCATCACGCAGCGCGCTGCGCTCCAGGATCGAGGTCGCCCAGCCACGGCCGGCACCGAGCACGTCGCCATAGCTGAAGCCGCCGCAGGCGACCAGGCCGGTGAAGTCCTGCAGCGCCACGCGGCCTTCGATCAGGTCGCTCATATGCACATCGAACGCGCGGAAGCCGGCACGCTCGAAGATGTTGGCCATTTCGATCTGGCCGTTGACACCCTGTTCGCGCAGCACCGCCACGCGCGGACGCGCACCGGTACTGATGAACGGCGCGGCGACATCTTCGTTGAGGTCGAAGCTGAGCTTGGGCTTCAGGCCCGGTGCGTTGAAGGCGCGGGCGACTTCACGCTCGGCATCGGCATTGGCCGGGTTGTCGCGGCGCTTCTGCATCGCGTGGGTGACCGACCACCAGGCATCGAACAGCGCATCCCAGCGCCATTCGGCCAGGTTCTCGCCGCCCAGCGACACGCGCACCACCGGCGCGGTGGTCGGCTTGGCGATGCGCTGCGCGCACTCGGTCAGTGCGTGGCGCTCGACCAGATCGGCGAACGCGGCGCGGTCCTCGCGCGCGATCTGCACCACTGCGCCCAGTTCTTCATTGAACAGGCTGCGGAACGGATCATCGCCCCAGGCATCGAGGGTGATGTCCAGGCCCAGGCGCGAGGTGAAGGCCATTTCGCACAGTGCGGCGAAGGCACCACCGTCGCTGCGGTCGTGGTAGGCCAGCAGCAGGCCGGACTGGCGCGCATCGCGGATCAGTTCGAAGAAGCCACGCAGGCGCTGCGGATCGTCCAGGTCCGGGGCGGCGCCGGCAAAGGCCGGCAGATCGCCGTGGTCGGCATGTACCTGGGCCAGGATCGAACCGCCCAGGCGCTGCTTGCCGGCACCGAGGCCGATCAGCCACAGCTCGCTCTCCACCTCACGGTCGAGCAGCGGGGTCAGCTGCTGGCGCACGTCGGCGACCGGCGCGAACGCCGAGATCACCAGCGACACCGGCGACACGCTCTTGTGTGCCTCGCCCTGGTCGTGCCACTGCGCCTGCATCGACAGCGAATCCTTGCCAACCGGAATGCTGATATCCAGCTGCGGGCACAGCTCCATGCCCACCGCCTTCACCGCGTCGTACAGCAGCGCGTCTTCGCCCGGGTGACCGGCGGCGGCCATCCAGTTCGCCGACAGCTTGATTTCATCCAGTGCGTCGACCGGCGCCGCACACAGGTTGGTCAGCGCTTCACCCACCGCCATGCGCGCCGAAGCGGCCGCATCAAGCAGGGCCAGCGGGGTGCGCTCACCGATCGACATCGCTTCGCCGGACACGCCATCGAAGTCGGCCAGGGTGATCGCCACGTCGGCCACCGGCAGCTGCCACGGGCCGACCATCTGTTCGCGCGCGGTCAGGCCGCCGACGCTGCGGTCACCGATGGTGACCAGGAAGTTCTTCGAGGCCACCGTCGGGTGCGCCAGCACGCGCAGGCCCGCCTCGTGCAGATCCAGGCCACCGGTCTTCAGCGCCGGCCAGCGCGGCGCCGGCGGGTGCGCGGTGTCGCGGTGCATCTTCGGCGGCTTGCCGAACAGCACGTCCATCGGCAGGTCGATCGGCGCATCGGCCGGGGTGTGGCCCGGCACCGCACCGTAGGCCACCACCAGGTGTTCCTCGGCGGTGGCCACGCCGACCGCGGCGAACGGGCAGCGCTCGCGCGCGCACAGCGCGGCGAATTCGGCCAGGCGCTCCTGCGCGACACCCAGCACGTAACGTTCCTGCGACTCGTTGCACCACAGCTGCATCGGCGACAGCGACGGATCATCGGTGGGCACCTTGCCCAGGTCGATGACGCCGCCGACCTTGGAGTCGTGCAGCAGTTCGGGAATGGCATTGGACAGGCCACCGGCGCCGACGTCGTGGAAGAACTTGATCGGGTTGTTGGCGCCCATCGCCACGCAGCGGTCGATGACCTCTTGGCAGCGGCGCTCCATTTCCGGGTTGTCGCGCTGCACGCTGGCGAAGTCCAGGTCCTCGGCGCTTTCGCCGGAGGCCACCGAACTGGCGGCGCCGCCGCCCAGGCCGATCAGCATCGCCGGGCCACCCAGCACGATGACCGCATCACCGGCCTGCAGCGGGATCTTCTCGACCTGGATACGGTCGATGGCACCGAGGCCACCGGCCAGCATGATCGGCTTGTCGTAGGCGCGCACCAGGTCAGCACCTTCGGGCAGCTCGAAGCTGCGGAAGTAGCCGAGCAGGTTCGGGCGGCCGAATTCGTTGTTGAACGCGGCGCCGCCGAGCGGGCCGTCGGTCATGATTTCCAGTGCAGGTGCCATGCGCGGATTCAGCGCGCGCGGCGCTTCCCACGGCTGCGGCAGCTCGGGAATGCGCAGGTGCGAGACCGAGAAACCGGACAGGCCGGCCTTCGGCTTGCCGCCGCGGCCGGTCGCACCTTCGTCGCGGATCTCGCCACCGTTACCGGTCGATGCGCCCGGGAACGGCGCGATCGCGGTCGGATGGTTGTGCGTTTCCACCTTGATCTGGAACGCGCTGGGCACCTGCGGCTCGCGGCGGTATTCGCCGCTGGCCGGATCCGGGCGGTAGCGCGAGGCCGGGTGGCCTTCGATCACCGCCGCATTGTCGCTGTACGCGCTGAGCGTGTGCTGCGGGGTCTGCTGGTGGGTGTTCTTGATCATCCGGAACAGCGAGCGGTCCTGTTCCTGGCCGTCGATGGTCCAGCTGGCGTTGAAGATCTTGTGGCGGCAGTGCTCGGAATTGGCCTGCGCGAACATCATCAGTTCCACGTCCGACGGCGAGCGGCCCAGCGCGGTGAAGCGTTCGCGCAGGTAGTCGATCTCGTCCTGGGCCATGGCCAGGCCGAGGCGCTGGTTGGCGGCCTCCAGCTGGTCCACCGGCACGCGTTCCAGTTCACCGCGGGCCGGTGCCGAGAACAGCGCCTGGCCCTCTGCCACGGTCTCCAGCACCGACTGCGTCATCGGGTCGTGCAGCGCCTTGACCAGCGCCTGCTGGGCAGCGGCATCGGCCGGCCAGCCCTGCACATCGATACGCAGGCCACGCTCGACCCGGCTGACCGGCTGGCCCGCACCGCGGACCAGTTCGGTGGCCTTGCTCGACCACGGCGACAGCGTGCCCAGGCGCGGCACCACGATGCGGCTGACCGCGCCGTCGGCCACGGCCTCGGCCTGCGGCGCAGCTTCGAGGATGCGGCACAGGGTGGTCAGGTCGGGGGCGGCGCTGCCTTCGGGCTGCACGAAGTAGACGTGCCAGGCGCCGCTGATGCGCAGGGAGGGAGCGATGGACTGCAGGCGGGATTCAAGACGTTCGCGGCGGAACGGCGACAGGGCGGGCGCGCCCTCGAGGACCATCATGTCCGGGGAACCGTAGTTGGGAAACGGGCCCGACATTGTACCGGAAGCGGGGGAAGGGCTCTGGCCGGGCGGCGCCCGGCACCCGCCGAAGCCAGGGCAACGGCAACAGCAACGGCCAAAGCAACAGCAGGCATTCCGTGGGCTGGCGGGGTGGTGGGGGCCAGCAGGACACGCCGTAAACCCATCCATGGGGGCTCGATGGCGCCATCCATGGCGCCAACGGTCCTGCTGGCCCCCACCACCCCGCCTCCGACAGATTTCCGCGATCTGCGGTAGATCCACGCCATGCGTGGATGCTCTGCGGCAATGCCGGCCGCTGGCCGGCAACCAGTGAACATCGGAAATCAGGCATTGAAGAGCGAAGCGACCGGCTTCTGCTTTTGATTTTTTTTTGTTCTGCCTTTCGTGGCTGACCGCGCAGGAACCTGTCAGGGGCCGGGTGGGTGGGCTGCGCAGGGGCGTGAGCCGCATGGATGCGGCGATCGAGCTTACAGGGACGTACTTGCAGCGTCCCCTGCGCAGCCCACCCACCCGGCCCACCCTCAGAAACCCGCTTTCAGCGACCCACTCCAGCCACGAGGGGGCTCCGCCGATGGCCGCCGACCGCGCGCAGCGCCGCTCTCCCCCCGGATCCCCGAACCATGCACTCGCTCACGGATTGACCACACGATTGATGACAACGTTGTCCCCACCTGGCGCCGGACTCTCTCCCCGGCCTCCCAGGTACCCCGTCCGCCCCCTCCGTCGCCTTCCCGGGCGACGCCCGGACCTGCGTCACGCGCGGCGCCATCGGGGCCCGCGCGCCCTTTGATCGGAGACTTACCCATGTACGACCCGATTGTGCGCAGTGCCGAACGTTCGACCCGTAGCTGTCGTCCCCGCCGCCTGGCCTGGCTGCTTGCCCTGGCCGCCGGCAGCGTCGCCCTGCCCGGCCTGGCGCAGGCCGCCAGCTGTGCCGGGGTGGCCCAGTGGGACCAGGCCAAGATCTACCGGGCCGGCGATACCCTGCAGAAAGGAGGCGTCCTCTATCGGGCGAACCAGGACATCTGGAACGCGCCGCCGGACCATCCGGCCGGTGCGCCCTACTACACCAACCTGGGTGCCTGCGATGGCAGTGGCAGCAACCAGCCGCCGGTGGTCAGCCTGACCTCGCCGGCCAACGGTGCCACCTTCAGCGCCGGCAGCACGGTGAACGTGACCGCCAACGCCAGCGATCCGGACGGCAGCGTCGCCAAGGTCGAGTTCTTCCGCGACGGCAGCTCGCTGGGCATCGCCACCAACGCGCCGTATGCAGCCAGCTGGGCCAATGCCAGCGCCGGCAGCCACACGCTGCGTGCGGTGGCCACCGACAACAACAACGCCACCACCAGCACGCCGACCATCACCATCACCGTCAACGCCGCCGGTGGCGATACCACCGCGCCCAGCGTGCCGGGCGGGCTGGCCGTGGGTACGCGTACCGCCAGCAGCATCGCGCTCAGCTGGAGCCCGTCCACCGACAACACCGGTGGCAGCGGCGTGGCCGGTTACGACGTGTACCGCAACGGCAGCCTGGTCGGTTCGCCGTCCAGTGCCAGCTATGTCGACGGCGGGCTGACCGCATCGACCACCTACCGCTACCGCGTGCGCGCCCGCGACAACGCTGGCAATGCGTCGGCACAGGGCACCGAGATCAGCGCCACCACGCTGGCCGGCGACGGCGGCACTACCGGCAAGCGGGTCATCGGTTACTTCACCCAGTGGGGCATCTACGGCCGCAACTACCGGGTCAAGAACATCGACAGCAGCGGTTCGGCCGCGCGCCTGACCCACATCAACTATGCGTTCGGCAACGTGCGCAACAACCGCTGCGAAGTGGGCATCACCCAGCCGTCGGATCCGAACAGCGGTGCCGGTGGCGATGCCTTTGCCGATTACACCAAGGCGTTCAGTGCCGCCGAGAGCGTCAGCGGCAGCGCCGATACCTGGGACCAGCCGCTGCGCGGCAACTGGAACCAGCTCAAGCAGCTCAAGGCCAAGTACCCGGGCATGAAGGTGCTGATCTCGCTGGGTGGCTGGACCTGGTCGCGTGGCTTCTCCAGCGCGGCCCGCCCGGAAAACCGCCAGGCCTTCGTCGCCTCGTGCATCGACGCCTACATCAAGGGCAATCTGCCGGTGACCGACGGTGCCGGTGGCGCCGGCGCCGCACTGGGCGTGTTCGACGGCATCGACATCGACTGGGAATACCCGGTGGCCTGCGGCATCGAATGCGGCAAGCCGGAGGACAACGCCAACTTCACCGCGCTGATGGCCGAGTTCCGCCGCCAGCTCGATGCAGTGCGTCCGGGCCTGTTGCTGACGGTGGCGGTGGGTGCGGGCATCGACAAGATCCGCGTCACCGATCCGGCCGCGTACCATCCGTACCTGGACTACATCAACGTGATGACCTACGACTTCCACGGCGCGTGGGATGCGAAGACCAATCACCAGTCGGCGCTGTTCGATTCGCCGAATGATCCGTCCACCGGCGACCAGAAGCTGTACAACAGCAACGATGCCATCGAGGCCTTCATCAGCCGCGGCGTGCCGGCCGCCAAGCTCAACCTGGGCATCGGCTACTACGGGCGTGGCTGGACCGGCGTGGCCAACGCCAACAACGGCCTGTACCAGACCGCCACCGGCGCTGCGCCGGGCACGTATGAAGCCGGCATCGAAGACTGGAAGGTGCTGAAGAACCTGGCATGGCCGGGCTACACCGACAGCACCGCCGGTGCCACCTGGATCTACAACGGCAGCACGCTGTGGAGCTTCGACACCCCGGCCAACATCACCCGCAAGATGGGCTACGTGAAGACCCAGGGCCTGGGCGGCGCGTTCGTCTGGGAGTTCAGTGGTGACGATGCGCAGGGCACGCTGACCAAGGCGGTCAGTGATGGCCTGAAGTAAGAAAAAAGCCGGGGGTGCATTGTGCGCCCCCGGCCTCTGATCTGTAGCGCCGAGCCATGCACGGCTGTCACATGTGGAACCGCAGTCGAGCATGGCTCGACGCTACAGTTCCGCGTCAGCGCTTGGCCGACAGCTTTTCCAGCGCTGCGCGCAGCTGTGCCGGCGGCAGGTAGCCACCCAGCTGGGTGCCATCCGGCGCAAAGATCGCCGGCGTACCATTCACGCCCAGCTGCTGGCCCAGCGCGTACTGCATGGCCACCGGGTTGGTGCAGTTCTTGGCCGGCACGCTGCCACCGCGCTTGGCATTGGTCAGCGCCTGGCGACGATCGGCCGCACACCAGACCGAGATCATGTCGGTGTAATCCTTGCTGCCCAGGCCCATGCGCGGGAACGCCAAGTACTCGACGCTGATGCCGTTGCGGTTCAGTTCGGCAATGTCCTGGTGCAGCTTGCGGCAGTAGCCGCATTCGATATCGGTGAACACGCTGATGGTGTACTTGGCGTTCGGCGCGGCGAACACGATGCGGTCGCCATGGTTGGCCTTGGCCAGCAGGTCGCGACGGTAGCCCAGCAGGCCTTCGCTGTTGGCCGGGCCCTTGGCACGCGTGTCGTAGGGCTGCGACTGGAACAGGTAGCGGCCATCATCGGACACGTACAGCAGCTGGCCGGAAACGACGACCTCGCGGAAACCGGGGAACGGCGCGGCGCCGATATAGTCCACCTGGAAGCCGGGATTGAGCGCGGTCAACGCCGCACGCACGGCCTGGTCGGCCGACGCGTTGCTGGCCGGGCTGGCCTTGGCCGCAGCAGCGGCAGGTGCAGGCGCCTTGGCGGCCGGCGGGGCCGGCTGTGCGCAGGCGGTCAGGCTGAGCGCACCGAGCACGGCGGCGATGGCAAATCGAAGCATGGAGCGGTCCGCGGCAGAAGAAGACCCCGGATTCTGACACAGCCGCCCGCAGCGGGCCGCGATGCCGCGCCCGCCCCAGGGACGGGATTCAGGCCCCTGCTCAGCCGCGCGGGTGATGCCGGGCGTGCAGCTTCTGCAGGTGTTCGCGGGCCACCAGGGTGTAGATCTGGGTGGTCGACAGCGAACTGTGGCCCAGCAGCATCTGCAGCGCGCGCAGGTCGGCGCCGCGATTGAGCAGATGGGTGGCGAAGCTGTGGCGCAGGCCGTGCGGGCTGATTCGCGCCGGGTCGATGCCGGCCACCTGCGCGTGACGCTTGACCAGGTGCCAGAAGGCCTGGCGGGTCAGCGCATGCAACGTCGGCTCGACGAACAATGGCGTTTGCCCATCCGCCAGGGCCTGCACCCTGCCCTTGCCGACCAGCTGTGGCCGCGACTGCTGCAGGTAGCGCTCCAGCCAATGCTGGGATTCCTCACCCAGCGGCACCAGCCGTTCCTTGCTGCCCTTGCCGGTGACCCGTATCACGCCCTGGCGCAGGTTGACCGCGGTGGCGGGCAGCAACACCAGTTCGCTCACGCGCAGGCCGGCGGCATACATCAGTTCAAGCATGGCGCGATCGCGCAGGCCCAGTGGGCTGTCGATGTCCGGCGCGGCCAGCAATGCATCGATCTGGCTTTCGGCCAGCGCCTTGGGCAACAAGCGTGGCAGCTTCGGGGGGTCCAGCAACGCGCTGGGGTCTTCACTACGTTCGCCACGACGCACGCCATCGGCGAAGAACGCCCGCAGCGCCGACAGCAGGCGCGCATTGCTGCGCGGCGACCAGCCATGGCGGGTGCGCCAGGCCAGGTAGTCGAACAGCCCGGGACGCTCGATGCCGGCCAGGCCACCGTCGCGTCCATCCATCCAGCGCGCCAGCCCTTCCAGATCGCGCCGGTAGCTGTCGAGGGTGGCGCCGGCCAGGCCATTCTCGGCCCAGATCGCATCGAGGAAGCGCTGGATGCGCGCACTGTCGTCCGCGCGCAGTTCGGGCAGCTGCTGGACCAGCTGGCGGCGTTCGGCAGGAGTGGAAACAAGAGCCATGGGTAAAGGATACGAGGGCGCCAGCGGATGCGGCCAGCATTGCGTATGCTCGGCGCATGTCCCGCCCTGCCACCGACACGGCCCCTGCGGCCGCTACTGGAATGCCGCGCCCGCGTGCCCTGCTGGTCTGGCGCATGCTGGCCATGGTCTACGACGCACTGCCGGTGCTGGCACTGTGGATGCTGGCCGGCACGCTGTTCACCCTGGCCTACACCCTCAGCGGCCACGCGCAGCGCGAGAACATCGCTCCGTTCAGTGCCTGGCAGTGGCTGCTGTGGGCGGTGTGCTGGGGTGTTACAGGTGGGTATGCAACGGCCAGCTGGCGCCGCGGCGGCCAGACGCTGGGCATGCGGCCATGGCGGTTGAAGCTCGAATCGAGCGATGGCAGGCCGCTGCGGCGCGCGCAGCTGTGGTTGCGCTTCGCGGTGGGCACGCTGTCACTGCTGCTGGGCGGGCTGGGCTTCTGGTGGGTCTGGGTCGACCGCCAGCGCCTGACCTGGCACGACCGCGCCAGCGGCACCCGCCTGGTGCGGATGCCCAAGCGCTGACCCGCGTTCTGTAGCGTCGAGCCCTGCTCGACTCGCGCCACGCGCGGACCGCGGAAAACCGCCGGGCCGCGCCCGGCGCGGCAGCACTCAGCCCGACTTGCGCCGGAACAGCAAACCGGACACCGCCAGCATCACGATCGGCGGCAGCGCATAGGCAATGCGGTAGTCGAACTTCAGCGCGCCGGCCATGCGGCCGAAGAACAGCTGCAGCAGCCAGAAGCCCAGCGCGAACAGGATGCCCAGGAACAGGCGCTTGCCCATGCCGCCGCTGCGCAGCGAACCGAACGCGAACGGCACCGCGGCCAGGCACAGCGCCAGCACGTTCAGCGGGTAGAACCAGCGGCTCCAGTAGATATCCTCGAAATCGCGGGCGTCCAGGCCGTTGCGCTCGCGGTATTCGATACTGGCCCGCAACTCGGCGATCCTCAGGTTGCGCGGCTTGGCGATACCCGCGGCCAGCGAGCCGGCATCCAGGCGGGAATTCCACGGCTCGCGTGCCACTTCCTGGCGCGTGGCCGAGCGCTCGCCGAACGTATCGCGGCGGACGCCGGTCATCACCCAGCCGTCGCGGTCATGTTCGGCAGTGGCGGCATGGGTGATCGAGGCGATCTGTCCGTCTTCGGCGATGCGATACAGGCGCACGTCACGCAGGATCAGCCGTGTTCCCTTGTCGCCGACCAGCTGTTCCTCGCCGCCGGCAGCGCTGAGGAAGGTATCGCCCTCGCGCGCCCACAGGCCCGAGTAACGGGTCGTGGCAATGTCCCGGCCCCACTTGGCGCTCGCCTTCAGCGCATCGGCGCGGTCCTGGCCCCACGGTCCCAGCGTCTCGGCGCTGAACACCATCACGGCGGTCAGCAATGACAGCGCGATCGCCACCGACACGCTCAATCGCCTGCGCGACAGGCCCAGCGCGCGCAACGCGGTCAGTTCCGAGGTCGCGGCCAGCTGGCCCAATCCCATCAGCGCGCCGATCACCGCAGCCGTGGGGAACATCGTGTAGGCCCGGCGCGGCACGGTGTACAGCACCCAGGCCGCCGCGTGCCCCAGCGTATAGCCGTTCTTGCCGATGTCCTTGAACTCGCCGGAGAAGGCCATCACCACGTCCAGGCCCACCAGCACCGCCCAGGTCAGCAGCACCGTGGTGAACACCGTCCGGCCCAGGTACAGGTCGAAACGCATCGGGCGCAGCCTCATGCGCGGGCTCCCTTCGGTCGGCCCAGGCGGCCATCACGTGCATACATCCAGATCGACAGCGCCAGCAGTGGCAGGGTCAACCACCACAGGCCGATCGCGGGCGGTATCTTGCCGGTGGCGATCCAGCCACTGCCGATGAACATCAGGTTGGTCCCCACCATGTAGGCCATCAGGGCCAGCATCATCCGCCCGTAGCGCTGCTGGCGCGGCGAACTGCGGCCCAGCGGTACGGTCAGCAGGGCAAAGGCCAGTGCGATCAACGGTGGCGCCAGGCGCCGGTGCAGCTGTGCCTGCGCCTGCGGGCGCCCATCGCCGATCAGCTGCAGGGTCGGCATCAGTTCCGGATCATCCTCGGTACGGGTCTGCGCGCCATCAGGCAGGGCAACGTCGTTGCGGGCGAAGGTCGCCAGGCGGTAATCCAGCCCGCCTGCGGCCGGCCCTTCCACCTGGTGCCCATCGTCCAGCTCGAGGAAGCGCTGGCGGGCGCCTTCAAAGAACATCCGGCCACCTGCGGCGGACACCACCTCGATGCGGTCATCCTTCTGCCGCTGCATGAACACCTTGCCCAGCTGGGTGCCATCGGGCGAGATCGACGACAGGTAGACCACGCCGCCATTGGGCAGCGGGGTGAACCGGCCCGGCTCCAGGCCGGCCATCAGCACGCTGCGGTTGGCTTCGATGATCATCTGCTCGGCTACCCGGCCGGCCCACGGGCCCAGCCACAGCGAGCAGGCACCGACCAGCAGCACCACCGGCACCACCAGCATCAGCAGCGGCCGCAGCAGGCGCTTGGGGCCGACGCCGATGGCGGTGATCACCGCCATTTCCGAGTCGCGGTACAGGCGGGCGATGGCCAGCAGCAGGCCCAGCATCAGTGCCAGCGGGAGGATCAGCGGCAGGTAGGCGATGAACTGCAGGCCCAGCTGGGAGAACAGCAGCTTGGCTGGCAGGCGTCCGTCGGCGATGTTGCCGAGGATGTCCACCAGGACGCCGCCCACGCTGACCACGAGCAGGACGATCAGGGTGGCGAGGAAACTCTGGACGAAATCGCCCAGCAGGTATCGGTCGAGCTTCAACATGGGGCGGTGGTTTAAACTCTGGGGTTCGTTCGCGGTGCCGCCCAGTCTACTGTCTGGGCGTAAACGGTCCGCGATTGTACGGACTTGCCAATGGAATCTGCTCAATGGCCCTCGAATTCACCCTGAACCACGTTGCTCCGGCCGCCGCCACCGTTGATTGCCTGGTGGTCGGCGCGTATGCCGACCATACCCTGACTCCGGCCGCAAAGGCACTGGACGCCGCCAGCGGCGGTCGCCTGGCCGCCCTGGCCCAGCGCGGCGACCTGTCGGGAAAGACCGGCGCCACCACCCTGCTGCACGACCTGCCGGGGGTGTCGGCCCCGCGCGTGCTGGTGGTCGGCCTCGGTGAGGCCGCCCGTTTCGGCGTGCCCCAGTACCTGAAGGCCATCGGCGACGCCGTGCGCGCGCTGAAGGCCGGTGCCACCCGCAGTGCACTGTTCACCCTGTCCGAGGTGGCGGTGAAGGACCGCGACGCCGCTTGGGCGATCCGCCAGGCCGTGATCGCCGCCGATCACGCTGCTTACCGCTACACCGCCACCCTGGGCAAGAAGAAGGCCGACGATGCCGGCCTGGCGCAGCTGGCCATTGCCGGTGACGACGCCCAGGCCCTGGCCCAGGGCCAGGCCATCGCCGCCGGTGTCGAGTTCGCCCGCGAACTGGGCAACCTGCCGCCGAACTACTGCACCCCGGCCTACCTGGCCGAAGTGGGCGTGAAGTTTGCCGGCGAGCACGACGGCGCCGAGGCCGAGATCCTGGATGAGACCCAGATGGAAGCGCTGGGCATGGGCTCGCTGCTGGCCGTGGCCCGTGGTTCGGCCAACCGCCCGCGCCTGGTCGTGCTGAAGTGGACCGGCGCCGGCGACGCCAAGCCCTACGTGCTGGTCGGCAAGGGCATCACCTTCGATACCGGTGGCGTCAACCTGAAGACCCAGGGCGGCATCGAGGAGATGAAGTACGACATGTGCGGTGGCGCCAACGTCATCGGCACCTTCGTCGCCGCGGTCAAGGCCAAGCTGCCGCTGAACCTGGTGGTGGTGGTCCCGGCGGTGGAAAACGCCATCGACGGCAACGCCTACCGTCCGTCCGACGTGATCACCTCGATGTCGGGCAAGACCATCGAAGTCGGCAATACCGACGCCGAAGGCCGCCTGATCCTGTGCGACGCGCTGACCTACGCGCAGCGTTTCGAGCCGGCCGCGCTGGTCGACGTCGCCACCCTGACCGGTGCCTGCATGGTCGCCCTGGGCCACCAGACCGCTGGCCTGATGAGCAAGCACGACGACCTGGCCAACGAGCTGCTGGCCGCCGGCGAACACGTGTTCGACCGCGCCTGGCGCCTGCCGCTGTGGGACGAGTACCAGCCGATGCTGGATTCGACCTTCGCCGACGTCTACAACATCGGCGGCCGCTGGGCCGGTGCGATCACCGCCGGCTGCTTCCTGTCGCGCTTCACCGAAGGCCAGCGCTGGGCACACCTGGACATCGCCGGCGTGGCCAGCGATGAAGGCAAGCGTGGCATGGCCACCGGCCGCCCGGTCGGCCTGCTGAGCCAGTGGCTGCTGGACCAGGTCGCCCGCGCCTGATGCCGTACCCGACCCTGGCCGGCCACCGCCGGCCAGGGCCTCGCCCGGCAACGCCGGGCCCTTGCCTGACCCGGACCCTGCCATGCCCCGCGCCGACTTCTACCTGATCGCCAAGCCCCGCTTCCTGACCGAGCCGCTGCGCCTGGTCTGCGAGCTGGCGCGCAAGGCCAACGACGCCGGGTTGTTCACCCTGGTGCTGGCCCGCGACCAGGCCCAGGCCGAGGAACTGGACGAGCTGCTGTGGGCGTTCGATGACGACGCCTACATCCCGCACCAGATCGCCGGCGAGGACATGGACGAGGAAGAAGCACTGGTGCTGATCGCGGTGCCCGGCACCGAGGCCCCGGCCCGCCCGCTGGTGATCAACCTGCGCGACGATCCCTGGCTGGGCCAGTGCGAGCGCGTGCTGGAGGTGGTCCCGGCCGACCCGGAAGCGCGCGAACCGCTGCGCGAACGCTGGCGCCAGTACAAGGCCGCCGGTTACGACCTGAACAAGCACGACATGTAAGCACGCGCCGGCCCCCTTGATGGGCCGCCGCCGTGCCCTGATCCTTCAACGATTGCCTCCTGGTTCCCCCGCATGACCCAACTCGCCTCCAGCTACGACCCGAAGTCCTTCGAGACCGACCTCTACGAGGCCTGGGAGAAGGCCGGCCACTTCAAGCCGTCCGGCACGGGCGAGCCGTACACCATCCTGCTGCCGCCGCCGAACGTGACCGGCACCCTGCACATGGGCCATGCCTTCCAGCAGACCCTGATGGACGCATTGGTGCGCTACCACCGCATGCGCGGCTACGACACGCTGTGGCAGGTCGGTACCGACCATGCCGGCATCGCCACCGAAATGGTGGTCAGCCGCAACCTGACGCTGGAAGGCAAGGGCGAGACCCGCGATTCGCTGGGCCGCGAAGGCTTCATCGGCAAGGTCTGGGAATGGAAGCAGCAGTCCGGCGACACCATCGAGCGCCAGATGCGCCGGCTCGGCACCTCCGCCGACTGGTCGCGCAGCACCTTCACCATGGACCCGCAGCCGTCGGCCGCGGTCAACGAAGCCTTCGTGCGCTGGTACGAGCAGGGCCTGATCTACCGTGGCCAGCGCCTGGTCAACTGGGACCCGGTGCTGAAGACCGCCATTTCCGACCTGGAAGTGGAGAGCGCCGAGGAAGACGGCTTCCTGTGGTCGATCGCCTACACGCTGGATGAAGGCCTGAGCTACGAGCACGTCGAGCGCGATGCCGACGGCGTGGAAACCCTGCGCGAGACCCGCGATTACCTGGTGGTCGCCACCACCCGCCCGGAAACCCTGCTGGGTGATACCGCGGTGATGGTGCACCCGGAAGACGAGCGCTATGCGCACCTGATCGGCAAGAGCGTGGTGCTGCCGCTGACCGGCCGCCGCGTGCCGGTGATCGCCGACGACTACGTGGACCGTGCGTTCGGCACCGGCGTGGTCAAGGTCACCCCGGCGCACGACTTCAACGATTACGACGTCGGCGTGCGCCACAGCCTGCCGATGATCAACCTGTTCACCCCGGTGGCGGCGCTGAATGAGAATGCGCCGGAACGCTTCCAGGGCCTGGACCGCTACGAAGCGCGCAAGGCCGTGCTGGCCGAACTGGAAGACCTTGGCATCCTGGTCGAGACCAGGGCGCACAAGCTGCAGGTGCCGCGCGGCGACCGTACCGGCCAGGTGATCGAGCCGTACCTGACCGACCAGTGGTTCGTGAAGATGGACGACCTGGCCAAGCGTGGCCTGGCGCTGGTGGAGGATGGAAGCATTTCCTTCGTGCCGCCGAACTGGATCAACACCTACCGCCACTGGATGAACAACATCCAGGACTGGTGCATCAGCCGCCAGCTGTGGTGGGGCCACCGCATCCCGGCGTGGTTCGATGCCGCCACCGGCAGCTGCTACGTCGGCCGCAGCGAAGCGGAAGTGCGCGCGAAGCACAACCTCGGCAGCGATGTGGTGCTGAACCAGGAAGGCGACGTGCTGGAGACCTGGTTCTCCTCGCAGCTGTGGCCGTTCTCCACCCTGGGCTGGCCGAACGAACAGGCCATGGCCGAGCGTGGCTTCGACCGCTACCTGCCGTCGTCGGTGCTGATCACCGGCTTCGACATCATCTTCTTCTGGGTGGCGCGCATGATCATGGCCACCGACAACCTGGTCGGGAAGATCCCGTTCAAGGACGTCTACTTCACCGGCCTGATCCGTGACGGCCAGGGCCAGAAGATGTCCAAGAGCAAGGGCAACGTGCTCGATCCGCTGGACATCATCGACGGCATCACCATCGACGACCTGGTCGCCAAGCGTACAGGCGGCCTGATGCAGCCGAAGATGGTGGAGAAGATCGAGAAGGCCACCCGCAAGGAATTCCCGGACGGCATCGCCGCCCACGGTGCCGACGCGCTGCGCTTCACCATCGCCGCGCTGGCCACCCACGGCCGCGACATCAAGTTCGACATGAACCGCGCCGAGGGCTACAAGAACTTCTGCAACAAGCTGTGGAACGCCAGCCGCTTCGCCCTGATGAACACCGAGGGCGCGGCGTTCAGCGGCGTGCCCAAGCCGCGCACCGATGCCGAGCGCTGGATCCTGGCGCGCCTGGCCGCCACCACTGCCGAAGCACAGGGCCATTTCGCCGCCTACCGCTTCGACCTGCTGGCACAGTGCCTGTACGAGTTCGCCTGGAACGCGTTCTGCGACTGGTTCCTGGAGCTGAGCAAGCCGGCACTGAACGGTGGTGACGCCGCCGACGCCGAGAGCACCCGCCACACCCTGCTGTACGTGCTGGAAGCACTGCTGCGCCTGCTGCACCCGCTGACCCCGTTCATCACCGAACAGCTGTGGCAGCAGCTGGCCCCGCGCCTGGGCCTGGCCGAGACCACGCTGTCGCTGCGCCCGTACCCGACCGCGGCCGAGTTCGAAGGCGATTTCGCCCAGGCCGAGGCCGACGTGGAATGGCTGAAGGCGGTGATCAGTGCGGTGCGTCGCGTGCGCAGTGAACTGAATGTCGCGCCGTCCAAGCTGGTGCCGCTGCGCCTGCAGGCCGGGCTGGAGCAGGACCGCGTGCGCATCGAACGCTTCAGTGCCTCGCTGTCGTTCCTGCTGAAGCTGGACAGCATCCAGTGGCTGGCCGAAGGCGAAAGCGCACCGCCGGCCGCCGCCGCAATCGTCGGTGAACTGAAGCTGCTGGTGCCGCTGGAAGGCCTGGTCGATCTTGATGCCGAGCGCGTGCGCCTGGACAAGGAAATCGCCCGCGTCGAAGTCGAAAAGGAAAAGAGCGAGACCAAGCTGGCCAAGTTCACCGACAAGGTGCCGCCGGCCGTAGTCGAGCAGGAGCGCGTGCGCCTGGCCGACTGGAACACCCAGCTGGCTGGCCTGCGCGAGCAGCGCGCGAAGCTGTAACCGCCGCGCTCTGGTGCGTGCCAACCAAGGTTGGCACCTACCACGGCGGGAGAGGTTGGCACCTACCGCGGCGGGAGAGGTTGGCACCCACCGAAGTGGAATCGGAAACGCCGGGCGATGCCCGGCGTTTCCATTTGCCCCGCATGGCATCATCGGCGGATGCCGCTTTCCATCTTCCTGCTCGTCCTCGCTGCTGCAGCACTGCATGCCAGCTGGAATGCGATCGTCAAGCGCGGGCCGGACAAGTTCCTCGGCACCGTGCTGGTCACTGGCAGCGCCGCGCTGCTGTCGGCCACCGCGTTGCCGTTCCTGCCCTTCCCTGCCGCGCACAGCTGGCCGTGGCTGGGTGCCTCGGTGTTGCTGCAGGTGACTTACTACGGCCTGGTCGCACGCTGTTATCAGCAGGTCGACATGAGCCTGGCCTATCCGCTGATGCGTGGCAGTGCGCCGATCCTGGTCGCACTGGCCGGCACCCTGCTGGGTGAAGGGCTGCCGCCCGTCGCGTGGCTGGGTGTAGTGCTGGTCAGCACGGGCATCCTGTGCATGGCACTGGGTGCACGAGGTGGCCAGCTTCGGCTGCCACTGCTGACTGCCGCGATGATCGCCACTTACACCCTGGTCGATGCGCAGGGTGCGCGCCAGTCCGGCAGCGCGCTCAGTTACACACTGTGGTTGTTCCTGCTGTCGGGCATTCCATTGCCGCTGTGGGCGCTGTACACCCGGCGGGGTGCGGTGCTGACCTATGCGCGCCAGCACTGGCCGCTGGGCATGGCCGGCGGCGTCGGCACCACCGCCTCATATGCGATGGCGCTGTGGGCGATGACCCAGGCGCCGGTGGCGATGGTTTCGGCGCTGCGCGAATCTTCGATCCTGTTCGCGCTGCTGATCTCGGTATTCCTGCTGCGCGAACGGATACCACGCGCGCGCTGGCTCGCGGCGTCGCTCATCGTCGGTGGCGTGCTGGCGTTGCGGCTGGCGTGAGGAAAGCGTGCCAACCAAGGTTGGCAGCTACCGATTCATCGGTAGTGCCGGCCGCTGGCCGGCAACCCTTCTCCGCTACAGCGGCGGCATCGCCTGCAGGTCGCCGTCGACCAGCTCGATCGCCATTACCAGCGCGTCTTCGCGGCCCTGCGCGGCGGGGTAGTAGCGCGGGCGACGGCCGATCTCGTTGAAGCCTTCGCTGTGGTACAGCGCCAGCGCAGGCGCATTGGACGGCCGCACTTCCAGGAACACGCGCTGCGCGCCACGGTCTCCGGCCAGCTGCACCAGCGCACGCAGCAACTGGCGGCCGAGCCCCCGCGACTGCGTCGACGGATCGATGCAGACGTTCAGGACATGCGCCTCATCGGCGGCGATGCTGAGCACGCCGTAGCCGATCAGCTGGCCATCGCGCTCCATCGCCAGGCCCGGGTAACCCGCGCGCAGGCAGTCAACGAAGATACCGCGCGTCCATGGGAACGGATAACCGCGCACTTCAATCGCCATCACCGCATTGAGATCGCTCTCGCGCAACGCGCGCAGGCTGACCGGGCCGGGCTGGCTGACCGCACTCATGGCGCGCCCCGCTTGCGCAGGGCACGCAGCTGCGGCCACAGCGCCCGCTTGGCGGCCGGGTCGTGGCGCAGCTGGTCCAGCGGCCAACTGTCCATCAGCGCCTGCGTCGCCGGATCATTGGGATTGCAGCCGGACGCACGCAGCAGCGCAATCTGCAGGCGATCCGGCAGGCGCACCACGGGCTGCCGGGCATTCCCGGCCGGCAGCGGACGCGCCGCAGCCGGGGCGGTATCGGGTGCGTTGACCGGGGTCTCGCGGCGTGGCGGCGCCGGGTGTTGCAGACCGGGCGACGGCACAGCTTCGGCGCGGGGTTCGCCCGACGAAGATGCGGCGCTTCCCCGCGCCGGCTGCGTCGGCGGCGCGGCGGCCGCCTCGGCTTCGGCCACGCTCAGCTGCAGCGCAGCGTCCAGCTCTGCGGCCAGCTGGCCGTCGTGGTAGACGGTGTAGCCCATGGCCTGCAGCCAGGCCTGCTGGGCCGGAGACCACAGCACGGGCAGGTCCTGGCTCACGCCGCCTCGGGCCTCTTGCGCAGGCGCTGCACGGCCCACATCACCGGGCCGGACAGGGCGTACAGGATGCCCACCGCGAACAGCACGCGCGGCAGATCGATGACCGCGATGGCGATTGCCACCGGCACCAGTGCCAGCACCAGAAACGGGACGCGATCGGAGCGGGTGCCCTTGGCGGCACCGCCCTTGAAGCTCCAGAAACGGATGCGGCTGACCATCAGCAGCGCCGCGATGATCGTCACGGCCAGCGCCACATAGCGCAGCTGGTTGCCGTCCCAGCCCAGGTTGCCATCGGCGAAGGCCCAGACGAAGGACATCATCAGGCCAGCCGCCGCCGGGCTGGCCAGGCCGACGAACCAGCGCTTGTCGACCACCGCCACCTGGGTGTTGAAGCGGGCCAGGCGCAGCGCCGCGCAGGCGGCATACAGGAAGGCCACGGCCCAGCCGACGCGGCCGAGCAGCGGGTCATCGAACTTCAGCCACGACAGCGACCAGTGATACATCACCAGCGCCGGGGCCATGCCGAAGCTGACCAGGTCGGCCAGTGAGTCGTACTGCACGCCGAATTCGCTGCTGGTGCCGGTCAGGCGCGCCACGCGCCCGTCCAGGCCATCCATCACCGCCGCCACGAACACGGCGATGCTGGCGTTGACGAAATCCCCGTTGGCCGCGGCGATGATCGCGTAGAAGCCAGCGAACAGCCCGGCGGTGGTGAACAGGTTGGGCAGCAGGTAAATCGTGCGCGAACGCGGCGGCGGTGTGATCGGGTCCATGGAATCCAGTTTAATCGACTTGCCAGTGCTCGGTGCCAATGCTGCAATCGGCGTTCTACGCCCATTCCGCGGAGTCTGCCATGCGTGCCCTGTCCTGCCTTGGATGCCTGCTGTTGTTGGCCAGTGCCCACGCCGTGGCCGGTCCGGTCTACAAGTGGAAGGACGCCAACGGCGTGACCCAGTACTCGGAGACCCCGCCGGCGGGCAAGAAATTCGAGACCCGCGAGCAGGCCCGCAGCCCACAGGCCGCGGCCGGTACCGGGACCCCGGCCGCGCCGGTGCCGGAGCAGTGCAGCACCGCCCGCGCCAACCTGGCCCTGCTGGAAGGGTCCGGCCCGGTGATGCAGGACACCAATGGCGACGGCAAGCCCGATACCGCGCTGACCCCGGAGCAGCGCACGGCGCAGAAGGGGCTGGCCGACGCGGCCATCAAGGCCTACTGCCCGGCGGAGTAAGGGTATCGGCAGGGCTGCGCCCTGCACCTGCCGAAGCAAGGTCAACGTCAAATGCGGCATTCCGTGGGATGGCGGGGCACTGTGGGTTTGCGGGGACGCCGTAAACCCGTCCATGGGGGCTTGGTCGCCGCATCCATGCGGCTCACACCCCGCAAACCCACAGTGCCCCGCCTTCGACAGTTGGCCGGTCGCCAGTAGATCTACGCCATGCGTGGATGAATCTCCATGGAAATCGAATATTTCGAGAATTGATCGAACAGCAGCCGAGCATGGCTCGGCTCTACAAAAGGGGGGCAGATCGCGGGAAACTGTCGAAGGCGGGGTGGGTCCGGTTGCGGGAGTGTCCGCGGCATGGATGCCGCGGCCAAGCCCCCATGGACGGGTTTACGGCGTCTCCCGCAACCGGACCCACCCCGCCATCCCACGGAAAACCCGCTGTTGCTGTTGCAGGTGACGTTGCCTGAGGCAGGTGCAGGGCGCAGCCCTGCCGATACCCCTCCCCCCGGCCGGGCTGGCAGAATAGGCGTCTCTGCCGTTATCCGAAGCCGACGATGCGCCTCTCCCAGTTCCACCTGCACACCACCAAGGAAACCCCCAGCGACGCCGAGCTGACCAGCCACCGGCTGATGCTGCGTGCGGGCATGATCCGCAAGCTGGCATCGGGCCTGTACACCTGGTCGCCGCTGGGCCTGCGCGTGCTGCGCAAGGTTGAACGCATCGTCCGCGAGGAAATGGACCGCGCCGGCGCCGTGGAATTCCAGATCCCGACCATCCAGCCGAAGGAACTGTGGGAGCAGACCGGGCGCTGGCAGAAGTTCGGCCCGCAGCTGCTGAAGATCAAGGATCGCAAGGACCAGGTGTTCTGCTACAGCCCGACCGCCGAAGAAGCCGCCTGCGACTTCGCGCGCAGCGAGCTGTCCAGCTACAAGCAGCTGCCGGTCAACTTCTACCAGGTGCAGACCAAGTTCCGCGACGAAATCCGTCCGCGCTTCGGCGTGATGCGTTCGCGCGAGTTCCTGATGAAGGACGCCTACTCGTTCCATCTGCACGATGAGTGCCTGGTGCGCGAGTACGAGAACATGAAGTCGGCCTACAGCCGCATCTTCACCCGACTCGGCCTGGATTTCCGCATGGTGCAGGCCGACTCCGGCGCGATCGGCGGTGATGCCTCGCAGGAATTCCACGTGATCGCCGATTCCGGCGAGGACGCGCTGGTGTTCTCCACCGGTTCGGACTACGCAGCGAACATGGAAGCGGCGATCGCTGCCGACCCGGCACCGCGCGCGGCAGCCGGAGAAGCCCTGCGCAAGGTCGATACGCCCACCCAGAAGACCTGCGAGGACGTTGCAGCCCTGCTCGGCATCGACCTGCAGCGCACCGTGAAGTCGGTGGCGCTGATCGCCGGCGAAGGCGAGGCACAGCAGTTCGTGCTGGCGCTGGTGCGCGGCGATCATGAGGTCAACGAGATCAAGCTGGCCAAGGTTGCCGGCCTGGCTGAGCAGCGTTTCGCCAGCGAGGCGGAAATCGCAGAGCACCTGGGCAGCGTGCCGGGCTTCCTTGGCCCGGTCGCCCCGGCCAAGGCCATCCGCGTGGTGGCCGATCGCGAAGTGGCGGCGATGTCCGACTTCGTCGTCGGTGCCAACGAAGCCGGCTTCCATCTGGCAGGCGTCAACTGGGGCCGTGACCTGGCGGAGCCGGAAGTGGCCGACATCCGCAACGTGCGTGCCGGTGACCGCGCGCTGGACGGCGGCGAACTGAAGATCGCCCGTGGCATCGAAGTCGGCCACGTGTTCCAGCTCGGCCGCACGTATGCCAAGGCACTGGACGCCACCGTGCTGGACGAGAACGGCAAGGCGGCCGTGATGGCGATGGGCTGCTATGGCATCGGCATCTCGCGCGTGGTCGCTGCCGCGATCGAACAGAACCATGACGAGGCCGGCATCATCTGGCCGGACGCGATGGCGCCGTGGCAGGTGGTGGTGTGCGTGATCAACCCGAAGGGCGACGCGGCCGTGGCCGACGCTGCTGCCAGCCTGCTGCAGGAGCTTCGCGATGCGGGCCTGGATGCAGCGCTCGACGACCGTGGCCTGCGCCCGGGCGCGATGTTCGCCGACATGGAGCTGATCGGTATCCCCCACCGCGTGGTGGTGAGCGAACGCGGCCTGGCCGCTGGCACCTACGAGTACCGCTCGCGTCGCGCCAGCGAAGCGGAAAGCCTCGACAAGGCCACCCTGCTGCAGCGCCTGCAGGGCTGATCAGGAAAGGACCGGAGCATGCCCCGGTCTTTTTTTGCCGCCCGAACCGCTGCTCGATACTGCAACAGACATAATCCGGTCAAAATCGACGCGCTGCAGTCGGCATGCCGCCAAGCCCTGACCGACCTGCATTTGTGCTTGGATTAATTCATCTTTATTCTGTCCCGCGACGCCATGGACTGGCTCGTCCCGTCCACACATTAGTTTCCGGAGTAACCGTAAATGAGCATTGACCTGACCGGCCTGTCGGCACGAGAGCTGGGCGCCCTGATCCGCACCGCGAAGAAGCAGCAGACCATCGTCGCCAAGCGCCGGCCGATCACCAAGGTCCGGGCCCAGCTGAGCAAGCTGGCCAAGACCGAGGGTTACACCATCGAGGAACTGTTCGGCGGCGCCCCCGCTCCGCGCGCCCGCAAGGTCGCCACTGCGACCAAGGCGCCGTCCAAGACGGCAGGCCGCAAGCTGGGCAAGGTCGCCCCGAAGTACCGCAACCCGGCCAACCCGAAGGAAACCTGGACCGGCCGTGGCAAGCAGCCGCGCTGGATGGCCGAGCTGACCGCCAAGGGCAGCAAGAAGCCGGAAGATTTCCTGATCAAGAAGGCCTGAGGCCAGATCGGTATGCAATGAAGAACGCCGGCGAACGCCGGCGTTTTTTCATTTCCCTGGAGGTGTGTGGAGCAACGGTCCACACCCACAGGAAGCAGCGCAGAAGGGCGATTACAGGGTTTTACGCGCGGGCATCAGCAGATTGCCGAACAGCAGGCCGGCGACCAGTGCCATCACCACGTTGAGCACGGTGAGGAACACGCTCTGGCCGGCACCCACGTCCTGTTGCTGGACCAGGGTCAGCACGCCACGCAGGCTGGTGCTGCCGGGCACCATCATGATGATGCCCGGCAGGCGGATGATCGCGCCGGGGCGACCGACCAGGCGGCCGAACAGATTGCCGCCGGCGGTCAACAGCATCGCCGACAGGAAGATGCCCGCCGGTGCCCCCCAGGCATGGCCACCGAACTTGGAAATGGCATAACCGGCCACCGAGGCGGCGATCACCCACGGGTAATCGCGGCGGTTGGCCTTGAACAGCATCGCGAACGCGAACGCGGCGGTCAGCAGCGAGCCCCACTCCACCCACGGCCCCTGGGGCCGCGCCGCACGGATCACCGGGTCCAGCCCGAGCACGTCTGCCAGGGTCACCGCGATCATCGCGCCGACGCTGAGCTTCATGATGGTGGTGAGTGCACCGGCGAAACGCGCGGTGCCCGACACCCAGTGCTGGCTGGCCAGTTCATTGACCGCATTGGTCAGCGACATGCCCGGCAGCAGCACCACCAGCGAGGCGATGATCACCGTGTTGAGGTTGAGCGCGCCGATGAACGACGCGACCAGGGTGGCGACCAGGCCCGCCAGCAGCGCGGCCAATGCTTCGGCCGCCTCGCGGGTGGCCGGGCGGCGGTCGGTGACCATGCCGAGCAGGCCGATCATCAGGCCGATGACACCGGCGGTGGCGATGTCCAGCCACGGCAGCTTCCACATGCCGGCCACACCAGCCGCGCCGAGGCTGAACGACAGGATGGTGCGCAGCTTGCCGCGCCGGCCCGGATCCTTGTCCAGCTGGCGCAGCGCGGTGTGGCCCTGGGCGATGCTCATCCGCCCGTTGGACACTTCCTCGGCGATATGGTCGGCGACGCTGAGCTTGTGCAGGTCGTTCTCGCCGGGCGCCAGCCGGATCACGCGGGTGATGTCACTGGAGCCGATCGCCTGCGCCGGGTCGCTGAAGCTGAGGATGATACCGGTGGGATTCGACCACGGTTCACAATCCAGATCGAGCTGGCGGGCCAGTGCCACGACTGCCGTTTCCAGGCGCTGGGCCGTGGTGCCGTAGCTGTGCAGCCGTCCGGCGATCTCGGAAACGAAGGCCACGCGCTGCGCGTAGGTGGCCTGGGGCGTGGGGATCGTGTGAGCGTCTGCGGACATGCGCCGTAGTATTACCTAGGCCGGGCCTTACCGGAGAAATTCATCCGAGTTCGACGCGATGCCCAAGACAGACCGGTTATGCTGCGACCCGAATGGCCCAAGTGACCCCGAACCTCGCCCCCCAGCTCGAACAGGACGCCCATGACCCGGGCCTGATCCGCCTGTCCGGCACCTGGACCCTGAAGACCGCGCTGGCCGCGGCCGAAGTCCTGCGCGGCGTTCCAGAAAAACTGACCGGCATCGATGCCACCGGCATCGAGCAGATGGATTCGGCCGGCGTGCTGCAGGTGCTGCGCGTGGCGCATCGCGCCGATCTTGGCGAGGATGCCCTGCAGTTCCGTCAGGACCACCAGGCGCTGGTCTGCACCATCGAGGAAGTGGCCGACGACAGGCCCAAGCCCAAGCGCGATTTCGGCGTGCTGGCGGCACTGGAGCGTCTGGGTGTCAGCGTTCATGCCACCGGCCACAACATCAAGGCACTGTGCAGCTTCCTCGGCGAGAACCTGGTCAAGGCGGCGCGCCTGGTCAAGGAACCCCGCCGCTTCCGCCTGACCGCCACCGTGCACCAGATGGAGCAGGTCGGGCTGGATGCGGTACCACTGGTGGCGCTGCTGTCCTATCTGGTCGGCGCGGTGATCGCCTTCCTCGGCTCGACCATCCTTCGTGATTTCGGCGCCGAGATCTACGTCGTCGAGCTGGTCAACATCGCCTTCCTGCGCGAGTTCGCCGTGCTGCTGACCGCCATCGTGCTGGCCGGCCGCACCGCCAGCGCCTTCACCGCGCAGATCGGCGCGATGAAGGCGCGCGAGGAGATCGATGCGATGCGCACCCTCGGCCTGGACCCGGTCGACCTGCTGGTGCTGCCCCGCTTGCTGGCGCTGCTGGTGACCCTGCCGCTGCTGACCTTCATCGCAATGGTTGCCGGCCTCGCCGGCGGCATCACCGTCGGCGCATTCGACCTGGACATCCCGCCACAGATGTACATCGCGCGCATGCACGAGACGATGGAAGTGCGGCACATGCTGGTCGGCCTGTCGAAGGCACCGGTGTTCGCGCTGGTCATCGGCCTGATCGGCTGCCTGGAAGGACTGAAGGTGGAAGGCACCGCGCAGTCGGTCGGCGAACGCACCACCTCCAGCGTGGTGCAGACGATCTCGCTGGTGATCATCATCGACGCCTTCGCGGCGTTGTGGTTCATGCACATGGACTGGTGACATGAGCACATCCGCCCGCCCCGAAATCCTCGACATGCGTGACGACCAGGGCCATGAACTGGCGATCCGCGTGCGCGGCCTGGTCAATCGCTTCGGCAGCCAGACCGTGCATGAGGACCTGGACCTGGACGTGCGCCGCGGCGAGATCCTGGGCGTGGTCGGCGGCTCCGGTACCGGCAAGTCGGTGCTGATGCGCTCGATTCTCGGCCTGCGCACGCCCGACGAAGGGCAGATCGAAGTGCTGGGCCGCGACGCACGTGCCGACGATCCCGAAAGCCGCCTGCACATCGAGCGCAACACCGGCGTGCTGTTCCAGGACGGCGCCCTGTTCTCCTCGCTGACCGTGGGCGAGAACGTGCAGGTACCGCTGAAGGAGCACCATCGTGAGCTGCCCGAGCGCTGGCACTACGAACTGGCACTGCTGAAGGTGAAGCTGGCCGGCCTGCCCGCCGACGCGATCAACAAGCTGCCGTCGCAGCTGTCCGGCGGCATGCGCAAGCGCGCCGGCCTGGCGCGCGCCCTGGCGCTGGATCCGCCGCTGCTGTTCCTGGACGAACCCACCGCCGGCCTCGACCCGATCGGCGCGGCCGCGTTCGACCGCCTGATCAAGACCCTGCAGGAAGCGCTGGGACTGACCGTGTTCCTGATCACCCACGACCTGGACACGCTGTACGCCATCTGCGACCGCGTTGCCGTGCTGGCCGACCGCAAGGTGGTGGCCAATGCACCGTTGCCGGAAATCGAGAAACTGGATCATCCGTGGATCCAGGAATACTTCCACGGACCGCGTGCGCGTGCCGCGCGCGGCGAACAGATCGAGAGTGCCTGAGCCATGGAAACCAAAGCCAACTACGTGCTGATCGGCGCGTTCACCCTGATCACCGGCCTGGCCCTGCTGGCCTTCGGCCTGTGGGCCGCCAAGTACTCCTCCGACCGTACCTGGCAGGAATACCGCGTGGTGTTCCGCGAAGCGGTGACCGGCCTGTCGGTGGGCAGCCCTGTGCAGTACAACGGCATCGCGGTCGGTTCGATCACCGAACTGAACCTGGTGCCGGACGATCCGCGCCAGGTGGTCGCACGCATCCGCCTGAACTCGACCACGCCGGTCAAGACCGATACCCGCGCCAAGCTGGCGATCACCAGCCTCACCGGCCCGTCGATCATCCAGCTCAGCGGCGGTACGCCGCAGTCGCCGGCGCTGACCACGGTCAACAAGGACCCGGCACCGATCATCCCGACCACGCCCTCGGCGCTGCAGAACATCACCGACGTGGCCAACCGCATCGTCGAGCGCATGGACCAGATCCTCAGCGACCGCAACGTCGCTTCGATCAATGCAACGCTGGCCAATCTTGAAACGATCAGTGGTGGCCTGGCCGATCGCGACCAGGGCACCCAGGCACTGCTGCTCAGCGCGCGCGATGCCGCACGCAGCCTGGACACCACGCTGAAGACCACCAACGGCACCATCGAGCGCCTGGACAAGAACCTGGTGCAGCAGCTGCCGGGCATCATCGACAAGCTCGACGCCACGCTGGGCAAGCTCGATTCGGCCGCCGGCAATGCCGATTCGATCCTGGGCGAGAACCGTGCAGCGATCAACAGCTTCGCCAACGACGGCCTCGGCCAGCTTGGCCCGACGCTGACCGAGCTGCGTGGCCTGATCCGCGACCTGCGCCGGGTCAGCGACCGCCTCGAGAACAACCCCGCGCGCTACCTGCTGGGCCGCGACGCACCGAAGGAGTTCGAACCCAAATGAGCACGACCACCCTTCCGCGCCTGCTGCTGGCGGCCTCGATGGTCACCCTGCTGGGCGGCTGCTCCATCCTTGGCAGCAGCGAGAAAACCGCAGTGACCCTGTACTCGCCTGCCGTGCAGGTGAAGGCCGATCCCGCGTGGCCACAGGCCAGCTGGCAGCTGGTACTGGCCAAGCCCAGCGCCGCGCGCATGGTCGACAGCCCGCGCATCAACGTGCGCCCGACGCCGTCGCAGATGGAGATCTACAAGGGCGCCAGCTGGGCACAGCCGGCCACCGACATGATCGAGGACACCCTGCTGCGCGGTTTCGAGGACTCCGGCCGGATCCGCGGCGTGGCGCGCAGCAGCGCGGGCATCCGTGCCGACTACAAGCTGTCCACCGACGTGCGCCGCTTCGAATCGGATTACCAGGGCCAGGCCACGCCGACCGTGGTCATCGAGGTCAACGCCAAGCTGATCCACGTCGCCGACCAGCGCGTGGTCGCCGACCGCACCTTCCGCCAGGCGCAGCCGGTCGGCAGCACCGACGTCCCGGCGGTCACTGCCGCGTTCGAACGCGGCCTGCAGCAGCTGGCGCAGGACGTGGTCGGCTGGACGCTGGTGAGCGGGCAGGCCGACCAGCCGGGCATCACGCGCTGACCCCAGGTAGCGCCGGGCGATGCCCGGCGGCCGCCCATCAGCGCGGCGCAATCCAGCGGAACGTCAGGTTGATGCGCTCTCCCTGCACCCGTGCCATCTTCGGTAGTGCGTGCTGGTAGAACCGCTGGGTCTGTCCGGCCATCAACAACAGATCGCCATGGCCAAGCAGGAACTCTGCCTTGCGCGTCGTGTCGTCTCGCCGCCGCAGCAGGAAACGCCGGGCCGTCCCCAGGCTCAGCGACGCGATCACCGGCGCCGGGCCCAGTTCGGGCTCGTCATCGCTGTGCCAGCCCATATGGTCAGTGCCGCCGCGATAGCGGTTCAGCAACACGCTGTTGAAGCAACCGATGCCCGCGGCCTGCAGGCGCTCACGCAGGGCCTGCAACACAGGTGGCCAGGGGTGTGGCACGAACTCGGCACCGGAGTAACGGTAGCGGGCCTGCGGGTCGCCGATCCAGCAGCTCAGCCGCGGCGAATCCACCCAGTTGCCGAACATGCGGATGCGATGGACTTCCCATGCCACTTCGGCCTGCAGCGCGGCCATCAGCCGGTCGGCGTCAGCCGAAGCCAGCCAGCCCGGCAGGTGCTGGACATCGGCATCGGGCAGGTCGTGGGGGAACAACATGGCTACACGCTAGCATGCTGGCGTTTGCCGTCACGGCCGCCAGCACCGAAAATGAACCCATGACCGTCGCCCTTATGCTGATTCACTCCGCTTGCCCTCCTCCGCGGGGCCTCGCCCGATGAGCGTGCGCCAGTCGCTGTTCCCGTTGCTGCGCGCCGTGTTCCGGGCCATGCCACTGTCCCAGGCGCAGCGTGACCGGATACGTACCCGCCTGCTGGCGCGGCATGGCGACTGGGTTCCGCCGCCACCGAAGGGTCAACAGGATTCCGCTGGCCCGCGTGCAAGCGCGCAGCTGCGCTGGCGCGCCGACGAGCCCGCGATTGGCCATCGCACATGGCAGCAGCAGGCGTTACCCACCTCGATGCCGGCAACCCTGGTCGCGTTCTACCTGCCGCAGTTCCACACGTTCCCGGAGAACGATGCCTGGTGGGGCAAGGGCTTTACCGAGTGGCGCAATGTGACCCGCGCCCTGCCGCAGTTCGAGGGGCACATCCAGCCGCGTCTGCCTGCCGACCTCGGGTTCTACGACCTGCGCAACCCGCAGGTGATGCGTGATCAGGCGCGCCTCGCCGCTGAGTACGGTATCGGCGCGTTCTGCTTCTACTACTACTGGTTCAGCGGCCGCACCCTGATGGAGGACCCGCTGCGTCAGTGGCTGGCCGACGACCGCATCGATCTGCCGTTCTGCCTGTGCTGGGCCAACGAAAACTGGGCACGGCGCTGGGATGGCCGCGATGAGGACATCCTGATCGGCCAGCAGCACAGCGCAGAGGACGATCTGGCCTTCATCGCCCATGTCGCGCCTTACCTGCGCGACCGGCGCGCGTTGAAGGTGGAGGGGCGGCCGATGCTGCTCGTCTATCGCCCGCACCTGCTGCCCGACGCCCATGCGACAGCCGAGCGCTGGCGTAGCTGGTGCCGCGACAACGGTGTCGGTGAGATCCACCTGGCCTACGTTCAGGGCTTTGAACGGCCGGATCCCCGCGACATCGGCTTCGATGCCGCCGTGGAATTCCCGCCGAACATGAGCAACCCGCGTTCCCTGTCGGCACAGCAGTGGCTGCTCAATCCGGCGTTCAACGGCGATGTCCGCGACTGGCGCGAACTGGCCGCAGAGATCGCAGCCCGGCCGCTACCGGACTATCCGCTCTATCCCGGCGTGAATCCGGGCTGGGACAACGAGGCACGGCGCTCCGGCCGCGGCCGCGTGTATCTGCACGCCTCACCGCGTGGCTATCGCGATTGGCTGCGCACCACGATCCATGAACGCCTGTCCGCAGTGCCGCAGACGCAGCGAATGGTCTTCATCAATGCCTGGAACGAGTGGGCCGAAGGCGCCGTACTGGAACCGGATGCACGCCTCGGGCATGCCTGGCTGCACGCTACGCGCAATGCGTTGATATCGGCCCCGGCACTGCGTCAGCAACCGGCAGTGCACGTCCACGCCTGGTATCTGGAGACCCTGCCGGAGGTACTGTCCGCGCTGCGCGAGGCAGCCCTGGACTGGACCATCGTGGTGACCACCCCGGAGCACCAGCTGGACCAGGTCCGGCGCGCCCTGCTGGATCACGGGTTGCAGGGCGACGTCATTGCCGTGGACAACCATGGCCGCGACATTCTTCCCTTCCTGCAGGTCGCCGAGCGGCTGATGCAGGCGGATCATGATGTTGTGCTGAAGCTGCACACCAAGCGCTCGACCCATCGCAACAATGGGGACCAGTGGCGGCAGGAACTGCTGCAGCGCCTGATACAGGATGGACGTGCCGCGCGCATCCACGCCGTGTTCCAGGCCGACCCCGGCCTGGGCATGGTGGTGGCGGAAGGACATCTGCTGCCCGTTGCCGATTTCGTAGGTGGTAACGGTCCTGCGCTGACAAGACTGCAGGCGCGGCTCGGGCTGAGCAAAGCCATAGACGCCAGCCAATTTGGTGCGGGCAGCATGGGCTGGTGGCGGCTGCAGGCACTTCGCCCGCTGCTGGACGCGCACCTGTATCGCAGCGACTTCGATTCCGAACAGGGCCAGGTCGACGGGACGCTGGCGCATGCTATTGAACGCGCGTTCGGCGCCTGCTGCGAACACGCCGGACTGCGCATCGCAACGGCGGCAGCGTGCCTTGGTGAGGCCGACAACAACGACGGCGAATATGCCTACGCGCGGCGCAGTTGAGGGCAAACGAAGGGGGCGCAAGCGCCCCCTGTTCACATCAATCAGGCGCGCTGGAACGGTACGCCGGTCTTTTCCGCCAACTCGCCATCGCTGACGCCCGGTGCCGCTTCCACCAGCAGCAGGCCGTTGTCGGTCACGTCGAACACGGCCAGGTCGGTGATGATGCGATCGACCACACCGACGCCGGTCAACGGCAGCGTGCATTCGGACAGGATCTTGTGCTCGCCGTTCTTGGCGGTGTGCTCCATCAGCACCACCACGCGCTGCACGCCGGCCACCAGGTCCATCGCACCGCCCATGCCCTTGACCATCTTGCCGGGCACCATCCAGTTGGCCAGGTCGCCCTTGGCCGTCACCTGCATGGCGCCGAGGATGGCCAGGTTGACGTGACCACCGCGGATCATCGCGAAGCTGTCGTGGCTGCCGAAGTAGCTGGCACCGGCACGCGCGGTGACGGTCTGCTTGCCGGCATTGATCAGATCGGCGTCGACTTCAGCGTCGGTGGGGAACGGGCCAATGCCGAGCAGGCCGTTTTCCGACTGCAGCCACACATCCACGCCTTCGGGAATGTGGTTGGCCACCAGCGTCGGCAGGCCGATGCCCAGGTTCACGTAGGCGCCATCGGTCAATTCCTGGGCAGCGCGGGCCGCCATCTCATCACGGGTCCACGCCATGTCAGTTGCCCTCCGCGCGGATGGTGCGCTGTTCGATGCGTTTTTCAGGGTGTGCGTTGTGCACGATGCGGTGCACGTAGATGCCCGGCAGGTGCACCTGGTCCGGATCAATGGCACCGACCGGCACCACTTCTTCCACTTCCACGATGCAGACCTTGCCGGCCATCGCACAGGCCGGGTTGAAGTTGCGTGCGGTCTTGCGGAACACCAGGTTGCCGGCCTCATCGGCCTTCCAGGCCTTGACCAGCGCCACGTCGGCGCGCAGCGCGGTCTCCATCACGTAGTGCTTGCCGTCGAACTCGCGGGTTTCCTTGCCTTCGGCCACCACCGTGCCAAAACCGGTGGCGGTGAAGAACGCCGGAATACCCGCGCCACCGGCACGCAGGCGCTCGGCCAGGGTGCCCTGCGGGTTGAACTCCAGCTCCAGCTCACCGGCCAGGAACTGCCGCTCGAACTCCTTGTTCTCGCCCACGTAGGACGAAATCATCTTCTTGATCTGGCGGGTTTCCAGCAGCTGGCCCAGGCCGAAGCCATCGACACCGGCATTGTTGGAAATCACGGTCAGGCCCTTGGCACCGCTGTCGCGCAGGGCGGCGATCAGCGCCTCGGGAATGCCACACAGGCCGAAGCCGCCCACGGCCAGGGTCTGGCCATCGGCGACCACCCCCTGCAGGGCCTCCGCCGCACTGGCGAAGCGCTTGCTGCGCTTTCCGCCGGTCGTTGCCGGGTTGCTCATCTACGCCCTCACCTCGTTGATGTAATCCGCCCATTCTAGGCCAGCACTGCAACCGGTCACGTGGCGTTGCGGCATGGAAACGATTCCCATACAGGTCTGGGACTACAATCGCAGGCTGAGCTCCCCAAGGATCCGATCGATGCCCCTGCCCGCCTTCAAGGCCTATGACATCCGCGGCCGCGTGCCGGAAGAACTGAACGAAGCGCTGGCTCGCCGCATCGGCGTGGCGCTGGCGGCGCAGCTTGCGCCAGGCCCGGTGGTACTGGGCCACGACGTGCGCCTGACCAGTCCCGCGCTGCAGGACGCGCTGGCTGCAGGCCTGCGGGGTACCGGGCGCGAAGTGATCGATATCGGCCTGTGCGGCACCGAGGAAGTCTATTTCCAGACCGACCACCTGGGTGCGGCCGGCGGCGTGATGGTCACCGCCAGCCACAATCCGATGGACTACAACGGGATGAAACTGGTCAAGGAAAACGCGCGTCCGATCAGCTCCGATACCGGCCTGTTCGCGATTTCCGATGCGGTTGCCGCCGATACCTCCGAGGCGCAGGCGCCGCGCGCCGGGCAGAGCGCCCAGCACGACAAGCGTGCGTACATCCAGCACCTGCTGAGCTACGTCGATGCCAGCAAGCTGCGCCCGCTGAAGCTGGTGGTCAACGCCGGCAACGGCGGCGCCGGTGCCATCGTCGATCTGCTGGCACCGCACCTGCCGTTCGAATTCATCCGCATCTGCCACGAGCCGGACGGCAGCTTCCCCAATGGCATTCCCAACCCGCTGCTGCCGGAAAACCGCGCCGCCACCGCCGATGCGGTGCGCGAACACGGTGCTGATTTCGGCATTGCCTGGGACGGGGACTTCGATCGCTGCTTCTTCTTCGACCACACCGGCCGCTTCATCGAGGGCTACTACCTGGTCGGCCTGCTGGCCAAGGCAATCCTGGCGCGCAACCCGGGCGGCAAGATCGTGCATGACCCACGCCTGGTCTGGAACACCGTGGACATGGTCGAGCAGGCCGGCGGCGTGCCCGTACAGTGCAAGAGCGGCCACGCCTTCATCAAGGAGAAGATGCGCGCCGAAGACGCGGTGTACGGCGGCGAGATGAGTGCCCACCACTATTTCCGCGAGTTTGCCTATGCCGACTCCGGAATGATCCCGTGGCTGCTGATCGCCCAGCTGGTCTCCGAAAGTGGCCGCTCGCTGGCCGACTGGGTCGAAGACCGCATGGCTGCCTACCCGTGCAGTGGCGAAATCAATTTCAAGGTCGCCGATGCCAAGGCCGCCGTCGCTCGCGTGATGGAGCACTTCGCGGCGCAGTCGCCCGTGCTGGACCACACCGATGGCATCAGCGCAGATTTCGGTGACTGGCGCTTCAACCTGCGCAGCTCCAACACCGAGCCATTGCTGCGCCTGAACGTTGAAGCCCGAGGCGATGCTGCGCTGATGCAGGCGCGCACCGACGACATTTCCCGCCTCATCCAGCAGTAACCGAGGAACACATGAGCAGCATCCAGCCCGTCATCCTGTCCGGTGGATCCGGTACCCGCCTGTGGCCGCTTTCGCGCGAGGCGTACCCGAAGCAGTTCCTGCCTTTGGCGGGCGAGCTGACGATGCTGCAGGCCACCTGGAAGCGCGTGGCGCCGATCGCCGCGCGTGGGCCACTGGTCATCGCCAACGAAGAACACCGTTTCGTCGCCGCCGAGCAACTGCAGCAGGTCGGCGCCGAGCCGGCCGCGATCATCCTTGAACCGGTCGGCCGCAACACGGCCCCGGCCATCGCCGTTGCCGCGCTGGAAGCCACCCGTGACGGTGGCGACGCACTGCTGCTGGTGCTGCCGTCCGACCATGTGATCACCAACGAGGCCGCCTTCCGCAGCGCGGTGCAGGCCGCAGCCGGTGCCGCCGAGGCGGGCAAGCTGGTGACCTTCGGCATCGTGCCGACCGGACCGGAAACCGGCTACGGCTATATCAAGGCCGCCGAAGGCCGGGGCCTGCGCGCGGTCGAGCGCTTCGTCGAAAAGCCTGACCTGCAGACCGCCTCCGGTTACGTCAGCAGCGGCCAGTACTACTGGAACAGTGGCATGTTCCTGTTCAAGGCCTCGCGCTACCTGCAGGAGCTTGAGCGCTTCCATCCCGCCATGCTGGCCGGCAGCCGCCAGGCCTGGCAGCAGGCGCGCCGCGATGCCGACTTCACCCGCCTGGACAAGGACGCCTTCACTGCGGTTGCGTCCGATTCGATCGACTATGCAGTGATGGAGAAGACCGCCGATGCGGTGGTGATTCCACTGGATGCCGGCTGGAACGATGTCGGCTCATGGACCGCGCTGCGCGATGTCTCGCAGCAGGACGGCGATGGCAACGCCCACCAGGGCGACGTTATCGCCATCGACTGCCGCAACACCTACGCCTACGCCCAGCGGTTGGTGGCCCTGGTCGGTCTGGACGATGTGATCGTGGTCGAGACCGATGACGCGGTGCTGGTCGGCAAGGCCGACCGCATGCAGGAGGTCAAGACCGTAGTGGCACAGCTGAAGGCCGAGGGTCGCAGCGAAGCCACCTGGCATCGCAAGGTCTATCGCCCGTGGGGCGCCTACGACTCGATCGACAACGGCGAGCGGTTCCAGGTGAAGCGGATCACGGTCAAGCCCGGCGGCACGCTCAGCCTGCAGATGCACCACCATCGTGCCGAACACTGGATCGTGGTCAGCGGCACCGCCGAAGTAACTCGGGGCAATGAGGTCATCCTGCTCAGCGAGAACCAGAGCACCTACATTCCGCTGGGCGTGACCCACCGCCTGCGCAACCCCGGCAAGCTGCCGCTGGAACTGATCGAAGTGCAATCCGGCAGCTACCTCGGCGAAGACGACATCGTGCGTTTCGAGGATACCTACGGGCGCAGTTGACCCGGCGCCCGCTGGTGGCTGCCGACCGTTGGTCGGCACGTCGCCTACCGGGTCAGGCAATCTCCGCCATCACCCGCTTCAGGCCGTCCTGCCATGCAGGCAACGCGATGCCGAAGTCCTGCTGCAGCTTGCGGTTGTCCAGCACCGACCAGGCCGGGCGCTTGGCCGGGGTCGGGTACTCGGAACTGGCAATCGCCTCGACCGTCGGCACCTTGGCCAACACGCCAGCCGCCAACGCTTCGGCGAAGATCGCCTCGGCGAACCCGTGCCAGCTGGTCTGGCCGCTGGCGGTCAGGTGCCAGGTCCCGGACAGCTGCCCCGGATGCTGCAGCGCCTGCACGGTGACATCAGCGATCAGCGCGGCAGGCGTCGGCGTACCGATCTGGTCGGCCACCACCCGCAACGCGTCGCGCTCGGCGCCCACCCGCAGCATGGTGCGCAGGAAATTCGCGCCATGCGAGGCATACACCCACGCCGTGCGGAAGATCAGATGACGGCCGCCGGCCGCGCGCACCGCATCCTCGCCATCGCGCTTGCTGGTGCCGTACACGCCCAAGGGCGCGGTCGGCTCGTCCTCGCGGTAGGCCGCGCTGCCCTGGCCATCGAACACATAGTCGGTGGAGTAATGCACGAACGGCACATCATGTGCCGCGCACCAGCGCGCGATCACGCCCGGCGCCTGCGCATTGGCAGCGAAGGCAGCTTCGACCTCCTGCTCGGCACGATCAACGGCGGTATAGGCGGCGGCATTGACCACCACTGTCGGCTGCAGGCGGTCCAGCAGTGCCGTCAGGCTGTCAGGCTGCGCAAAATCCGCCACTTCGCAGGGGCTGCCGTCGGGCAACTGGCCGCTGCGGGTGGTCGCCACCACCGCACCCAGCGGCGCCAGCGCGCGCAGCAGTTCCTGGCCAACCTGGCCGTTACCACCGAACACCATCACCGTCATGCGATGTATACCGGCAGTCGGTCTTCGGCGATGTCCTTCAGGAACGGCGCGTTCTCGTCCTTGGCCGAAAGCGTTGGTGCGCTCACCGGCCAGTCCACCGCGATGTCAGCGTCGTTCCAGCGGACACCAGCATCGAAATCCTTCAGATAAATCTCGGTGCACAGGTAACTGAACACCGCACGCTCGGACAACACGGCAAAGCCATGGGCAAAGCCCTCCGGGATCCAGAACTGCTTCTTGTTCTCCGCGCTCAACACCACCGCTTCCCACTGCCCGAAGGTTGGCGAGCCGCGACGGATGTCCACGGCCACGTCGTAGACCTCACCTTCCAGGACGCTGACCAGCTTGCCCTGCGGGCGCGGCCACTGGTAATGCAGGCCACGCAAAACCCCCTGCGCCGAGGTCGACACGTTGCTCTGCACGAAGCGGTCCGGCAGGCCCAGAGCAGCAAAGCGCTCGGCATTCCAGGTTTCGAAGAAATAGCCGCGTGCATCGCCGAACACGGCCGGTTCGATCACCACGCAGCCCGGCAACTTGGTTTCAATCACTTTCACGGAACGACTCCACGCAATGCGAGTTTGTGCAGGTACTGGCCGTAGCTGTTCTTGATCAACGGCGCGGCCAATGCTTCCAGCTGTTCTGCGCTGATCCAACCCTTGCCGAAAGCAATTTCTTCAGGGCAACACACCTGCAGGCCCTGGCGGGTCTGGATGGTCTCGATGAAGTTGGATGCCTCCAGCAGCGACTGGTGGGTGCCGGTATCGAGCCAGGCGTACCCTCGACCGAGCGCTTCCAGGTGCAGACTTCCCTCGTGCAGGTAGCGCTGGTTAAGGTCGGTGATCTCCAGCTCGCCGCGCGGCGACGGCTTGAGCTCGGCGGCGTAGTCGCTGGCATTGCCGTCATAGAAGTACAGGCCGGTGACCGCATAGTTCGACCGCGGATTCTCCGGCTTCTCGACCAGATCGATGACCTTGCCGTTCTTATCGAACTCGGCCACGCCATAGCGTTCCGGGTCGTTGACCCAATAGCCGAACACGGTGGCCCCATGGCTACGCTGATCGGCACTATCCAGCACTTCGCGCAGACCGTGGCCGTGGAAGATGTTGTCGCCCAGCACCAGGCAGCTCGGCTTGCCGGCCACGAAGTCGCGGCCGATCAGATAGGCCTGGGCCAGTCCATCGGGGCTCGGCTGTACCGCGTACTGGATGTCCATGCCCCACTGTGAGCCGTCGCCCAGCAGCTGCTGGAACAGCGCCTGCTCGTGCGGGGTGTTGATGATCAACACCTCGCGGATGCCCGCCAGCATCAATACGCTCAGCGGGTAGTAGATCATCGGCTTGTCGTACACCGGCAGCAGCTGCTTGCTGACGCCCTTGGTGATCGGATACAGCCGGGTGCCGGAGCCGCCGGCCAGGATGATGCCTTTACGCTGCGTCATTTTCTCTTCCGGATTCAGGCCGCAGTGCCGATGCGCTGCAGGCGGTAGCTGCCGTCGAGCACGCCGTTGACCCATTCCTGGTTGTCAAGGTACCAGTCGACGGTGAAGGCAATGCCCTGCTCGAAGGTATAGGCCGGCTCCCAGCCCAGGTCGTTCTTCAGCTTGGACGCGTCGATCGCGTAGCGGCGGTCGTGGCCCGGGCGATCGGCCACGTAGGTGATCTGGCTGCTGCGCGGCTGGCCGTCCTCGCGCGGGCGGCGCTGGTCCAGCAATGCACAGATGGCCTGCACCACCTCGATGTTCTGCTTCTCCGAGTTCCCGCCCACATTGTAGGTTTCGCCGACCTGGCCCTTGGCCAGCACGGTGCGGATCGCTTCGCAGTGGTCGGACACGAACAACCAGTCGCGTACCTGCTTGCCATCGCCGTACACCGGCAGCGGCTCGCCGGCCAGCGCCTTGGCGATCACCAGCGGGATGAGCTTCTCCGGGAAGTGGTACGGGCCATAGTTGTTCGAGCAGTTGGTGGTCAGCACCGGCAGCCCGTAGGTATGGTGGAACGCACGCACCAGGTGGTCCGAGGCCGCCTTGGACGCCGAGTACGGAGAGTTCGGGGCATATGGCGTGGTTTCGCTGAACTTGCCGGTTTCACCCAGCGTGCCATACACCTCGTCGGTGGACACGTGCAGGAAGCGGAACGCCGAGGCCTGTTCTGCCGGCAGCGCCTTCCAGTAGTCACGGACCGCTTCCAGCAGGCCAAGCGTGCCCACCACGTTGGTCTGGATGAAGGCGCCCGGGCCGTCGATGGAACGGTCGACATGGCTTTCGGCGGCGAAGTTCAGCACCGCGTCCGGCGTGTGATCGGCCAGCAGCCGGGTCACCAGCGCGGTGTCACCGATATCGCCCTGCACGAACACATGGTTGGGATTGCCGTCCAGGCTGGCCAAGGTCTTCAGGTTGCCCGCGTAGGTCAATACGTCGAGATTGATGACCTTGATGCCGCGAGCAACCGCCTCGAGAACGAAATTTCCGCCAATGAACCCGGCGCCGCCGGTGACAAGCCATGTGGGCACTACCCATTCTCCTGTTCGATATTCCATTACCGGAGCGCACACTGCGCCCGATAGAGCGACACAGGATACATCGCAGGCCTGCTCCAGACTGCCCGGATGACGTGAACGTGACAGGTTCAGGAACGCCTCCTGTCGGCCAGCATGCTGCGCCGCAGCACACCATACGCATTCGCATGGTCGCGCCGGGCCAGCTAGAATCGGGATCCCACCCCCGAACCGGTTGCTGTTGCAGGACCGGATGTTCCCCCAGCAAATGTGAGCCGGCCGGCGGCCGGCACTACAAGGACCCCGTACCAGATGAAAATCCTCGTCGCGTACAAGCGCGTGGTGGACTACAACGTCCGCATTCAGGTCAAGCCGGACGGTTCCGGCGTGGTCACCGACGGCGTCAAGCTGTCCCCCAATCCCTTCGATGAAATCGCCCTGGAAGAAGCCCTGCGCCTGCGCGACAAGGGCATCGCAAGCGAAGTCGTGGTTGCGACCATCGCACCGGGCGACGCCCAGGCGCACCTGCGCAACGGCCTGGCCATGGGCGCCAACCGTGCCATCCATGTGGTCACCGACCAGGCCATCCAGCCGCTGACCGCCGCCCGCACCCTGCTCAAGCTGATCGAGAAGGAACAGCCGGACCTGGTGATCCTGGGCAAGCAGGCGATCGACGACGACGCCAACCAGACCGGGCAGATGCTGGCCACGCTGTGGGGCCGTCCGCAGGCGACCTTCGCCAGCAAGCTGGACATCGCCGACGGCAAGGCCACGGTCACCCGCGAGGTCGATGCCGGCCTGGAAACGCTCGAAGTGGACCTGCCGGCGGTGGTCACCACCGACCTGCGCCTGAACGAACCGCGCTTCATCAAGCTGCCGGACATCATGAAGGCCAAGGCCAAGCCGCTGGAGACCCTGCAGCTGGCCGACCTCGGCGTTGAAGCCGCCGATACCTTCAAGACCACCCACTACGCCGCGCCGTCCAAGCGCAGCAAGGGTGTGATGGTCAAGGACGCAGCCGAACTGGTTGCCGCACTCAAGCAGAAGGGGCTGCTGTAATGAGCAAGATTCTCGTCATCGCCGAGCACCACGACGGCAAGCTCAATGCCGCCACCGCCAAGACCGTCAGCGCCGCCGCCGCCATCAGCGGTGCCAGCATCGACGTGCTGGTGCTGGCCGCCGATCCGGCCGCCGTCGCTGCGGAAGCGGCCAAGATCGCCGGCGTCGCCAAGGTCCTGACCGTGGCCAACGCCGCCAATGCACAGGCCATCGCCCAGGTGCTGGCACCGCAGATCGCGCAGCTGGCCACGGGCTACAGCCACGTGTTCGGCCCGTCGACCACCTTCGGCAAGGACCTGATGCCGTGCGTGGCCGCCCTGCTCGGCGTCAACCAGGTCTCCGACCTGATGAGCGTCGAAGGCAGCCACACCTTCAAGCGCCCGATCTACGCCGGCAACGCGATCATCACCGTCGAGGCCCCGGCCGACCAGATCGTGGTCGCCACCGTGCGCGCCGCTTCGTGGCCGGAAGCCGCCCAGGGCGGCAGTGCCGCCGTTGAAGCGGCCAGCGTCGATGCCGCGCTGCCGACCCATACCCGCTTCATCGGCCTGGCCGCCGGTGCCAGCGACCGCCCGGACCTGCAAAGCGCCAAGCGCGTGGTTTCCGGTGGACGCGGCGTCGGCTCGGAAGAGAACTTCAAGGTCATCTTCCAGCTGGCCGACAAGCTCGGCGCCGCCGTCGGTGCCTCGCGCGCCGCCGTCGATGCCGGCTATGTTCCCAGTGACCTGCAGGTCGGCCAGACCGGCAAGATCATCGCGCCGGAGCTGTACGTGGCCGTCGGCATCAGCGGTGCGATCCAGCACCTGACCGGCATCAAGGACGCCGGTACCATCGTCGCCATCAACAAGGACGGCGATGCGCCGATCTTCGAGATCGCGGATATCGGCCTGGTCGGGGATCTGTTTGCGATCCTGCCGGAACTGGAAGCAGCCCTTTAAGTTGGGCGAAGGCGGCTCCACCACTGCGCCCGCCCCGTCACGACGGGGCCGGGCACTGGGATGGTTGGCAGGCGTTGCCGTCGTGTACCTGGTGGCCTTGTGGTACCTGGATCGCGACAAGAATGTGCTTTCACGACTGAGCGACCTGGCCGCGCCTCTCATGTTGTGCGCAACTGCGCAGCTGGCCAGCTACGGGGTCCGTTACCAGCGCTGGCGCATGCTGCTGCACGCGCAGGGCCACTGCACGTTCGCATGGTGGCCAGGCCTGGCGGCCTATCTGGCTGGATTCGCCTTCACCGCTTCACCCGGCAAGGCCGGTGAGCTGCTCCGGATACGCTATTTTTCTCGATGGGGCGTACCGCCGCAGACCACGCTTGCGACGTTCATCCATGAGCGCGCATTGGATCTTCTGGTCATCACCCTGCTGGCGACCGGCGCTGCCGGCCTGGTGCCCCTGTTCGGCGTCCTGACCGCAGTGGTGCTGACCGTCATTCTGGGGTTGTGGCTGGCTGCGGGGTGCTCCGCACTCCAGCAGCTTGCACAGGGTGTGGTCGTGCGACTGCCCAGCCGGAGGCTACGCCAGCTATGCATGTTCCTGCTCGGCGGAATCCACGCACTGCGTCCCCTGCTTCGCCCCGGCCTGACCCTGAAAGCTGCGGTCCATGGCACCGCAGCATGGCTGCTGACTGCCGCTGCTTTCGCCTGGCTGTGCCACGCCCTGGGCATCACGCTCGCCTGGCAGCACGCTGTAGCCATCTACCCCCTGGCGATGCTGGTAGGCGCCCTGTCCTTCATCCCCGGTGGCGTGGGCACTACCGAAGCGGCGATCGTCGTGATGCTCACCCATACCGGTGCCGATCTGGACGTGGCACTGACGGCGGCGATCGGTATCCGGCTCGCCAGCCTCTGGCTGGCGATCCTGCTGGGAATGACCGCCATGGCTGGCCTGGAAGCGCGGCGACCGGATTGAAGCAGGCCCCCCTTCCTTCGCATGATCTTGCAACATGTATCCGTATACTGATTGGTCGAATCCCACGCGCGAGGCGCCCATCGCCATGTATTGCCCCGGCACGTTTGCAGGAGTTGCTTCGTCTTGAACGCTCAGAATCGCCGCGCGCTCTGTGTTGATCTGGACGGCACCCTGCTCCGTTCCGACATTCTGTATGAATCACTGCTTGCACTACTGGCGCGCAATCCGCTCTATGTGTTCCTGCTGCCGTTCTGGCTGCTGGGCGGAAAGGCCTCGGTCAAGCGCCAGCTGGCCCTGCGCGTTCAACTGCCCGCCGAGACACTGCCCTATGACGAAAGGGTGCTGGACATGCTGCGCAATACCACGCAGCGGCCACGCGTGCTTTGCACAGCCTCGGACCAGCTTCTGGTCCAACCCATCGCCGACTACCTGGGTCTGTTCGATGAGGTCATCGCCAGCGATGGCCATACCAACCTCTCCGGCCACAACAAGGGCAGGACTCTGGCGGCAAGGTTCGGCGAGCGCGGGTTCGATTACATGGGCAATGGCCGCGTCGACCTGCAGGTGTGGGCGCATGCCGGCGGCGCCATCGTGGTCAACAACGGTGCAGGGCTGGCCAACGCCGCAGCCAGGCACACCGAAGTACTGGCTCACCTGCCCTCGCAGAACGGTGGCCTGATCACGTGGATCAAGGCGCTTCGCATTTACCAGTGGCTGAAGAACCTGTTGGTGCTGGTCCCGTTGCTGACGGCGCACCGCTTCTTCGATCTCGATTCAATCATCGATGCAGGCGCGGCGTTCCTCGCCTTCAGCCTGTGTGCGTCCGGCGTGTACCTGCTCAACGATCTGCTCGACCTGACCCCGGATCGCATGCATCCACGCAAGCGCAAGCGGCCCTTCGCGGCCGGCAGGTTGCCACTGCTGCATGGCCTGCTGGTGGCTCCGCTGATCACCCTGGCGGGCTTCGCCCTCGCCCTGGCCTGCAGCCCGGCCTTCGCGGGCGTGCTGCTGTGCTACTACGTGATGACGCTGAGTTATTCGCTCAAACTCAAGCGCATTGTGATGATCGACGTCGTGCTGCTGGCTGCGCTCTACACCGTACGCATCATCGGTGGCGCGGTGGCCATCAACTCCGAACTGTCGTTCTGGCTGCTGGCGTTCTCGATGTTCGTGTTCCTCAGCCTGGCCATGCTCAAGCGCTATACCGAACTGGCGTCGGCGCTGGCCAGCGGCAAGGAAATGGCGATCGGCCGTGGCTACTCGGTCGCCGACCTGCCGCTGGTACAGTCGCTGGGGGCGGCCGCCGGTTACATCGGCGTGCTGGTGTTTGCTCTGTATATCAACAGCCCGGAAAGCCTGGCGCTATACGGCAACCCCAAGCTGCTGTGGCTGCTGTGCCCGATTCTGCTGTATTGGATCAGCCGCATGTGGATTGTCTCCCACCGTGGCGACATGCATGACGATCCAATCGTGTTCGCTGCCACGGACCGTGTCAGCCAGATCGTAATCGGGCTGTGCGTACTGATCGTGCTGATTGCAATATGAGTGCAGCGTCCGGCCAATCCTGGGGCCGCTACCCGCGCGTCGAGCAGCAGATCATTCCGGTGCTCGACCGCGCGTCGGTGCTGCCGTTGCCGCCGGGAGGCGGCACGGTGCTTCCGCATGGCAATGGCCGCAGCTATGGCGACAGCTGCCTCAATCCGGATGCCTCGCTGCTGATCAGCCGCGCACTGGACCGGTTCATCGGCTTCGATCCGGCCACCGGCATCGTGCGCTGCGAGGCCGGTGTGACCCTGGCCGACATCCTCGGCATCGCCCTGCCCCGCGGCTGGTTCCTGCCGGTCACGCCCGGTACCCGATATGCCACCGTTGGCGGGTCCATCGGCAACGACGTACACGGCAAGAACCACCATCGCGCAGGCACCTTTGGTCATCACGTGCGCTGCCTGGAGCTGCTGCGCAGCGACGGTTCACGCCAGCAGCTCACGCCTGCCGATGACAGCGGACTGTTCGCCGCAACGTTGGGGGGGCTCGGCCTGACCGGGTTCATTACCTGGGTTGAGCTGCAGCTGCGGCGTGTGCCAGGGCCCTGGATCGAAACCGAATCGATCCGCTTCGACAACCTGGATGCCTTTTTCGAGCTCTCACGCGAATCTGCCAGCGACTTTGAATACACCGTTGCCTGGATCGACTGCCTGGCCAGTGGAGCAAGACTCGGCCGCGGTCACTTCCTGCGTGGCGACCACGCACCAGGCGACGCACAGGCGGCCGCGCCCGGCTCGTCCCCTCGCCGCAGCATGCCCATCGTGCCGCCGGTGTCACTGGTCAATCAGCTCACCCTGCGTCCATTCAATACCCTGTACTACTGGCGCCAGCCAGCACGTCGCGCCCGCCACCTGTCGCACTACCAGAGCTATTTCTATCCTCTGGACGGCATCAATCACTGGAACCGCATGTATGGCCCACACGGCTTCCTGCAGCACCAGTGCGTCCTGCCGCCCGATGTCGCCCGCGACGCCACCGCCGCCCTGCTGGCGGAGATCGCGCGCAGCGGACGCGGCTCGTTCCTGGCGGTGCTGAAGGAATTCGGCGAACGCCCTTCGCCGGGGCTGCTGTCGTTCCCGCGACCCGGTACCACACTGGCCCTGGATTTCCCCAATGACGGACCGGATCTGCTGAAGATGCTCGACCGCTTGGACCGCATCGTCAGCGAGGCCGGCGGCGCGGTCTATCCGGCCAAGGACGCACGCATGTCCGGCGCACTGTTCCGCCAGGCCTACCCGGCCTGGGAAGCATTCTCCCGCTTCATCGACCCCCGATTCTCATCCGGCTTCTGGCGCCGGGTGATGGAGTAAGCATGCAGAAGATCCTGATCATCGGCGCCACCTCGGCCATCGCCGAATCCGTCGCGCGCCTGTACGCCACGCGTGCCGCAGCGCTCTACCTGGTGGGTCGCAGTGCCGGGAAGCTGGACGCCATCGCCGCCGACCTGCGCGTGCGTGGCGCCCAGCACGTGCATACCGGCGTGCTGGACGTGAACGACCTGTCCGCACACGGCACGCTGCTGGACGAGGCCTGGTCGGCGCTGGGCGGCGTGGATACGGTGCTCATCGCCCACGGCACGCTGCCTGACCAGGCAGCCTGTGATGCTTCGGTAGAGCTGTCGCTGCGCGAGTTCGCCACCAACGGCACCTCCACCATCGCTCTGGCAGCAGCCTTGGCCCAGCGCCTGCGGTCCGGCGCCACCCTGGCCGTCATTTCCTCGGTAGCCGGTGACCGCGGCCGCGCCAGCAACTACCTGTACGGCAGTGCCAAGGCGGCAGTCACTGCCTTCCTCAGCGGCCTGGGCCAGCGATTGCGTCCGGCCGGTGTCAACGTCCTGGTGATCAAGCCAGGTTTCGTCGATACCCCGATGACTGCAGCGTTCAAGAAGGGCGCGCTGTGGGCGACCCCGGACAAGGTGGCCGCCGGTATTCTCAAGGCCATCGGCAAGCGCCAGGCTGTCGCCTACCTGCCTGCCTTCTGGTGGGCGATCATGATGATCATCAAGAACATCCCCGAATTCGTCTTCCGCAGGATCAAGCTCTGACATGGCCGACAAGCACGCCAAGATCGTCATCACCGGAGCTGCCGGGCTGGTCGGGCAGAACCTGATCGTCGAACTCAAGCAGCAGGGCTATACCCAGCTGGTGGCCATTGACAAGCACGCGCACAACCTGGACATCCTGCAGAAACTGCACCCGGATGTCCGCGTGGTGCTGGCCGACCTGGCCGAGCCGGGTGCCTGGGCCAATGAGTTCAACGGCGCTGCCTGCGTGGTGCAGCTGCATGCACAGATCACCGGCAAGACCACCGACCTGTTCGTGCGCAACAACATCACAGCCACCAGCCATGTACTGAAGGCAACCCGGGATGCTGCCGTGCCCTACATGGTCCACATCAGTTCGTCGGTCGTGAATTCGGTGGCCAAGGATGACTACACCAACACCAAGCGCGAGCAGGAGGAGATGGTGGTCGCAAGCGGCCAACGCCACTGCGTGCTGCGCCCGACGCTGATGTTCGGCTGGTTCGACCCCAAGCACCTCGGTTGGCTGTCCCGCTTCATGGCACGTACGCCGGTATTCCCGATCCCCGGCGATGGGAAATTCATGCGACAGCCACTGTATGAACGTGATTTCTGCCGCTGCATCGCAAAATGCATCGGCACCGAGCCCAACGGAGAGGTGTTCGACATCGTCGGAGACACCCGGGTGGACTACGTGGATATCATCCGCACCATCAAGCGGGTGAAACAGCTGAACACCGTCATCGTGCACATCCCGATCGGATTTTTCGCCTTCCTGCTGAAAGTCTACAGCCTGTTCAGCAGCAAGCCGCCCTTCACTGCAGACCAGCTCAAGGCGCTGAGTGCGGGCGATGACTTCAAGGGCATCGACACGGAGGCCGTGTTCGGCGTCAAGCAGACACCGTTTGAAGAAGCCATCCGCGAAAGCTATACCGACCCGCGCTATTGCAAGATCGTTCTGCAGCGCTGATTCCCTGGAACTGAAGAAGACTTCTCACATGCGAAACTTTGCGATCATCGGCAGCGGCCCCATGGGCCTTATGGCAGCCATGGAACTGCTCAAGCAGGGGCATAAGGTCGACATCTACGAGCGCGATGATCGCATTGGCGGGATGTCGGCGGATTTCGATTTCGACGGCCTGCGCATCGAGCGCTACTACCACTTCATCTGCAAGACCGACTATCCCCTCTTCAAGCTGCTCGAACAGTTGAAGATGTCCGATCGCCTGCACTGGACGGATACCAAGATGGGTTACTACTACCAGGGCAAACTGCACAAGTGGGGCACGCCGTTTGCGCTGCTGGGGTTCCCGCACCTGGGGATCATCGACAAGATCCGCTACGCCCTGCATGTCATGCACACCAAGGGCATCCAGGACTGGACTGACCTGGACAGGGAGAATGCGCGCGATTGGATCACCCGCTGGATCGGCCCCAAGGCGTACAAGGTGATGTGGGAGAAGGCATTCGCGCTGAAGTTCTTCGAGTACCAGGACAAGCTGTCGGCTTCCTGGATCGGCACCCGCATCAAGCGCGTGGCGCTGTCCCGCCGCAACCTGTTCAATGAAAGCATGGGCTACCTGGAAGGCGGCTCGGCTGCACTGCTGCAGAAGATGGCCACCGAGGTCGAGCGCCTGGGCGGGCGCATCCTGCTGTCCCAGCCGATCGAGGAGGTGGTGTCGGTGAACGGCAAGGTGACCGGCATCCGCACCGCCGATGGCCATCAGGCGTATGACGCAGTGGTATCCACCGCTCCGATCCAGTATGTGCCGAAGATGGTCCCGGGGCTTCCGAAGGCCTTTGCTGATCAGGTGGGCGCGATCGAGAACATACCCGTCGCCTGCGTGATCCTGAAGCTGTCGAAGCCGGTCAGCGAGAACTTCTGGATGAACATCAGCGATGAACGTATCTCCATTCCCGGTCTTATCGAGTACAGCAATCTCAATCCGGGCAAGGGCCCCGGCGAACATATCGTGTATGCGCCGTACTACATGCCCAAGACGCACCCCAAGTGGCAATGGAGCAATCAACAGTTGATCGACGAAGTCGTCAGCTACCTGCCAATGATCAACCCTGCATTCAAGCCTGAGTGGATCCGGGCTACACATTGCCATCGCTATGAATTTGCCCAGACCATCTGCCCGCCAGGCTTCCAGGACATGCTGCCGCCGATGAAGTCGCCGGTCGAGGGCTTCTACATGGCCGATACGGCGTACTACTACCCGGAAGATCGATCGATCAACGAGAGCATCGATGTTGGCGCCAAGCTTGCCCACCTTGCGTCAGGCGTGAAGGCGTCGGCGTGATCACACGTCAGTTCCTGATGTTTCTTGTTGCCGGTGGTGTTGCCGCCGCCGTCAACTTTGGCTCGCGCATCATGCTCAGCGAATGGCTGCACTACGTGCCTGCCATCGTGATCGCCTACTGCCTGGGCATGGTCACAGCGTTTGTGCTCAACAGGGTGCTGGTGTTCCAGCAAGCCGCCAATGCACTGAAGCACCAGATCACCTGGTTCGTGATAGTCAACCTGGCCGCGGTGCTCCAGACCATTGCGATCAGCCTGCTCCTGGCCAGATGGCTTCTACCTGGCATCGGCGTGGATTTCCACAACGAGACCATTGCTCACGGCATCGGCGTTGCGATTCCGGTGGTGACCAGCTACTTCGGCCACAAATACCTTTCTTTTTCATCCTCCTCCGGCAAGCGCTAACGGAGCATGCAATTCATGCAGCGTCGGTGAAGAACTCATGGGGAAATGCTTGAACAGTCCATCCAGCTCCAGAAATGCGACGCTCGTCCTGTGCGCGCTCACCCTGGCGGCGGTATTCGTCGCACTCAGCTTCAGGTCGACCCAAGCGGTCGGCATCGATCTGTTCCATCCCGGCCTTTGGGGCGAGGATGGCAGCATCTTCGTCAATGAAGCCCGTGATGCCGGATTGGGCTTCCTGTTCAAGCCTTATGCCGGGTACATGCACCTGATACCGCGAGCCATCTCGTACCCCGCCTCATTCCTGCCGCTGGAGTATGTGCCGCTCGCTTTCCACCTTGCATGGATTGCTGCGTTCCTCACGACAATCTACATCCTGCAATCGCGACTGTCCTCCATTGGTGTACCCGCCGCGCTCTGTGTCTGGGCATTGGTGCTGGTAACGCTGCAACCGCAGGCCGGCGAGGTGTTCTTCACCCTGACCAACATCCAGTGGTTCACGGGGCTGGCGTTGATCACGTATCTGGCTTTCCCGATCACATCGCGCGTGAGCATCGGACAGCTGGCATTGCTGACCATTGCAGGCCTCACCGGGCCGTTCAGCGTGCTCGCACTGCCGGTGCTCGCGCTGCGGGCCGTTCTGTTCCGGGACCTGCTCACCAATCGCCGGGTCTACGTTACGGTCGCGATCTGTGCCGCCATTCAAATCGGCTTCATCGTGTTTTCTCCGCGACCGATTGCGTCCAACCCTTCCAGCTTCGATCCGGCGCACCTCCTCGCCGCCATGGTCAAGTTCGTCAGCTTCGGCGGCGTATATCCACTGGCGACCCTGTTTGCGTTCGTGTTCTGGGCGAGCCTGCCCTGGCGACGCATCTTCAATGCAACGGTGTCCCATGTCAGGAACCGGTCTGCACTGGATACCCATGCGGTGGCGCAGTTGACCGCCTTGATCCTGATCCTGACTGCGTTCGGGCTGATACTGGTCGGTTTCCTGCGCGATGATCCCGCCACGATGGGACCGGTGATCCTGCCGACGGGTGCTGCAGGAGGCAGTCGCTACTATCTCATTCCCTACAGCCTGTTGATCCTGGCTGCGGCAGTATCGAACCATCGGGATTACCCGCGCGCGATCGTCGCCCTGGCGGCCTTCTCGATCATCTGTGCCGCCAACCTTGTAAGGCCTGATCGCATCGACCACCAATGGCACGCTTACGCCCAACTCGCACGGGTGATGCCCGGTTCGACCATTCCCATCGCTCCCCGTACCGAGAGCATTCCCGGCTGGTCGGTAGACGCAAGCCAGGCCTATCAGCAGGGCGCCAAGCCAAAGGGCGAGGCCCTCATCCCGCTGACGGCCATGGAGGTCAGCAATGGCGAGGTCGCCAGTACCGACGGAAAGCTGGTCATCAGATCAACGTCCGACAGTCTTCTGCTCACACTGTCTGCCCGCCCCTGCCCCAGCAGCACCAGCATTGCACTGGAAGTCAAGGGTCGACGCGAGGCTGGCGGATGGATCCAGGTCCTTTGGGCCGCAGGTGAGGGGTTCAGTGATCGGGATGGCGTACTGCGGTTCTACCCTGCAGGAGACTTCACGGGCATGTTCGCCTTCGACCGCACGCTGGACCAGGACAAGGTCAGGATTCGCCCGGTATTCGCCCCTGGAAAGGCCGAGATCCATCAGGTCAGAATGATTTGTCTCTGATCTCCACATGGCTGCTGGCAGGAGCTGAACCGCCCGGGCCGCAGCGCGCCTTCGGCCGGAATCGCCGGGCCTGGGCCTGGGCCAGTTGACGTAGAATGTTAGGGATATACCAACTGAATCTACCAGCTCGCCAGCAGTCGTCCGTCTGACCGCTGGCCGAGCGCAGACATGGGATCGAAGGCAAAATGACGCGTCGCAAGAAGGTAATGATGGTTTTCGGCACCCGCCCGGAGGCCATCAAAATGGCTCCGCTGGTCGCCGCCCTGAAGAAGCGTCCGGACCTGGACACCATTGTTGCCGTGACTGCGCAGCACCGCCAGATGCTTGACCAGGTCCTGGAACTGTTTGAGATCACCCCGGATGAGGATCTCAACGTCATGCGGCCTGGCCAGACCCTGCCCGATCTGACCTCGCGTATCCTGCAGGACATGGGGAGGGTGATCGAAAAGCACGCCCCAGACATCGTGATGGTGCACGGCGATACGACGACGACCTTCGCTACGTCCTTGGCCGCCTTCTACCAGCGGACTGCCATTGGCCACGTCGAGGCCGGGCTGCGCACCGGCAACCTCTATTCGCCTTGGCCCGAGGAGGCCAATCGCAAGCTGACCGGCGTGCTGGCCAATCTGCATTTCTCGCCCACTCGGACATCTGCCGACAACCTGCTGGCAGAACAGGTGCCCGCCGCGAGCATCCACATCACCGGCAATACCGTGATCGACGCGCTGTTGACGGTTGTGGACAAGATCAGAGGCACGGCCAGCCTGGAGTCTGAGCTGGCCGCCCGCTTCCCGTTCCTTGATTCGTCCAAGCGCCTGATTCTGGTCACAGGCCATCGGCGCGAGAACTTCGGCGATGGCTTTGAGCAGATCTGCCACGCCCTGAAGAACGTTGCCTCGCGGGGCGATACCCAGGTGGTGTATCCGGTACACCTCAATCCCAACGTCCAGGAGCCCGTCAACCGCATTCTTCGGGATGCGCCTTCGGTACACCTGATTGAACCGCAGGAGTACCTGCCGTTCGTCTACCTGATGAGTCGCGCGCATATCATCGTCACGGACTCGGGCGGCATCCAGGAAGAAGCCCCTTCGCTTGGTAAACCCGTCCTGGTCATGCGCGACACCACGGAGCGTCCAGAAGCCGTGGCCGCCGGCACCGTGCGCCTGGTTGGCACCGACAGCACCCGTATTACGGCCGAGGTCTCGCGACTGCTCGATGACCCGGACGCTTACGAAACGATGAGCAAGGCCCATAACCCCTATGGTGACGGCAAGGCTTCGGAACGAATCGCGGCAATCGTCGCCAACAGCTGAATCCGCGCAATGAAAAGGCCAGCCCGGTAAAGGGCTGGCCTTTTCCTGATCAGCAACGGGATCGTTCTGCCGATGCTCCGTTGGCTTACTTGGCCTCCAGGGCCTTCAGCTTCTCGGCGGCCTGCGCGTTACCCGCATCTGCCGCCTTCTGGTACCACGAACGCGCCTCACCGGCGTTGGCAGGCACGCCCTTGCCTTCCTGGTAGATCTCGCCCAGCTTCAGGGCTGCATCGCCATTGCCGGCCTGACCCGCCTTGAGATACAGGTTCAGCGCCTCACCTTCGTTCTTCTCGATGCCTTCGCCCTCACCGTACATCGTCGCCAGCTTGTACGCGGCGTCAGCGTTTCCGGCGCCGGCCGATGCCAGCAGCAGGTTGACGGCCTCACCCGAGTTCTGCGCAACGCCCTTGCCCGCCTGGTAAAGCTTGGCCAGTTCGAACTTTGCCGCGGCGTTGCCCTCTGCTGATGCCTTCAGCAGCAGGTTGGCGGCATTCTCAGCGCTGCCCGGGGCATTGGATGCGATCAGGGCAAGGGCTTCCTGGTAGTTCTTGTCCGCTTCGCTGACCGGGGCAGGTGCAGTAGCGGCTGCACCTGCAGCGTCAGCGCCCTGCGATTCCGGAGCCGCCGCAGCGCCCTCCGGGGACGGCTTGGAGCAGCCAGCGACCACGGAAACCAGCAACAGCGAAGCAGCGGCAATAGTTACTTTCTTCATGACGGAGTACCGACTCGTTGGATTATTGGAGAGCGACGGGATGTTCTTTCAGCGCCGACAGCAGGCGCGCATACTTCATGTAGGCAGAATCCTTCTGCAGCGATGCAAGCTGCTTGCGATCAAAGCCTGGACGGACAGGATTACACCATACCTCGATCATTTTTTCCGTCAGATCGGACACGAAGCCGGCACGGGAAACCAGTCCATCTATTGAGCCCTGATAATCCAGGATATCAACCGCTGGCTCGACCAGATGCACACCGGGCAGGCCGTCGTACTCACCGGCAACTCCCACCCTCGGGAAGATCACAGGCAGATCACTGGCCAAGGCTTCGAGGAACGTCAACGGCCCACCTTCGAAGAAGCTGGCACCAACAAATGCATCTGCCATCGCATACAGCTCCCATGGCGCACTGGTCGGCTCAATGAGCAACACCCTTGATCCGAGCCCGGCCTGCTTCACCAGCGCCTGCAGCTCAGCATGCAGGCCCTTTTCGTAGACCGGGCCCACTACAACCAGCTTCGCATTGTCACAGCCGTGCACGGCGTGACTGAAAGCCCGGACAACATCAATGTGGTTCTTCTGATGATTGACTGCCGCCATATCAAGGAAGATGAAGTCATTGACTCCGATGTTGTGCTGGCGACGCAGCCGGCTGCGGACCGCCATGCGGTCGATGGAGGTGAAGCGGTCAACATCGATGCCGTTGTTGATCACGCTGCAGCGATCTGCCTCGACACCAATACGGCGCACCGAGTATTCCTTGACCGTCTCCGACACTGCAACGAACCGGGTAGTGAGCGCAGCCGCATCCTGGAAGCGCCGCAGCTCTTCGCCCGCCAGCCACATGTAGATGTTGTGGATGACCTGGACGACAGGCACATCCAGCTCACGGCAAACGTCGATCCCCTCGATCGAGTAGTGAGAGAGCAGCACTTTGGGCTTGAGCCTCTGCAGCACCTCGCGATAGGCCGACGCCGAGTACTCAATGGCAACCAGTTGCTGGCCGAGCCGGCGGGCGCGCTCAGCAGCGGGCCCCTGCGTTCCCAGCACCAGCAGGGTCAAGCGCATTCCGCAGCCACGGAGGAACTCGTTGAGTTCAACCACAACGTTTTCCAGGCCGCCGGCTTCAAAGTTGCCCACCTGCACCAGCACGTCCACCTCGGAGTGCTCCGGCACATCCTGGCCGATCGGCCTACCGGAATCGCCCAGCAGATAATCCGCCAGCGCCAGTGCTCCACGATCCCGCGCCGACTTGATCCGCTGGTAGACGCCGAAATTGAACTGAGCCATCTCGGAGATCCTGGCGCGGTCGGGAACGCGGCCGGCGTTGAACTCGTCAACCGGAATCGAGAGCATGCCCAGATCGGAGAAGTCACCGATCTGGTCCGAGTCGATGATGGGCACGATGCCGTTGGCAAGATATTCAACAATCTTGGTCGGGCACGCGACGTTGTTGACGACTGAATCCTCACGAAGGATGAAGCCAAAGTCGCACTTGCGATAGAAACGCATCAGTGCGTCGTGACTCATCGAGTCGAACACGACCTTGTTGTCCGGGTCGATATCCGCAGCGATCTCACTTGCGGTTTCCGGATCAGGGGAAAGGAAGTAGCTCGTGCAGTGCTCCTGTACAGCAATCATGCTGCGCAGGGTCTTCTCCGGCTGCTGCCACTTGTGCAGACCGCCGGCATAGACCGCAATCGGCTTCGCGTTGTTCTTCTCGCCGAGGAAGGGCACGAAGCTGGGGAACATCGGGAAATGCACGAATTCCGGAGACGGGTGATTCCGGTACTTTCCCTGCAGGTACTTCTGCATCACACCGGAAACGACCACCACCCGACCCGCGTGGGCAAACGCGTACTCTTCCAGACGCTCGTACTTGACCGCATTGAAATAGTCGTGATGCATCCGGAATTCTTCCGGAACCACGCCATGGATATCGACCACCGATTTAACGAACGGCAGCCGCAGCAGCCTGGAAACGCCCAGGCCACTCATCCGCAGCACGCTATGGAAATAGATCTTGCGGGAGCGGAGCACGAATGCCAGCACGGTTGCCCAGAGCACCGCCTTCTTCAGGCGGCTGCCGATCGGACGAATAACGATGACCCTGGGTTGCGGACGATCGATTACCGACGTACGGCCCACCAGGTCTGCGGTCTCGACATACAAGCGCCACTGGTCCGACACCAGCCGGTCCACCATCTGAATCCGCTGGAAGTAGCCGTCCTTCTCCCGCTCGGGATAGAAGTAGCCCCCGAAGAACACGGTGCCCCGGAAGTTCAGCAGCGTCTGCAGCCCTTTCCTGACTCCCCAGAGCAGCTTGCCAACTCCGGAGCGCTGGGCCCACTCCTGCTTCACCCATTCGGTACTGGCCGCGGCGGCCTGTGCGCCACCAGCCGCGCCCCCACGCAGCGAGGCATTGATGCTGAAGTTTGCATCCACCACAGACCAGATATGTTCCAGCAAACGTTCGCCACGGGTGACAAGTTCGGCGGGGTCAACGGCCGCATGGCCAGGTGACGACAGCCATTGCTTCACGTCAGCATTGAAGCCATTCCACTCAACGGCAAGAGGAGCGAACGCATCCGCACGTTCAATCGCCGTACGCACGCGCGTGGAACGCTTGGCGGAATGGAGGAATTCACCCTTCAGATTGACGAATTCGACGGCATGGTGGGCAACCAGCCTATCGACCGTGCCAAGGTGCAGCTGCAGCAGATGAACCTGATCCGCGCTGGCGTCATTGGCTTCGCGAACCACATGCCTGAAGTCCGCCAGGAAAGAGGCCAGCGGCTTCTCAGGTCGGCGTCGCCATGAAACCCCATGCTTCGATTCCAGATAACGCAGATTCTCCTTCGCGCGGCCTGCGAAATAGCTGTAGTCAAGCTTCCCGAATGATGCAGATCCAAAATGATGGATGTACACGTCGCGGGCAAGTGCAATGGCGTAGCCCTTCTCGCTCAGGCGCAGGCAGTAGTCGTCGTCCTCGAATCCACCGGGGAAGAATGTCTCATCGAGCAGGCCAACATCCTCAAGCGCTCCACGTTCAATGAAAACGCAGAAGAACGTGACGTCACATTCCTGTACGCAACCACGGAACTCCCTGTAACGCTGCTCCGCCTGGTCGGCTACCTGCTGGTACGCCTTGTCGAAGGCCTTTGCAGATGCGGCAACCTGCTGCAGGTCCAACGCATTGAGATCTGGAACGCATTGTTCGCTGTCGGCCCGATTGGTAACCGCGCTTACCACCGGATACCCATGCGCCAGCTGGCGGTCCATCCAGCCATTGGTGACGATGACATCGCTGTTCAGCAGACAGATCTGGCTGATCGTCGAGTCCTCGAGCAGCGCTTTGATCCCGACGTTGTTACCGCCACTGAACCCCAGATTCTTCTCGTTCTGAATGTAGGTCCACTGTCCGCTGGCGAACTCCGGAGCTGACGTGACGTACGCCTGGATCCTCTGGCGCTCTTCGGCGGAAGAGGCATTGTCGACAATGATCAACTTGTAGGTTGCATCATTCTTCGCCCTTGAAACACTCCGCAACGTAACAATCGCAGCGTCCGCAGCGTTGTACGTCACCATCACGATCCCTATCACTTCACTGCCCCTGATTCCATTGCGCTCATTACGGCACCACATCCATTTCTGTGAATTTGATCACACATACCGCCCCACTGGCTACCCGCCACCGAGAGAAGCATCATCGCTTCCGCAACTGCGTCTCAAGCATCGCGATAATCCTGTCGCGGGATGCAATTTCCGACTGCATCTCCCGGGCCAGATTCTGCGAGTGCGAATCGAGCTCAACGATCTTTCCAGCAAGCTCCTCGACCCGGCTGTGCTCCCTGATTACTTCACCAGCCAGTTCCTCGGCGCGGGCATTCTGGCGCATTATCTCGGCAGCCAGCTCGTCATTACGCTGGTTGCGCTCGATCACCTGCGAAGCGAGGGCATCGGCGTGGGCCTGGAGCCTCTGCATGCCCGCGTTCAGATCCATGGCCTCGAGCGTCTTGGCACTGTTACCGGAATGGACCGCTCTCAATTCAGCCTTGAGGTGATCAATCTGGCGCTCGAGGAATCCGCGGGACTCCCGCGCGAACGCGCCAGGACGTTCGGCAGCCGTTCCCACCACAGCCAGCATGTAGGCGGCACGCGCACTCTTGTCGAACAGCAAGGCCATTTCGGCGAGCCCGAAAGGCAGCGGCGCGTGCTCGGCACCTATGACGTTCAGCCATGCAGCCAGCCAACTGTTCTTCGGGCCACCTGTTGAAAGGCGCCGGACCAGACTGATGGATCGGTACAGCAGACCACGGACCTGATCGAATTCATTGCGCCCGGCATGGATCACCGCGCGCAGGAACAGCGCATCCAGCGTTTTGTTGCCGAGGATGGGGCTATAGGGAACGGGGTCAATTTCCGAGCAGACGGTGAGATAGTGCTCAGCCTCGGCCATATTGCTCTGGAGAAATTCCGAGAAGCCCCATGCATAGGCGATCGATACTCTCCAGCGACGCTGGTGAGGATTGGTCAACTTGCCTTCAAGATAGCGGTCAACCGCCCGCTTCAGCGCCTCGCGCTCATCACGCTTGCCACTTTCAATCTGCTCATAGACCAACCCGCACAGCGCGGCACCAGAATCAACGGACTGGGGCGGAGCGCTGGCGAACACCTTGCGACGGAAACGGGCAAGCAGGTTCGGATTGGTCGAACGCTGGCCAATAGCCACCATCGCCTTGACCAGCCACGGGTTGAGATAGTCACGCGCGAACGCAGACACATTGAAGCGCGACGAACTCGGTATCTCCCATGCGGTTTCCTTGAAAACCGCCCCACCCGGCTCGGTAGGATCCTTCATCCCGAGAAACACCACCCATTCGGCCTCTTCATATTCCGGCTTATTGACATCCACCTCGCGCCACGACCGGGGCGAGAAATGGCATTTCATCGCACCGCCAGCTACCTGGATGAAAGCCTTCTCCAGAAGGAACGTCGAAGAAACTTCAGCCCTCAGCTTGTCCCAGGTATAGACATGCAGATGGAAGGGATTCGGGTCACGCCCCGTCTCATCGGTCCAATCGTTGGGAGCGCAGAGCATGACCCTGCCGCCGGGTGCCAACACACGCTTCAGCTCGCGGAGATAGCGATCAGGATGGGGGACGTGTTCGATGGTTTCGAACGCTGCAATGAAATCAATGCTCGCATCAGCGATGCCGGTCAGCGATTCCGCATCTCCAACCGCATACTGGACCTTGCCTGGAAGCGCATAATGGGCACGAGCATACTCGATACCGAAATCGCTCAGATCCACACCAAGAACCGAACCGGCCAGCGTGGTTTCGAACAGCATGCGGGAGCCATAACCCAGGCCACAGGCGACGTCGAGCACGCGATCACCGGGCCGGATGTACTCGGCGGCGTATCGATACCGGACACAGTGCGCATCACTGCGCCGGCCCGTCTCGCGGAGCATATCGGTGTGCAGCAGGCGCTCTTCGTCCAGAACCTCGAGATTGAAGCTCTTCAGCGCATCATCGGGTACACGCTCGAAGGGCGCCACGAAGCACCCCTGGGCGACATTGAGCGATGCATATGGATTGACATCGTAGTAGGCCGCCGCTTTACGGTAACCGACAGTGATCACCCGTCGTTCCAGCGCCTCCCGCTCTCTCAGTGCGGCCTCAGCCTGCTCCTGGATATCGTGGATGACCAGAATGTAGCGGACGCGATCGGCATAAAGCTCTGGAAGGTTCGCAAGTACCTCATCCATTGCCCCCCGAAGATCGAGAACTACAGCATGTGGCACCTTCCCTTCGACAGGCTCATCGATCGCATCCAGCAGGTTCCCGCGCAGGGCTGCGGCGATTTCCTTTGCATCCCTACCGATGCAGAGGTAATAGCCAAATCCAAACGCATCGCGCACGTCATTGGAGAACCTGCCGATGTCAAAGGTACGCTCGGTCACCATGTAGCACTCATCCTCAGGTCGAAACTTCCGCCAAAATGGTAGGCCTTCTGGTCCAGGAACACCTGGAAAAATGCCGCTTCATCCTTCCAGTGAAGGATGGTCTGATCAGAGTAATCCGGCTGTCCTTCATGCGAAATGATGGCCTGGATCTCATAGAACCCTGGACCCAGCGGGCACACGAAGTCGAACAAGGCCGAGGCTTCTTCACCCTTGTCGAATTTCCGCTCCCAGAACACAGGCGCCTGACTCACCCCGGCCGCGACCTGCATGTCCTGGTTGAGTGTTCCCCACGAGTAGATCTTCAGGCCTTCGCGATTGCGGATCCGTAGCGATACGTTCAGGTTCTTGAGATCGACCTGCGCCTTGAACTGAATCTGGATCCTGACCTTCTCGCCCGGATAGAACACGGCACACGGCTCACCCGTTTCATCAAGGGTGACCACCCGCTGCACCAGTGCGTGCCCGGTTCCGGTCGACGTTTCATCGATCTCCGGAACCTCCAATGCGGTGACATCTTCGGTCACCGAGTCAGGTGCCACGGGCACATCCTCGGACGGCATGACGCTTGCCGGCAGCGCCACCTCGTTGCCGTCAGCCGAGGGGTCGATACCTTCAACCACGATATGCCGCTCCGCCAACGAGGCGAAGTACTTGGACTCTTCGTTGTTGATCAGGCGCCGGTACGCACGCAGCGTCTCCGAAGACGTGCCCATCGCAATGGCGCGCCCCTGGTGCAGAAGCAGCGAGCGCCGGGTAACCGTCCGCACTGTTTCCTGATCATGGGACACGAACAGGATGGTCACCCCATCATCGGCCAGCCGGTTGATACGGGCAAAGCAGCGCTTCTGGAACAGCGCATCACCTACCGCCAGAGCCTCATCGATGATGAGAATATCCGGATCGATCTGCACCTGCACTGCGAAGGCCAGGCGTACCAGCATGCCACTGGAGTAGGTTTTGATCGGCCGCTCGAGATGCTCACCGATATCGGCGAAAGCAGCAATTCCGTCGAAGCGCGCATCGATCTCCGCGCGCGACAGACCCAACAGCATGCCGTTGAGATAGACATTCTCGCGACCGGAGAATTCGGGATTGAACCCCGACCCCAGCTCGAGCAGCGCCGCAATGCGTCCACGCGTCTGCACCGAGCCCTGCGTAGGCGTCAGAACGCCGGTGATCAGCTGCAGAAGTGTGCTCTTGCCGCTACCGTTACGGCCAATGACGCCAAAGGCCTCACCGCGGGGCACTTCAAAACCGATGTCCCTGAGAGCCCAGAACTCGGAGAAATACTTGGGCGGCGTCCTTCCCAGTGCGCCATGGACGCGGTTGGCGAGCGCCTGCTTCATTCGCGTGGCGGGATTGGGATAGATCTGGTAGCACTTGCCCAGATCCTCGACTCGAATGGAAATATTGGTATCAGAGGACATCGGCAAACCCGGCTCGTGAACGCTGGAAGACCCAAAGTCCGAAAGATGCCACCACAACGGACACACCCAGGTAGATGAACCACTGTTTCCAGTCGATCATCACGCCGTGGTAAAGCAGTGCACGCACCTGCTCAACGGCAACACTGATGGGGTTGAGCATGATGGCCCCGCGGTACTTTTCGGGCAGGGCGGTGATGGGATAGAAAATGGGGGCAAGGAACATCAATGCAGCCAGAAGCCCCGTTACGATGTGGGTGATATCGCGAACGTAGGTGCCGAGGGCTGCAAGGCTCCAGCAGATCCCGAGGGTGAGAATGCCAAGCGGAATCAGCGGCAGAACCACCAGAGGTACAGTCGCGTGCAATCCGCCCTTGATGACGAGATAGAACACAACCCAGATCACAAATCCGATCAATGCATGGAACAGGGCACTGATCAGATTGATGATCGGCAGCAGCTCCAGAGGGAACACGATCTTCTTGACGTAGCTCTGATTGGTGAGGATCAGCGTTGGCGCCTTGGCCACGCATTCGGAAAAGAACGTGAACACCAGCAGGCCCGGGAACAGCACCAGGGAGAAATCGATGCTCGACTGCTGCGCGATACCCTGCCACTTCGAACGAAGTACTTCAGTGAAGAAGAAGGTGTACACGCCCAGCATGATCATGGGATTGAACAGCGCCCAAAGGACGCCCATGGTCGCGCCTCTATAGCGGATTTCGATCTCGCGCCGTGACAGGCCGACAATCAGATCGCGATTGTCAACCAGGGTCCGGCCGAGCTTCAGCAGAGACCCACTAAATTGTTGTGCCATCAAGCCAACTCCAAAGTTCCAATCAATTGCAGACAGGCATCGGTGCCTGGATGCAGCGCCCTGTCCAGGCGGGGCGCATGAAGCAAAGCGCATGCGCCCTCTCTGCGCCGGCAGTACTAGTGCGCTGCAACCAGTGCCCTTTCCAGATCCAGCTGCAGATCCCCCAGCTCTTCAACACCCACGCTCAACCGCACCAGCGCATCACTGATGCCCAGCTGTTCGCGGCGCGCCACCGGGATCGAGGCATGCGTCATCACCGCCGGGTGGTTGACCAGGCTCTCCACGCCGCCCAGCGACTCGGCCAGGGTGAACAGCTCGGTCTTCTCGCAGAAACGCTTGGCCGCCTCGAAACCGCCCTTGAGCACGATCGAGACGATACCGCCGTAGCCGGCCATCTGCTTGCCGGCGAGTTCGTGCTGCGGATGCGACGGCAGGCCCGGGTAGATCACCTTCTCCACCGCCGGGTGCTTCTCCAGCCACTGCGCCAGCGCCAGCGCGTTGGCACAGTGCGCCTTCATGCGCAGCGGCAGGGTTTTCAGGCCACGCAGGGCCAGGAAGCTGTCGAACGGACCCTGCACGCCCCCCACCGAGTTCTGCAGGAAGGCCATCTGCTCGGCCAGTTCGGCGTTGTCGCCCACCACGACCATGCCACCGACCATGTCCGAATGGCCATTGAGGTACTTGGTGGCCGAATGCAGGACCAGATCGGCACCCAGTTCCAGCGGACGCTGCAGCATCGGCGAAGCAAAGGTATTGTCCACCACCACGATCAGGCCATGGCGCTTGGCGATGGCGGCGACCGCGGCGATGTCGACGATCTTCAGCATCGGGTTGGTCGGGGTCTCGATCCAGACCATCTTCGTCTTCGACGTGATCGATGCCTCGAACGCAGCCAGATCGGTCAGGTCGACAAAGCTGAAATCCAGCCCGGCGGTGCGCCGACGCACGCGCTCGAACAGGCGGAAGCTGCCCCCGTAGATGTCATCCATCGCCACCACGTGGCTGCCGGCATCCAGCAGCTCGATCACGGTGGAGCTGGCCGCCATGCCCGAGGCGAAGGCGAAGCCGCGGGTGCCGCCTTCCAGCGACGCCACGCAACGCTCGTAGGCGAATCGGGTCGGGTTGTGGGTACGCGAGTACTCGAAGCCCTGGTGCTCGCCCGGGCTGGACTGGGCATAGGTCGAGGTGGCGTAGATCGGCGGCATTACCGCGCCGGTGCTCGGGTCCGGCGACTGGCCGCCGTGGATGGCCAGGGTGGCCAAGGCCAGTGCCCGGTCGGGCGAAGAAGGGTGGGACATGTCGTTTCCTGAATGGCGCCGACCTGCGGCGCCGTCAAAGGATCGGGAGTCTACCAGCGAGGCCTTAACGACCTTTGACGCAGATAAACCGGAATTCAGTGGCGATCTGTGACGATCTACAGGGATCTTCGGCTTACTGCACGCGACGGCGCAGATAGTTCAGCAGGTCGATGCGGGTGATCAGGCCCAGGAAGCTGTTTCCGTCCATCACGATCGCCACCTGGCCACGGTCGAACACCGGCAGCAGGGCCTCGATCGGCGACTTCACGTCCAACCGGTCCAGCTTGCTGACCATCGCGGTGGCGACGGTGTCGCGGAAGCGCGCTTCATCGCCATAGACGTGCAGCAGCACGTCGCTTTCGTCGACGATGCCGACCAGCTGATCGCCGTCCATCACCGGCAGCTGGGAGACGTCGTACAGCTTCATGCGCTGGTAGGCGGTGGTCAGCAGGTCGTTCGGGCCGATCACCACGGTGTCGCGCTGGCCGTAGGGGCGCAGGATCAGGTCACGCAGGTCGCCGTGCTGCGGGCGCTGCAGGAAGCCGTTGTCCAGCATCCAGTAGTCGTTGTACATCTTGGACAGGTACTTGTTGCCGGTGTCCGGCACCAGCACCAGCACCTTCTTCGGCGTGGTCTGCTCGCGGCAGTACTTCAGGCCGGCGGCCAGCAGGGTGCCGGTGGACGAGCCACCCAGGATGCCTTCCTTGCCCAGCAGCTCGCGCGCGGTGTGGAAGCTCTCGGCGTCGCTGATGGCATAGGCCTTGGTGACACGACTGAAATCGGAGATCGACGGCAGGAAGTCCTCGCCGATGCCTTCGACCAGCCAGCTGCCCGACTTGTCGTTGAGGTTGCCCTCATTGATGTACTCGGCCAGGATCGAGCCGACCGGATCGGCCAGCACCAGTTCGGTCTTCGGCGACAGCTTGGCGAACGCGCGCGACAGGCCGGTCATGGTGCCGGAGCTGCCGCAGCCGAACACGATGGCGTCCAGATCGCCGCCCATCTGCTCGAGGATCTCGGGGCCGGTGCCGAATTCGTGCGCGGCCGGGTTGTCCGGGTTGCCGAACTGGTTGATGAAGTAGGCGCCCGGGGTCTGCTCGGCGATGGTCTTGGCCAGGTCCTGGTAGTACTCGGGGTGGCCCTTGGCCACGTCCGAGCGGGTCAGGCGCACTTCGGCGCCCATCGCCTTCAGGTTGAAGATCTTCTCGCGGCTCATCTTGTCGGGAACGACCAGGATCAGCTTGTAGCCCTTCTGCTGGGCGACCAGCGCCAGGCCCAGGCCGGTGTTGCCGGCGGTGCCCTCGACCAGGGTCGCGCCCGGCTTCAGATCTCCCCGCTGTTCCGCTGCCTCGATCATCGACAGGCCGATGCGATCCTTGATCGATCCGCCCGGGTTGGCGCTCTCGAGCTTCAGATAGAGCTCGCAGACGCCGGTGTCCAGGCGCTGGGCCTTGACGATCGGGGTCTGGCCGATGAGTTCGAGGACGGAAGAATGGATGGGCATTCGGGGGCTGTCGGTTCGCGCCGCACGGGGCAGGACCGATGATTATCCGCCGGATGGCGTTGAATGTCAGGTCGGAATCGGCCTATCCGGACGCCCCCCCCCGAAAGAGATGCGGGCGGCCCCGGATCGACGAGGAGACCGGTACCGCCCGCATCGGTGAGTTGTGCCTGCAGGCCAAGGCACCACCGCCTGTGGTGCCTTGGCGCGGCCGCCTCATCGGCGGTGCCGCGATGCCGGGGCAGGAGCGCCCGGCGGGGCCATCACTGGCCGGGTCACGCCGTTCCAGGCGCGACGGAGTGCGTCAAAGCGTGGGGGACGTCATCGGGAGCGGTGTTTCGTACATTCGCAGAAGTCGTTGCTTGGCCAGCAGCTTCTCGCGCTTCATGCGACCCAGGGTGACATCATCGATCGGGAGTACGCCCAACTCCGCGTCCATGCACTTCTTGTTCAACTTGCGGTGCTGGTCATGGAGTGCCCTGAACTCCGGATCACGCGCGCGACGTGCGTCGATCTCGCTCTGGGGCTGATCTTCAAACATGATGGACCTCCTTCGACAGATACACGAACGCCCCGGCCGCAAGGCACGGGGCGTTGTTCATGGAGGAGTGCCGGTCGATGGCCACCTGGACGCCTGCAACGACCTGCGGCACTGGCCTGCGCACGTCGATCTGCTGCGGTTCGCGCCCTGCTTGCATCGGCCCGGCCCTCCCATCGTCCGGTCCGCGGCATTGCGTCCCGGACGATTGACCCTACGCCTGCTCCGGGCGGGGTTCAAGCCCCTGCGTCAAAAAGACCGAACCCCGCCGGGGCGGGGTTCAGGCTGAATGCTCATCGCAACGAAAAACAAACAATATCAATCAATTACGGGGCGATGATGACTTCGGCCGAGCGCGCCCGGGTGGAGGCTGCCTTCTTGCCGCTGACCTGGATCCGGTTGCTGGCAACACCGGCCGCGACCAGGGCGTCACGCAGCGCTTCGGCCCGCTTCTGACCCACGCCATTGGCGCTGTCGTAGGCCTCGATGCGCAGGCGGCCCTTCTTGCCGATGTTCAGGTACTCGGCCAGTGCCTTGGCCTGGTTGCGGGCGCCGCCGGACAGGCTGGAGGCACCTGCCGCGAACGCATCACCATTGAAGGTGAAGACCTCGCCGCGGCCATCGAACTTCGAGCCCGGCAGTTTCTGTCCGGACACCAGCTCGGCTTCCTCGCGGGCCAGCTTGGCGGCGTTCTGCTGGGCGGCGCTGAGGCGCTGCTGCTGCTTGCCGGCCACGCTGGTCAGGGCGTTCTCGGCGTCCTGACGGGCCAGGGTCTCGGCCTCGGCCGCCTGGCGCAGGCGCTCGGCCTCCTCGGCCTGCATCTGCGCCTGCATGCGCAGCTGCTCCGCTTCCTGGCGGGCGCGGGCCGCATCGCGGCGGCTGGCCTCGATCAGCAGATCGCTGCGGGTACGTTCCAGGCGGTCGACCTCACGCGCGGCCATCGCGGTACGCACGGCGGTCTCGGCGATCTCCACCCGGCGCTCGGCCAGATAGGTGGCCAGTTCCTGGTCGCGGCGCTTGGCCTTGTCCAGGGTGGCGATCGCCTGCTGGGCCTGCATGCGCTCGAAGGCGCCCAGCTCAGCGGTGTCGGGATTGGCCTGGATGGCCATCAGGCGCTGGCTCAGCTGCGCCACCATCGGGTTGTCGGCGGCCACGGCCAGGGTCGGCAGCGCCAGCAGCGCGGCCAGGGTTGCGGCGGTCATCGGCTTCACCGGCGGTCCTCCCCGGTCGACAGCTGGCGTTGCAGCTGGTTGACCTCGTTGCGGCGCAGCTGCAGCTGTGCGGTGACGGTGGCTTCCTCGCTGCGGACGCGGGCCAGGTCGGCGTCGGCGGCGGCACGCAGGGCCATCGCCGGGGCGTTCTTGCGCTCGCGGCGGTCGCCGGCGGCACGCTGGGCCTGCTCCAGTCCCTGGCGGGCCAGCCCGATCAGGTCCGGGGCGTATTGGTCCGCATCGGCCTGGGTGGCCTTGTCCACCGCCTGCCGGGCCTGCGCCAGTTCCAGCGCGGCGTCCTGCGCCCAGGCGGGGGCAGACAGTGCGAATGCAAACGCCATCACATACAGGCCATGGCGCATTCGTGCGAAGCTAAGTCGTTTCATTGGGGAGGCCGTACCGGTTGTCGGTTCACGGCCATTGTCGTCAAGCCGACACCGTGCTGGCAACGGGCGTCGGCCGTTTCGTTGGGGAAAATTCGCAATGGATATCGGCTACTTCCTGAAGCTGATGACCGAAAAGAACGCTTCGGACATGTTTCTGACCACCGGGGCACCGGTCTACATCAAGATCGAGGGGAAGCTCTATCCGCTGGGCAATACCGGCCTGCCGCCGGGCATGGTCAAGAAGATCGCCTACTCGCTGATGGACGAAGGCCAGGTGCCGCAGTTCGAGCGCGAGCTGGAGCTCAACATGGCCATCGCCCTGCCCGATGCCGGGCGCTTCCGCGTCAACGTGTTCAAGCAGCGAGGCGAGGTCGGCATGGTCATCCGCGCCATCCGCAGCCGGATTCCGAGCATCGAGGAGCTGAACCTGCCTCAGGTGCTGAAGGACGTCATCATGACCCCGCGCGGGCTGGTGCTGGTGGTGGGGTCCACTGGCTCGGGCAAGTCCACTTCGCTGGCGTCGATGATCGACCACCGCAACAGCACCACCACCGGGCACATCCTCACCATCGAGGACCCGATCGAGTACCTGCACAAGCACAAGATGTCGATCGTCAACCAGCGCGAGGTCGGGCTGGACACCCATGCCTTCCACAACGCGTTGAAGAACGCCATGCGTGAAGCGCCGGACGTGATCCTGATCGGCGAGATCCTGGACGCGGAAACCATGGAGGCGGCGATCGCCTTCGCCGAGACCGGCCACCTGTGCCTGGCCACCCTGCACTCCAACAACGCCGACCAGACCATCGAGCGCATCCTCAACTTCTTCCCGGAAAGCGCGCACAAGAACGTGCTGATGAACCTGGCGCTGAACCTGCGTGCGGTGATCAGCCAGCGCCTGGTGAAGAACAAGGAGGGCCGTCGCCTGCCGGCCACCGAGGTGCTGATCAACACGCCGATGATCCGCGACCTGCTGCGTCGCGGCCAGGTGCACGAGATCAAGGCGGCGATGGAAGGCTCGCTGGAAGAAGGCATGGAGAGCTTCGACCAGTGCCTGTTCCGGCTGGCCAAGGCGGGGGTCATCGATCAGGAGGAAGCGCTGCGTGCGGCCGACTCGCGCGATGGCCTTGCCCTGAAGTTCCGCCTGTCCGAGGGCAGCAGCGGCGAGCACGACCCGTACGCGGATTTCTCGGCCGGCGCACCCAGCATCACCCACGGCTTCTAGGAAAAGGGGACGGGGGAATCAAGTCGCAAATGCACTTACGACTTGATTCCCTCCGTCCCCTTTTTCTGAAGAGTTCAGGAGGTGTCTCATCCGATGAGACCTCCTGTCCGTAGGTTTCCTCAATGGAAACCATCCGCAAGCTGGCCATCCTGGCCGATGCCGCCAAATACGATGCGTCCTGCGCTTCCAGCGGCTCGGGGAAGCGCGACTCGCGTGCCAGCGGCGGCATCGGCAGCACCGAGGGCATGGGCATCTGCCACAGCTATACGCCTGATGGCCGCTGCGTATCGCTGCTGAAGATCCTGCTGACCAACTTCTGCGTCTACGACTGCGCCTATTGCGTGAACCGCGTTTCCAGCAACGTGGCCCGCGCGCGTTTCAGCGTGGACGAGGTAGTCACGCTCACCCTGGATTTCTACAAGCGCAACTACATCGAAGGGCTGTTCCTCTCCAGCGGCATCATCCGCAATGCGGACTACACGATGGAGCAGATGGTGGAGGTCGCCCGGCGGCTGCGCGAGGAGCACCGCTTTGCCGGCTACATCCACCTCAAGACGATTCCCGAAGCCTCGCCCGAGCTGCTGGCCAGTGCCGGGCGCCACGCCGACCGCCTGTCGATCAACGTGGAGCTGCCCACCGAGGCCGGCCTGACCACACTGGCGCCGGAAAAGACCGTTCATTCGATCCGCGGCGCGATGGGCGAACTGCGCTGGCGCATCGAGGAAGCGCAGGAGGCACGCAAGGCCGCGCCCGCGCTGGCGCCGGCCGTCACCCGCAGCGCGCGGCCGAAGCCACCGCGTTTCGCGCCGGCAGGCCAGAGCACGCAGATGATCGTGGGTGCCGATGGCGCCAGTGACCAGCAGATCCTGACCAGCGCCGACAGCCTGTACGGCAACTACCGCATGCGCCGGGTCTACTACTCCGCGTTCAGCCCGATTCCCGATGCAAGCCGGCAACTGCCCCTGCAGCCCCCGCCGCTGCAGCGCGAGCACCGGCTGTACCAGGCCGACTGGCTGTTGCGCTTCTATGGCTACGGCGTGGACGAGATCACCGACACCACGCAGGGCGGAATGCTCGATCTGGATATCGATCCGAAGATGGCCTGGGCGATCCGCCATCCCGAACGCTTTCCGGTCGATCTGAACCGTGCGCCGAAGGAAATGCTGCTGCGGGTGCCCGGCCTGGGCGTGCGCAATGCAAAGCGCGTGCTGATGGCGCGCCGTCATGGGCGCCTGCGCGTAGCCGACATCGCCCGCCTGAAGGCTCCGATGAGCAAGTTGCTGCCGTTCGTGCTGCTGGCCGACCACCATCCGCGCAAGGCGCTGGATGACCCGGCCGCGCTGCGCGCGCAGCTGGCCCCGCCTCCGCGCCAGGGATCGCTGTTCGATGCACCGCCGGCAGCCTGACGCGCAGCGCTGGTCGCAGCGGGTGGACCCGGCCTGGTCACTGCAGGCCTGGCGCGACGGCGCGCGTGATGCGTTGCTGCGCGGCGTGCCACCCGAGCAGCTGGACTGGCTCGAAGGCAGCGAAGCGTCGCTGCTGGATGCGCCGCCGGTGCAGCAGGCAGCGGTGCCGGCAGGTGCAACCGCTCCCAACGTCCCGCGCGAATTCCTCGACCTGGCCGCAACCTGCCTGTGCCATAGCGAGCCGCAGCGCCTGTCACTGCTGTATCGGCTGCTGTGGCGGATCACCCATGGCGAACGTGCGGTACTGACCAACCCCGCCGATGCCGATGTGCTGCGTGCGATGGCACTGGCCCAGGCCGTCCGCCGCGACACGCACAAGATGAAGGCGTTCGTTCGTTTCCGCGAGGTACCCGGCCAGCCCGAGGCGTTCATCGCGTGGTTCGAACCCCAGCACCACATTGTCGATCGGGTGGCACCGTTCTTCGCGCGCCGTTTCACCGGCATGCGCTGGGCCATCCTGACGCCCTCGCGCAGCGTCGCGTGGGATGGGCAGGCGCTTGCCTTTGGCCGAGGGGCACGGCGTGAGGACGCCCCGGCCGAGGACGCCCGCGAGGCCCTGTGGCAGACCTACTACGCCAGCATCTTCAATCCGGCCCGGCTCAATACGCGGATGATGATGCAGGAGATGCCGGCCAAGTACTGGCGGCACCTGCCGGAGGCGCAGTTGCTGCCGCGCCTGGTGCGCGACGCAGGCGATCGCGTGCAGGAAATGCATGATCGCCCCACGCAGCCTCCGCAGCGCAGGATTCCGCTGCGTGAAGACGCGGCGATATCGGCCACCGATACCCGCAGCCTGCAGAATCTGCGGCAACAGGCCAGCGCCTGCCGCCAATGCCCACTGTGGGAGAACGCCACGCAGACCGTGTTCGGCCAGGGGCCGGCCGATGCCGGCGTGATGCTGGTGGGGGAACAGCCTGGTGATACCGAGGATCTGCGTGGCCTGCCGTTCGCCGGCCCGGCCGGGCAGCTGCTGGACCGCGCCCTGGCCGAGCTGGGCATCGATCGCGCCACGCTGTACCTGACCAACGCGGTGAAGCACTTCCACCATGAGCGCCGCGGCAAGATCCGGCTGCACAAGCGTCCGGAAAGCCGCCACATCCAGGCCTGCCGGCCGTGGCTGATGGGCGAGATCGCGCGGGTGCGGCCACGGGTCATCGTCTGCCTGGGCGCAACCGCGGCAGCCTCGGTATTTGGCCGTGACTTCAATCTGTCGCGCGACCGTGGACGCTGGCACACACTGGAGGACGGCACCCGCGGCTACGCCACCGTGCACCCGGCGTGGGTGCTGCGGCAGGGCGATGTCGTACGCCGCGAGAAGGCCTATCGCCTGTTCCGCGATGACCTGGCCCAGCTGCTGCAGAAAGGGGACGGAGGGGATTAAGTCGTTTGTGCCACAAATGACTTAATCCCCTCCGTCCCTTTTTTTCTTTCAGGCGGCGTCGGGCTGGTTTTCCGGGCGGGCGCGGTCGAAGGCGTCCAGCGCCTGGCAGGCGGCTTCGATGCGGCGCAGGGTCGGGTACGGCGTCAGGTCCAGGCCGAAGCGGTGGGCGTTGTACAGCTGCGGCAGCAGGCAGAGGTCGGCCAGGCCGGGGCGGTCGCCGTGGCAGAAGGTGCCGGTGTCGCGACTGCTGGCCAGCATCGCTTCCATGGCATCGAAGCCTTCGGCGATCCAGTGCAGGGTCCAGTGCGTGCGGGCATCGGCTGGCAGCTGCTGGCTGCGCTCCAGGTACTGCATCACCCGCAGGTTGTTGATCGGATGGATATCGCAGGCCACCAGCTGGGCCAGCGCACGCACCCGCGCGCGGCCGGCGGCGTCGGCCGGCAGCAGCGGCACCTGCGGGAAGCGCTCGTCCAGATACTCGACGATCGCCAACGACTGGGTCAGCGTGTGCCCGTCATGCAGCAGGGTGGGCACCAGCTGCTGCGGATTCAGCGCGCGATAGGCGTCGAGGTGCTGCTCGCCGCCCTCGCGCACCAGGTGCACCGGCCGTGCGTCCCAGGCCAGGCCCTTCAGCTCGAGCGCGATGCGCACGCGGTAGGCGGCGCTGGATCGCCAGTAGGTGTACAGCGCGATGCCGTCGTCGACCGGGATCTCCATTGCCGCCTCCATGCTCAGGGCTTGGCCGCCTGCTCGATGCGCTGCTCGATCGCACCGAAGATGCTGTTGCCAGCGGCATCGAGCATCTCGATACGGACCACGTCACCGAAGGACATGAACGGCGTGCTCGGCTTGCCATCGCGCAGGGTCTCGACCACGCGCTGCTCGGCAAAGCACGAGGCGCCCTTGCTGGTGTCCTCGTTGGCGATGGTGCCGGAGCCGACGATGGTGCCGGCGCCGAGCGGACGGGTCTTGGCCGCATGCGCGACCAGCTGGGCGAAGTTGAACTGCATGTCCACGCCCGCTTCCGGCGCGCCGAACCACGTCCCGTTGATATGGGTCAGCAGCGGCAGGTGCACCTTGCTGTCCTGCCAGGCAGCGCCCAGCTCGTCGGGGGTGACAAACACCGGCGACAGCGCCGAGCGCGGCTTGGATTGCAGGAAGCCGAAGCCCTTGGCCAGTTCGCCCGGAATCAGGTTGCGCAGCGAGACGTCGTTGACCAGTCCGACCAGCTGGATGTGGCCCGCCGCCTGTTCCGGCGTTGCAGCCATCGGCACGTCGTCGGTGATGACCACGATCTCCGCTTCCAGGTCGATGCCGTAGTCCTCGCTGACCACCTTGACCGCATCACGCGGGCCGTAGAAGCCTGCGCTGGTGGCCTGGTACATCAGCGGATCGGTGTAGAAGCTCTCCGGCACCTCGGCGCCACGGGCACGGCGCACGCGCTCGACATGCGGCAGGTAGGCGCTGCCGTCGACGAATTCATAGGCGCGCGGCATCGGCGCGGCCAGCGCCTGCGGGTCAAGGTCGAACACACCGTCGGCATCGCCGGCGTTGAGCGATTCGTACAGGGCGTTCAGGCGCGGCGCGATGCGGCTCCAGTCCTCCAGGGCCTGCTGCAGGGTGGCGGCAATGCCGGTGGCGCGCACGCCGTGGCGCAGGTCACGCGAGACGACGATCAGGGTGCCGTCGCGGCCGCCTTCCTTCAAAGAACCAAGCTTCATGGGTGGGTGTCCGGAGTCGTGGGCAAACAAGTTTCAAGTGTAATCAAATATGCAGCGGCGCCAAGCTGCAGCGCGGCATCGGCCCACCCTACCGCAGGAGGGGGTTCGGCAGGGCTGCGCCCTGCACCCGCCGAAGCAACGTCAAATGCCAGAGCGGCTCTGGGTTGTCTGTGGGCTGGGCGGGGCGGTGTCGGATTGCGGGGACGCCGTAAACCCGTCCATGGGGGCTTGGCCGCGGCATCCATGCCGCGGACACCCCGCAATCCGACACCGCCCCACCCCCGACAATTTCCCGATGACGGATCCAACATCCACGTCATTCATCGTCGAAATCCATCAGATATCGAAATTGATCGAATGAGATTCGACAGATCGCGGAAAACTGTCGAAGGCGGGGTGGGTCCGGTGGCAGGGGCGTGAGCGGCATGGATGCCGCGACCGAGCCTACATGGACGTATTTACGGCGCCCCCTGCCACCGGACCCACCCCGCCAACCCACAGGAACCCGGCTTTTGATCTTGCTCCGGCCATGGCTCTGGCCTCTGCGGGTGCAGGGCGCAGCCCTGCAGGCAGAACCCTTACCTGAACAGGCCTTTTTGCGTGAAGTCTCAAACATCGTTTAGACTTGCGGGGTCTGCAGCGGCCGTCCGTTTCCCTCCGGGATCGCCGGCGACCAGGGTCCGCCCTCTTCGCCCGCCCCCACTCCGACGCCGTTCGTCACGCATTCCAGCCTGCGCTTCGTGCCGGCTGCACCCAATTCTCGCAGCGCGGTTCACGGGAACGCTCCGAGTCAGCCGATCAGTTTGATCTGCCCCCGTCTGTCCAGTCGGACAGGCGTTTCTTGTACTTGGAGCAAACTCAATGTCTTTTGAATCGCTGGGCCTGGCGCCCTTCCTGCTGCGTGCGCTCGCCGAGCAGGGCTACGAGAACCCGACCCCGATCCAGCAGCAGGCGATCCCGCTGGCGCTGGCCGGTCGCGACCTGCTGGCCGGCGCTCAGACCGGTACCGGCAAGACCGCCGCCTTCGGCCTGCCGCTGCTGCAGCACCTGGGCACCGCCTCGCAGGAAGTGCGCAGCGGCCCGCGCAAGCCGCGCGCGCTGATCCTGGCCCCGACCCGCGAACTGGCCACCCAGGTGCATGACAGCCTGCGCGGCTACAGCAAGTACCTGCGCATCCCCAGCGCGTGCATCTACGGCGGCGTCGGCATGGGCAACCAGCTGGACATCCTGCGCCGCGGCGTGGACCTGCTGGTGGCCTGCCCGGGCCGCCTGATCGACCACCTGGAGCGTCGCAGCATCGACCTGTCCGGCATTGAACTGCTGGTGCTGGACGAAGCCGACCGCATGCTCGACATGGGCTTCCTGCCGTCGATCAAGCGCATCCTGGCCAAGCTGCCGAAGCAGAACCGCCAGACCCTGCTGTTCTCGGCCACCTTCGAGGACAACATCCGGCAGCTGGCGCTGGAGTTCATGCGCAACCCGGAACAGATCCAGGTGACGCCGAAGAACACCGTGGCCGAAACCATCACCCACCGCGTGCACCCGGTCGATGCCGGCCGCAAGCGCGACCTGCTGCTGCACCTGCTGGCGCAGGACAGCCGTGAGCAGACCCTGGTGTTCGCACGCACCAAGCATGGCAGCGACAAGCTGGCCACGTTCCTGGAGAAGTCGGGCATCAAGACCGCGGCGATCCACGGCAACAAGAGCCAGGGCCAGCGCCTGCGTGCGCTGGGCGACTTCAAGGCGGGCCGCGTGACCGTGCTGGTGGCCACCGACATCGCCGCGCGTGGCATCGATATCAATGAGCTGCCGAAGGTGATCAACTTCGACCTGCCGATGGTGGCCGAGGATTACGTGCACCGCATCGGCCGTACCGGCCGCAACGGTGCCACCGGCCAGGCGATTTCGCTGGTGGCGCAGGATGAAGTGAAGCTGCTGCGCGCGATCGTGCGCCTGCTGGGCCGCGACATGGACATCCGCGACGTACCGGGTTTCGAGCTGCAGACGCCGATCCGCTGGGGCAACAGTGCACCGGGCAAGGCCGAGCACGATACCGGCGAGCGCGCACCGCGCAAGAACCACGCGCGCCGTCCGCACGGTGATGCGCCGCGCCATGCGCATGCCGGCCCGAAGAAGTCCGGCGGCGGCCGTCGTGAGGGCGGTGGCAATGGCCAGCAGCGTGCGGGTGCAGGCGCCGGTCAGGGCCAGCGCCGTGGCGGTGGCGGTAATGGTGGCGGCCGTGGCCGCGGCCAGGGTGGTAACGGCGGCGGTCGCGCCGGCTGATCGCAGCTGAGAGTTGTTGTGCTTCCCGCTGCGCGGGGGGCTATCGAGGGACGGCGCTGAGGCGCCGTCCTTTTTTTTTGCCGGCTACCGTGAGTAGAAGCAGGCGGTGTGTTTGTGCTGAGGGCGGATGGGCGTGGGGCCAGCGCAAAACACGCCGTAAACCCATCCATGGGGGCTCGGTCGGCGCATCCATGCGCCTCACGGTTTTGCGCTGGCCCCACGCCCATCCGCTTCAAGCATTGCCTGCGCCTTCTTCTCCCGCCGGGTAGCCGGGAGAAGAAAGATCAAATTCAAATTCAAATTCAAAGGCAAAAGCCGAAGTCGCAATTTCTGACTTTGCTTTTGCTTTTGCCCTTGCTCCCGCCTTGGGGTTCGATGCGTCCGCGCCCGCAGGAAACTGTCGAGGGGAGGCCGGGCGGGCTGCGCAGGACCGTGAGGCGCATGGATGCGCCGATCGAGCTTACATGGACGTATTTACAGCGTGTCCTGCGCAGCCCGCCCGGCCTCCCCCACACGCATCAATCAAGGCGCTAAACGCCTCAACCCCGCGCTTTACTCGGATTCACCTGATTCCCGAAGAAGATCGCGTTGATCAGCAGTCGATCCGTCCCGTGCCAGTACTTGCGATGCGCCGGATCATCGGCAAACAGCACCACGTTGCCCTGCCCCTGCGCCGACACCAGCAGCCACGCGCTGCCCGCCACCCGCGCGCGGTTGCGCTCGGACAGGTAACCATTCACCCGCGGCGTGGTGTCGATGCGCACCACTGTCGAGAACGGATTCGCGCTTGGCTGCAGCGTCACCGTGTTTTCCTTGTTGATCGCCAGCTGACGACGCGGCACGCCGAACGCCAACGGATGGCTGGTATCCACGTCGGCACTGAGGATGTTGCCGCTGACCCGCTCGATCGCGGCAATATCGCGCTGGTCGCCGAACGCACGGCGGCTCTCACCAGCAGCCTCTTCTTCCTTGCCAAGCGTCTCGCCGTCGGCCAGCTTCTGTTCGATCGCCCACTTCGAGGCACTGCCGTAGGTCACCAGGGAACCACCGGCCTGCACCCAGCGCTTCAATGCTGCCACCGCGGTGGCATCGACGCCGGTATAGGTACCGCCGGACAGCACGATGGTGGTGTAACGATCCAGCGGCACTTTGCCCAGCTGCTGCGGATCCAGCTTGCTGGCCGGAAGCTGCAGTTGCTGGTCGAGCAGGAACCAAGCCGAGCCAATCTCGGTGGCGGCCACGCCCTCGCCCATCACCAGTGCCACGGCTGGCTTGCGCAGCGCCTTGACGCCGTCGCTGCCCAGGTCAACGCCCTCGCGGCTGCGACCAGTGGACAGCGCATGCACCTGCACGCCTGCAACGCGGGCTGCGGCACGTACCGCGTCCAGCAGCGCCACGCCCTGCAGCGGCTGCCCGGCCACCGGAATGACGATGCTGCCGGCAGCAAAGTCCGCCTCGCCCTGTGCGGTGGCTGCGGTGAACGGCTGGAAGGCTGCGCGTGCACTCAGGCCCTTGCCCTGCAGCACCGCCAGCGCCCGGCCCGCGTTGTAGTCGCGCCAGTCGATGACATAGGCAAAGCCGGCCTGGCCGCCAAGCACCTCGCCCTGTACCGGCGGAAGCCCCGCGATGCGGGCGCCACCGTCGATGCGGCTGCGACTGCCCGCGAACGCCACGCCGTAGGCCGGTGCGATCGCGTAGCTGGTGCTGCCGTAAAACACGTCGCCCTTGATCGGCGGCGTCTCGGCGAAGATCGAATGCACCAGCCGGAACTGCGCCTGCTGCACCGGCACCACGTAGGCGTTGCCCGGCGCGAAGTGCTGCCCATCCACGGTGACCGCACGATCCAGCGCGCGCACTTCGATGCGATGCAGCAGCAACAGCTCCAGCAAGCGCCGGGTCAGTGCCGGGTCATGCGCATCGCCGAACACGAAGCTCTTCACCGGCTGCTGTGCAGCCTGCTTCAGCGCGCTCTGGAAGAACTGCTTCTGCAGGTCGAACAGGCCACTGCGCTCGGCGACCGCGCCACGCACTGTGCCCAGCCCTGTAGCAACCTGGTTGCGGATGGTGAACGGGAACGTCAACACGCCATTCACCGATTCCTGCACGCGGCCCCGTGAACTGGCCTGCTCGACGGTCACGCCGACCGCGCCGTGGAAGTCCGGATAGGTGGAGCCATATACCGGCGAGAAGTTGTCGAAGTTCTCGCCGGTGTAGTACAGCGAACCCAGTGCATCCAGCGCCTGCGCGTGGTACTTGGCCAAGGTCTTGTTGAATTCGTACGATGCCGCCGGGATCAACGGGCTGTGCATGCTCTTCGGCGACGGCTCGAAGTAGTAGGTGCTGTCCTTGCCCATCTCGTGGAAGTCGATCTGCACGTTCGGGTACCACTGGTGGAACACCTCCACCTTCGGCCGTGAATCCTGCTGGGTCAGCGCAAGCCAATCACGGTTGAGGTCGGTGAAGTAGTGGTTGGTGCGGCCCTGCGGGAACGGCTCGACGTGTTCCTTGTCGGCCGGGTCGGCCGAAGCCGGGTCCGAGGCCCATGCGTTGTGCCAGTTGGCCGCGCGATCACGGCCGTCCGGATTCTGCGCCGGGTCGAACAGCACCACGGCCTGCTGCAGCCAGCGCTGGGTTTCTGCACTCTGGTTGGCCACCAGGTAGTACGCGGTCAGCATCGCGGCTTCGGCACTGGAGGTCTCGTTGCCGTGCACGCTGTAGCCCAGCCACACCACCACCGGGCTGTCGCCGGCGGCGCTGCGTGGCTGCGCCGGATCGACCAGCGTCGCGTGCTGCTGGCGGATCTGTTCCAGTCGCGCCTGGTTGCCCGCCGCAGTGACCGTGGCGATCAACAGCGGGCGTCCCTCGTAGCTGCGGCCGATCTCGCGCACGCTTATCTTGCCCGAGCGTTTCGCCAGTTCCTGGAAGTAGGCCACCAGCTGGTCATGCCGGGTGTAACGGCTGCCGACCGGATAGCCAAGGAACTGTTCCGGCGTGGGAATGGACGTATCGAATGCGGCCGCTTCGGTGGCCTGCGGGAAGAAGTACGCACTCTGTGCCTGCGCCGGCTGCGGCGAGGACAACGCGGTGATGGCAGCAATCAGCAACGGAAGAACGGCACGGCGATGCAAGGACACGGTGGCTCCCCTGGAACACAACGGCGGACAGTCGCGCGGCCGGCTCCCCGGGGAAGCCGGCCGCGACGGATGGATCAGAAGCGGTAGTCGAAGCCCAGCGTGAAGTAGCGGCCGCGCAGGTCGTACTGGCTGAAGTCGTACGGCGCGCGGATGCCCGGGAACGAGGCGTCGTACGGCGGCGTCTTGTCGGCCAGGTTCTGCACCTTGGCGTACACGGTGAGCTTGTCGACGCCGGTGTAGGCCAGGTACAGGTCGTACTGGCTGTAGCTGCCGACACGCTGCTGCACGGCCTTGGCCGCAGTGCCGGCTTCCTGGCGGTAGCTGCTGGTGTAGTACCAGGTCACCGCCGCGTTGAAGTCGCCGTACGTCCAGTCCAGCGTGGTGGTGGCCTTGTCCTTGGGCAGGGTCGCGCCGAGGTTGCTGCCGGCGTAGTCCACCAGCGGGCCGCCGACTACGGTCGGGCGACGGTAGTCGCGCACGTGGGTGTAGGCCGAAGACACGGTGAAGTCACCCAGCGCTGCGGTCGGGATGCGCTGGCGCAGCTCGACATCGATGCCCGAGGTCTTCAGCTCGCTGAGATTCTGGTAGCGGTTGTAGACCGCCTGCAGCTTGCCGCGCTCGTCGCGCTGCACGGCGCCGGCCACGTTGTCGTTGACCAGGGTCTGGGTGTTGTTGGTGCCGACCAGGTTGTCCAGCTGGATGCGGTAGTAGTCCACGCTCAGGTTGGTGTTGGCCCACGGCGACAGCACCACGCCGAAGTTCACGCTCTTGGTACGCTCCGGCTTCAGTGCATTGTTGCCGACGGTGAAGAAGGTCGGGTTCTGGCGCGAGCCCGGCACATCGGGGTCACGCGGATCCACCACGCTGCCGTAGGCGATGCTGGTGCTGTTGGAGTTCTCCGACAGCGACGGCGCGCGGAAGCCCTTCGAGGCCGAAGCACGCACCAGCAGGAAATCCAGCGGCTGCCAGCGCAGGCCGAGCTTCGGCGAGAACGCATTGCCGAAGTCATCGTAGTGGTCGGCACGTGCGGCCGCCGACAGCTCCAGCGTCGAGGCCAGCGGCACATTCACTTCGGCGTAGGCGGCACTGACCTGGCGCTGGCCGTGCACTTCGGCGATGGCCGGGCGCACCTGCAGGCCGGCATCGATCTGCCACGGGTTGTTGGAATCGAGCTTCTCGCGGCGCCACTCGGCACCGGCGGCGAAGCCGATCTCGCCGGCCCAGGTGTGGCCCAGGCTGCCGGAGATCTTCGCGTCGAAGCCCTGCAGCTTGGACTCGGCCGGACGCAGCGTGGCGATGTTGATCGCATCACGCACCGACTGCGGCGTGGCCGCCGGGTTGAGCAGGTTGTAGCTGCCGGTGGCCAGTGCATCGGCCAGCGCCCAGCGGTTGGCGAAGCCACCGGACACGCTCTCGCGCTCGCTGCTGCGCGCCCCGAACGCGGCCACTTCCCAGTCCCACTTCGCGGTAGTGCCACGCAGGCCGAACACGCCGCGATAGGCGGTGGAACGGTTGGTCTTGAGGGTGCCGCCAAGGTCGAAGAAGGTGTACTCGATCGGGATCGCGCGGCCGTACGGGTTGTACGGATTGTTGGCCGGCAGCAGCGACGACACCGGCTCGGCCAGGCCACTGTCCGCGTTCAGTGCGAAGCGGCCGCTTTCCAGGGTGAAATACGGGCTGCTGCCGAACCACGCGGTGCTCTTGATCTGGCTGTACAGCACTTCGCCGAACGCTTCGACGTTGTCGTTCAGGCGGAAGGTACCGTTGGCGTACGCCTGGTAGCGCTTGGTCGACGGAATCAGGGTGGTGAATGGCGCCTGGTTGAAGCCGCAGGTATCGCCGGCCAGGCCGTCGATCGGCGCGCTGGCAACGCGGGTGGTACCGGTCGGGCAGTTGCCGTTGGCATCGAGCATCGGCACCGACACGCCGTTCACCAGATAGCGCGCGCCCTTGGCCGACCAGCCGTTCCAGCGGCCGCCCGGCTTGTCGGTGTAGATGCCGCTGCTGGTCAGGTTGCGTTCGTCCTGGTCCAGGCGCTCGCGGTTGTAGCCCTGCAGGCTGAACAGGATGTTGTAGCCATCGGTGTCGAGATCACCGAGGCCGCCGACGAACTTCAGGTTCTGCTCGTGCAGGCCGCCCTGGTCGGCGCCGCCGAAGCTGCCACCGATCTCGGCGCCTTCGAAGTTCTGCCGGGTGATGATGTTGACCACCCCGGCCACCGCATCGGAGCCGTAGACGGCCGAGGCGCCGTCCTTGAGCACTTCGATGCGTTCGACCGCGACCAGCGGCAGCGCGTTGAGATCGACGAAGGTGTCGGACAGGCCACCGGCCGGGAAGCCGTAGTTGGCCAGGCGGCGGCCGTTGAGCAGCACCAGCGTGTTCTTCTGCGACAGGCCACGCAGGCCGATGCCGGCCGAGCCGGAGGCCCAGCCGTTGTTGGTGGTTTCGTTGCTGGCGTTGCCGGTATTGGCCGAGATCGAGCGCAGCACGTCGGCCACGGTGGCCTTGCCGGTCTGTTCCAGCTGCTGGCGGGCGATCACCTGCACCGGGTTGGAGGCCTCGGTATCGGTGCGCTTGATGTTGGAACCGGTGACGCGCACGGCGGCCAGCGTGCTGGCTTCGCCACTGGCATCGGCGGAGGATTCGGCGGCGGCGGACAAAGGCGCGGCCAGAGCGACGGCCAGGGCCGCCACGAGCAGGGTGTGCTTGGGCATGACGATGTGGGGGAGGTGGTAAGGACGACGAAGTTCCGCAGTAGTCCATGCCTGGCCGACGTCCGGCCAATAACATCTCTTCATACGGATATAAGAGAAGCTATCATCTCTTCATCCGGATGGAAAGAGTTTCTTCACGAACAGCCAACATCCACCCGGCCAGAGGCGACAGCTGCGGCGTACAATCGCCGCCATGGAAATCTTCAAAGTCTTCATGCTCGAGGCGGCGCACCGCCTCCCCAACGTGCCGCCGGGGCACAAGTGCGCGCGCCTGCACGGCCACTCGTTCCGGGTGGAACTGAAGGTCGAGGGCGAGCCCGGCGCGCAGACGGGCTGGATCATGGATTTCGGTGACGTGAAAGCGGCTTTCCAGCCGATCTACGAGCGCCTGGACCATCACTACCTCAACGACATCCCCGGCCTGGAGAACCCGACCAGCGAGAACCTGGCGGTGTGGATCTGGAACGAGCTCAAGCCCAGCCTGCCGGCGCTGAGCGAGATCACCGTGCACGAGACCTGTACCTCCGGCTGCCGCTACCGCGGCCCGGCCATCTGATCAAATCATTGATCTGAAAGGTTTTCTGAAGGCGCCATGGGCGCCTTCGTTATTTTTGTTGCAATGCGGCATCAACGGCGTATGCTGCATTGCATCAAGTCACACTCTGATGCCCATGGCCGCCGCCTTCAGCGATCGCTTCAGTGATGCCACCCGCCAGCTTGCTGCCGCGGCAACGCGTGCGAACCGGTTGGCGTTGGAGAACGCCGAAAGCATGTTCGGCGTGCAGCTGAAGGCGCTGGAGCGGAACCTGACCGCGACCGGTGGCTGGCTGGGTGAACTGGCCCGCAGCGACGATGCGGCCGGGGTGCTCAGCAAGGGCACGCAGCTGTGGCAGGACAACCTGCAGCGGCTGGGCCAGGCCCAGCAGGACGTGGTCGGCCTCGGCCTGCAGGCCGGCAAGGCCTGGTCCGAACTGGTGCAGGGCTACAACGAATCAAGCGCGGACGCGAACAGCCACTGACGCGACGCAACGCTCATTGCGTGGGTCCCTCCCCCCACGCAATCCGGACCCGGCAGATCCCTCCCTCTGCCGGGTCTTTTTTTGCCTGACGTTTGGATTCCGAGGCACTTCTTCGTCTGGACTCTCTGCGAGCTGAAGGGCCCCGCCGGGGTGGGCAGGGACCTGGGCAAATGTCCCCCGGCGCCGGCCGTTGGCCGTCACCTCCTCCTTTACTTTGCCCAGACCCCTGCCCACCCCGACGAGGCTCGGCTTGCGGCAGGTAAAGCGCAGTGCTCGCGGCAGCCTTTCAAGGAGGCGCCGACGAACTCCGAACGCAGGGCGGAGGCCCTTGCGTACGAAGTAAAGGGGGAGGTGACGGCCAACGGCCAGCGCCGGAGGACATTCGTACGCGAGGGCCTCCGCCCTGCGCCATGCAGAACAATCCGCGAAGGAACCTCAGCGCCCGCGACCACCGTGCCAGTGCTGGTGCCACGCCTGGAACATCAGCACGTTCCACAGGTGCGTGTGCCACTTGCGCTCACCGCGCAGGAACGCCTCCCAGATGCCACGCACGCGCACCGCATCGAAGCAGCCCTGGTTGCGCAGCAGCTGCGGATCCAGCAACGCCTCCGCCCAATCGCGCAGCGGACCCGCCAGCCAGCGCGCCATCGGCGGGCCGAAGCCGCGCTTGGGACGGTACACCAGCGGCTCGGGCAGATAGCGCGCCAGCAGGTGCTTCAGAATCAGCTTGTGCTCGCCATCGTGGTATTTCAGATGCTGCGGCAGGCGCCAGGCCAGGCGCACCACCTCCATGTCCAGCAGCGGCGCACGGGTTTCAACGCCCGCCGCCATGCCGGCGCGATCAACCTTGGCGAGAATGCCTTCGGCCAGATCCATGCGGAAATCGAGCAGCTGGATGCGCGCCTCGGCCGGCAGCGCCGTGTCCTGCTGCTGGAAGATCGTCACCGGTTCGCGCGCGCCCAGCACCACCTGCGCCGGCTGCCGCCAGCGGGTGACCCGCTGCAGGTAGTGGCCTTCCACGTCGTTGGCGGCGACCTCGGCCACCAGCGCGCGCCAGCCACCGAGGCGGCCGCGCTCGACGTTCATGCGGTTGCCGCTGCGCCGCGCCAGGTCACGCACCCAGTCCGGCAGGCCGCCACACAGCCGTGCATTGCGCAGCGCGCGGCCATAACTGGGATGTCCGAAGAACAGTTCGTCGCCGCCGTCACCGGTCAACGCCACCGGCTTGCGCGCACCCAGCATTTCACTGGCCAGCAATGTCGGCAGCTGCGAGGCATCGGCGAACGGCTCGCACCAGACCTGCGGCAGCCGCTGCAGCAGGTCCAGGCCCTGGCGCGCGTCCATCCGGTGCAGGTGATGCTGCACGCCCAGGTGACGCGCCACCTGCGAAGCCCAGTCGCTCTCGTCGTGGCCCGGATCGTCGAAGCCGACCGTCCATGCTTCGATCGGCAGGGTCGACTGCGCCTGCATCATCGCCGTCACCAGCGAGGAATCGGTCCCCCCGGACAGGAACGCGCCGCAGGCCAGTGGCGAGTGCATGCGTGCAGCGATGGCCTTCTGCAGCACCGCCTCCAGCTGGTCGGTAGCCTGCTCCAGGCTCGGCGCCGGTTGCAGGGGGTCCTGCAATGCGCTGTGCATCGCATCGCGTGCACACCAGTAGCGCGAACCGCCCTGCGCGGCCATGCCGGAGTGACCCGCAGCATGGTCGTTGAGGTCGATGCGCAGCATGGCGCCGGCCACCAGCTTGTGAATGCCACGGTAGATGGTGTGCGGCGCCGGCACGTAGTCATGGCGCAGCAGCAGGCTCAGGGCATCCTGGTCGATGCTCGGCGAGAAGCCCTCAAAGGCCTGCAGCGCCTTCAGCTCCGAGGCGAACAGGAACCTGCCCTGGTACCAGCCGTAGTACAGCGGGCGCTCGCCCACCGGGTCACGGGCCAGCCACAGCGCGCGCGACTCGCGGTCCCACACGCTGAAACCAAAGGCGCCCTCGATGCGCGACAGCGCCCGCTCCACGCCCCACTCGACGATCGCCTGCAGCAGCAGCCGCGCATCGCTGCAGCTGCGCGGCAGATCGCGCAGTTGTGCCTGCAGGTCGGCGCGGTTGTACAGGCGGCCGTCCAGGCACAGCACATAGCGGCCGCAGTCCGAGCTCAGCGGTTGCAGGGGCGTATCGGTCGGCGCCCGGCAATGGCCCAGTGCCAGGCCGGCCTCGGCATCGGTCCAGTAGCCGATACGCCCTCGGCCGCGCTGCTGCAACGCGCGCAGCATCGGCGCCAGCTGCTGCAGCAGGTGCTCGTCTTCGGCGGGCGGCAGCCAGGCCCCGACCACGCCGCTCATCGGGCACCTCCGCAGTGGCGGCAGGACAGGTTCGGCAGGCGGAGGTTGGCGGGCGACATGGGAACGGCACGCGGAACGGAGGAGACTCCATGCTCGGCCTGCCTCCGCCCCGAGTCAGTCGCATTGCTGTCAGCGATCGTCACCACGCGTGTGACGAAGGTAACGTTTTGTAACGGCAACCGGCTATGCTGGGCGCCAAGTGGTTGCCGGGGCTGAGACCCGGCCCGTGCGCCAGCAACCCCGGCTGAATGGCGCCCGCCCCCTGCACCCGGGCGGCCCGATGGCTGGGATAGCATCGCCGCGCTCGTGCCGTGGCGGTACGTTTGCGTCCACGGAGGCCTTGAAAATGCTGGATATCGTACTGGTCGAAGACGATGCCCGCCTGGGAACGATGGTCAGTGACTATCTGCAGCGGCATGGCTACCAGGTCGCCCACGAGCGCAGCGGCGAGCGCGCCGTGACCCGGATCCTGGCCGAAAAGCCGGCCCTGGTCCTGCTCGATGTCGGCCTGCCCGACCAGGATGGTTTCGAAGTGTGTCGGCAGATACGTCCCCACTATGACGGCATCATCTGCGTCCTGACCGCCCGCACCGACAACATCGACCAGGTCCTGGGGCTGGAGCTGGGCGCCGACGACTACATCGGCAAGCCGATCGAACCGCGGGTGCTGCTGGCCCGCCTGCGCGCCCACCTGCGCCGCCACCGCCGGGTCGAGCCGCGCGACGGCAGCCTGCGCTTCGGCGAGCTGAACATCGACCCGTCCACCCGCAACGTGCACCTGCAGGGTGCGCTGCTGGAACTGACCACCGCCGAGTTCGACCTGCTGTTCCTGCTGGCCAGCAACGCCGGCCAGATCCTCGACCGCGACGCGCTGCTGCGTGGCCTGCGCGGGATCGCCTTCGATGGCCTGGACCGCTCGATTGACGCCCGCATCTCGCGCCTGCGCCGCAAGCTGGGTGACAACCCCGAGCAGCCGGAACGGATCAAGACGGTGCGCGGACGCGGCTACCTGTTCAGCCGATCGGCATGGGGATGAAGCGCACGCCCTCGGCGATGCGCGGCCACGCCTTCCACTTCCTGCGCTATGGCATCGGCTTCCTGGTCGCCCACCTGTTGCTGATCGTGCTCGGCCTGTGGGCGTGGGATGCGCTGCTGGAAGACCGCACCGAGGCCGGCCTGCAGGCCGAGATGCGCGGCACCCATGCGTTGCTGCAGCATCGCTTCGCCGAAACCCCGCGCGAGCAGTGGCCGGCGCTGGCGCGCGAACTCGACGCCGATTTCGCCTACGCGCTGCGCATGGTGCCGCTGGCCGAGGCGGTGAAAGAGCTGCCTGCCAGCCAGCGCCCGGCGTTCAACAACGGCCGTGTGCAGATCGACCTGGAGCACATGCGCAGCCTGCAGCGGATCGGCGACAGCGACTACGCGGTGATGCTGGGGCCGCTGGACGAAGCATTGCCTGAGGAGGGATGGCAGGACAGCGAAGTCTCCGGCGTGGCGATCCTGCTGCTGATCCTGATGGTGGCGGTGGCGTTGCCAATGTACGTGATGGTCTACCGCCTGTGGCGCGACGTCTCGCAGCTGGCCCAGGCGGCACGGCAGATGCGCGACGGCCAGCTGGACACGCGCGCGCCGCGTGCCGGTACCGCGCTGGTGCGGCCGCTGGCCAACGCCTTCAACCACATGGCCGAGCAGCTGCAGCAGTTGCTGGAAAGCCAGCGCGTGCTGGCACAGGCTGTAGCGCACGAGGTACGTACCCCGCTGGCGCGCATGCGTTTCGGCTTGGCCGACCTCGAGGACACCGCGCTGGATGAGCTTCAGCGCGATGCATTGGGCGGCCTGCGCACCGATGTCGATCGGCTGCAGCACCTCACCGATGCCGGCGTCGAGTACGCCGCTCTCGGCCGTTGCCACCAGCTGACCCGCCAACGGCTGCAGCTGGCCACCCTGGTGCGCGGCGTGATCGCCCAGTTCGCCCCGCTGCCGATGCCGGTGCAGCAGGTGCTGTCACCGGTAGGCCTGGTCAACGTCAACCGGCACATGCTGGAACTGGCGCTGCGCAACCTGCTCGGCAATGCGCTGCGCTATGCGCGCCGGCAGATCCGCGTCGCCAGCACGGCGGACGACGGCTGGCTGTGCCTGCAGGTGGAGGATGACGGCCCTGGCATCGCGCCCGAACTGCGCGGCCAGGTGCTGCAACCGTATGTGCGGCTGGACCCGGGCAGCCCCGGCTTCGGGCTTGGCCTGGCGTTGGTGCAGGTAGTGGCCGACAAGCATGGCGGCCATGTCGAGGTGACCGATTCAGACCTGGGCGGCGCCTGCATCCGCCTGCACCTGCCACTGGAAACCGGCGGCGTCGTGGAAGGCGATACGGCCTGCTAGACCGCCGGTTCCGCGCGCGGCAGGGCAAACACGAACAGGGCGCCATGTTCGCTGTCACGCAGTTCGATGCGACGACCGTGCAGCTGCACGATGCGCTGCACGATCAGCAGACCGAGACCACCGTTCTCGCCGCGTCGCGCGCCCAGCGCGGCCGGTGCCTGGAACAGCTGGCTGCGCAGCGCCGGTGCGACGCCGGGACCATCGTCGGACACGCTGACCTCTACGCTGTCGGGCGTTGCGCGCAGGCGTACTTCGATCCGGCCTCCCTCGGGTGCATGCCGCAACGCATTGTCGAGCAGATTGGTCAGCACACGCTCGACCAGGCCCAGGTCGGCGCGCACCAACGGCAGGCCCGGCGGGAAGTCGGCATGCAGGCGCTGGTTGCGCGCCTGCGCGGCCAGCTCGAACTTCTGCAGCACGTCCTGCAGCAGCTCCGGCAACGCGAAGACCTCCCACTCCAGGCGTACCTCGCCATGCTCCAGCCGCGCCAGCTCGAACAGCGCGCGCGCCAGCCGACCGACCTTGGCACTCTGCGCCAGGGCGATGCCCAGATAGCGGCGGCGTTCGTCCGGTGACAGCGTGGCGTCCTTCAACGCCAGCGTTTCCAGATAGCCATGCAGCGACGACAACGGCGTACGCAGGTCATGCGAGATGTTGGCCACCAGTTCGCGCCGCTGCAGGTCCTGCTGGCGCAGCTGCTGCCATTGTTCGCCCAACCGCTGCGCCATCTGCGCGTGTGCGTGCTCAAGGATCACCAGCTCGTCGCGCTCGCCGGGGCGCAGCGGCTCCGGTGGCGGCAGTGGCGTCGGTGCGTCGATGTCGAAGGCCTGGATGCGCCGGGTCAGCCGCCGAAGCGGGCGGGTCACCCAGTAGAACGCCACCAGCCCGGCAAGCAGGCCGAGGCTGCCAACCAGCATCACCGACCACCAGGTGGTGTTCCACTGGCTGCCGGCCGCGAGGTCGTCGGCCAGCATCTGCCGGTGCTCGCCGACCAGCACCACGTACACGTAACCCGCCTGGCGGCCCTGCACGATCAACGGCGCGGCGCTGAATACCTTGCGGCCATCGGCGCTGCGCGGATCGTCGCCGAGGATCGGCAGCGGCTCGCCGGCCAGCAGGTGGCGCAACGGCGCCACGTCCACGCGGTTGCGTACCAGATGGCCGCTGGGCGCATCGTGGCCGAGGATGCGGCCCTGGTCGTCCAGCAGGTAGACCTCGACGCTGGGGTTGACCGCCATCAGCTGGCCGAACAAAGCGCGCACCGCGGCGTCGCGCATGCCGCTGGTGTCCATCAGCTCGCTGCGCTGGGCAATGTGCTCGGCCAGGCCCAGCGACAGCCGCTGCACCACTTCCTGCTCGTGGCGGGTGTTGGCACGCATCTGCAGCGCCAGCAGCGCCATGCAGCACATCAGCATCAGTGCGGCGATCACCGCCGCCAGCTTCTGCCACAGGTTCGGCCTGATCATGCCGCCGCCCCGGCCGGATCGACCAGCTTGTAGCCGCGCCCCCACACCGTCAGCAGCCGCCGCGGATTGGCCGGGTCGGTTTCGATCTTGCTGCGCAGCCGGTTGATATGGGTGTTGACCGTGTGCTCGTAGCCATCGTGCTGATAGCCCCAGACCTGGTTGAGCAGTTCCATGCGTGCGAACACCTGGTCAGGATGACGGGCGAAGAACAGCAGCAGGTCGAATTCGCGCGGGGTCAGTTCCAGCGCAGTGCCCTCCACCGACGCGGTGCGTGCAACCGGGTCCAGCTGCAGCCCGCCCAGCTCGATCGCGCCGGCATCGATGCGTGCGCTCTGCGCCATCGCCTCGGCGCGGCGCAGCAGTGCGCGCACCCGTGCCACCAGCTCCGGCATCGAGAAGGGTTTGGCCAGGTAGTCGTCCGCCCCCAGCTCGAGGCCGACGATGCGCTGGGTTTCACTGCCACGTGCACTGATGATGATGATCGGCACATAACGCGCCATCGCGCGTGCGCGCTGGCACACCTGCAGGCCATCCACGCCGGGCAGCATCACGTCCAGCACCAGTGCATCCCACGGGCCTTCCTGTTCGAGCAGGCGCAGTCCGGCGTCACCGCTGGCGGCGTGGGCCACGTCATAGCCTTCATCGCCCAGATGCATGCGCAGCAGGTCGGCGATGTGGGCATCATCTTCAACGATCAACACGCGTTTGGCGGACATCGGCAGCTCGGGGCCAGTGGGGGAGGCTGCCCGCATTGTGGCGCGGGATGGCCGCCGATACCTCACGAAAAATTGAATCCTGCGTGAGGATTCGTTGACCCGGGCGGGCGCAGCATGGCCCCGTCGCCCCTTCCCGGAGTCCGCCATGACCCTCACCCGCCGCCATCTGCTGGGCCTGGGCGGTGTTGCCACCGCCGCCGGCCTGCTCGGCCTCGGCGCGTGCAGCCGCGCCGCACCGGCCGCTGCCGAAACGCGTCCCGCGCGACAGTTCGAGGTCATGCACAGCGACGCCGACTGGCGCCAGCGCCTGACCCCGGCCCAGTACGCGGTGCTGCGCCAGCAGGCCACCGAGCGGCCATGGAGCAGTCCGCTCAACAAGGAGCACCGGCAGGGCACGTTCGCCTGTGCCGGCTGTGCGCTGCCACTGTTCTCATCCTCCACCAAGTTCGAGAGTGGTACTGGCTGGCCGAGCTTCTGGGCGCCGCTGCACAACGCCATCGGCGAAGACCGCGACGTCACCTTCGGCATCCTGCGGGTGGAGGTGCACTGCCGCCGCTGCGGCGGCCATCTCGGCCACGTATTCAATGACGGCCCGCGTCCGACCGGGCTGCGCTACTGCATGAACGGTGCAGCGCTGATGTTCGTTCCCGGTGCTGCCGATGGCGGCACCACCGACGGCTGGCGGGTGCCGGTCGGTTCTTCCCCCACGTCCGGAGCCTGACCATGCTGCTGTTGCTGCTTGCCTACCTCGGGGGTGCGTTGACCCTGCTCAGCCCCTGCATCCTGCCGGTACTGCCGTTCGTGTTCGCGCGCGCCGACCGCCCCTTCCTGCGCAGCACGCTGCCGCTGCTGCTGGGCATGGCGCTCACCTTCACCGTGGTCGCCAGCCTGGCGGCGGTGGGCAGCCAATGGGTGGCGCAGGCCAACCAGGTCGGTCGCTGGATCGCCCTGGTGCTGATGGCACTGTTTGCGCTGGCGCTGCTGTGGCCGCGACTGGCCGACCATCTGCTGGCCCCGTTCCAGCGCGTGGGTGCACGCTTGAGCGCACGCGCCGATGCCGCTGACGCCGCAGGACGCGGTGGCGCGGGGACCTCGCTGCTGATCGGCATCGCCACCGGCCTGCTGTGGGCCCCATGCGCCGGGCCGATTCTGGGCCTGGTGCTGACCGGCGCCGCCCTGCACGGCGCCAGCGTCGGCACCACTGCGCTGCTGCTGGCCTATGCACTGGGCGCGATCACCGCGCTGGCGCTGGCGGTGTGGATCGGCGGCCGGGTGTTCCGCGCGATGCAGGCGCGGCTCGGCGTGGGTGATGTGCTGCGCAAGGTGCTGGGCGTGGCCGCGCTGCTGGCCGTCGTGGCGATCGGCCTCGGTTGGGACACCGGCCTGCTGACCCGCCTGTCCACGGTCAGCACCGCGCGCATCGAGCAGGGCCTGCTGGACGCCGTACCCGGCGCGCAACCGGCGGCACCGCCGATGATGATGATGGCCGGTGCCAACACCGGTGCCGATGCACCGCTGCCGGTGGAGGGCACCCTGCCCGCGCTGGACGGCGCCACCGGCTGGCTCAACAGCCCGCCGCTGACTGCCCAGCAGCTGCGCGGCAAGGTCGTGCTGGTCGACTTCTGGACGTACTCCTGCATCAACTGCCTGCGCGCGATGCCGTTCGTGCACGAGTGGGAACGCCGCTACCGCGACCATGGCCTGGTGGTGATCGGCGTGCACACGCCGGAATTCGCTTTCGAACGCGACCCACGCAACGTGATGAAGGCGGTGCAGCAGCTGAAGGTCGAGTACCCGGTGGCGCTGGACAACCAGTACACGATCTGGCGTGCGTTCAACAACCGATACTGGCCGGCGCAGTACTTCGTCGATGCGCAGGGCAACATCCGCGGCCACCAGTTCGGCGAGGGCAACTACGCGCGCTCGGAACAGGTGATCCGCCGGCTGCTTGCCGAAGCCGGCCAGACCCGCCTGCCGCCGCCAGCCGATCCCGCCGCGGCCGACCTGCAGGGCGTTGCCGCGCAGGCCGACATGGGCAACCTGCGCTCGCCGGAAACCTATCTGGGCCACGCCCGTGCCGAACAGTTCGCCTCGCCCGGCGGGCAACGCAACGACACCGCGTTCGACTACACGCTGCCCACCACCCTGGCGCTGAACCGGTGGGGCCTGTCCGGGCAGTGGACGATCAACGACGAGGCCGCGCAACTGCAGCGCGCCGGCGGCCGCATCGCGTTCCAGTTCCATGCGCGCGACCTGCACCTGGTGCTGGCACCGGGCCAGGACGGCAAGCCGGTGCGCTTCCGCGTGTGGCTGGACGGCAAACCGCTGCCCGCCACCGATGCCGGCAGTGACGTCGGCCCCGATGGCAGTGGCGTGGTCAACGAACACCGCCTGTTCCAGCTGGTGCGCCAGCGCGGCACGGTCGGCCCGCACCGCTTCGAGATCGAATTCCTCGATGCGGGCGTGCAGGCCTACGCCTTCACCTTTGGTTGAACCGGGAGGACACGATGAAACTCTCCTTTGAACAGGGTATTGCTGCCGGTGTCGCCGGTCTCGTGGCCACGGCATTGATCGCCGGTGTGCTGCTGGTCGACCACGGCGCGATTGCGGCACCGGTCGAATCCAGCGCGCAGGCCAAGGCGCTGCCGGCACCCACCGGCGAAGCGGCGTTCCGCGATGACGCCACCCACGCCAGCGTGGTGTTTGCCGGTGGTTGCTTCTGGGGCGTGCAGGGCGTGTTCCAGCACGTCAAGGGCGTGAGCAATGCGGTATCCGGCTACATCGGTGGCAGCGCCGCCAACGCCCATTATGAGCGGGTCAGCAGCGGCCAGACCGGTCACGCCGAAGCGGTGAAGATCGACTACGACCCGCGCCAGGTCAGCTACGGGCAGCTGATGCAGGTGTTCTTCTCGGTGGTGCACGACCCGACCCAGCTCAACCGCCAGGGGCCGGACCACGGCAGCCAGTACCGGTCGGCGATCTTCAGCGACGATGCGCGCCAACAGGCCGCCAGCCGCGCCTACATCACCCAGCTCGGCCAGGCCGGCAGCTACCGCGCGCCGATCGTCACCCAGCTGGGCAGCGGCCAGCGCTTCTACCCGGCCGAGAGCTATCACCAGAACTACATGACGAACTACCCGCAGGCGGCCTACATCCGCTACTACGACGCACCGAAGCTGGCGGCGCTCGGCAAGCAGTTCCCGGCACTGTACCGGCGCGATGCGGTGCTGGTGCCGATGCGATAGCCGCCGGCCGGCAATCCCCACGCAGAAAAAGACGCACGGCGATCCCGCCGTGCGCTTGGGAAGTATCGGCCGCGCCCCGATCAGGCCCGGCCGACAACGACATGCTAGTCTCGCCATCACCATGGGTACAGCTCCAGTTGGTGGGAACTTCGATGGATACAGATGACCAGAGCGCGATGATCCCTCCCCGCTACCAGCGGCTGTCCGATGAACTGGCCGAAGCCATCCACGGCGGTCGGCTTCCGGTTGGCAGCCGCCTGCCCTCGCTGCGGCAGATGGCGCTGCAGCGCAGGCTCAGCCTGAACACCGTGATCGCGGCCTATCGTCAGCTGGAAGATGCCGGCCTGGTGATTCCACGGCCCAAAGCGGGCTTCGAAGTCGCACCGCGCTTGTCGGTGCCGGAACGTTCGCTGCGCGATACGCCGTCGGCGCCCACCGCGCCGCTGCAGCAGGCGCTGATGGCCCGCGTGCTGGAGGCACAACGCCGACCCGGCGTCATCGACCTGGCCTTCGCCGGCCCCCGTGGTCGCCAGTTCTATCCCGGGGCGCAGCTGGCCCGGCACACCGCACAGGTGCTGCGCCACGGCCAGCAGACGGTGGAAACCTATGCACGCCCGAATGGCTCGCCGCGGCTGCTGGCGCAGATCGTGCGCCGCGGTCCGCGCATGGGCCTGCACACCCACAGCGACCGCCTGCTGCTGACCCATGGCGCGATGGAAGCGCTGCAGCTCGCGCTGCGTGCCGTCACCCGGCCCGGCGATGCGGTCGGCATCGAGGCGCCCTCCTACTTCAACCTGTATCCCTTGCTGGCCACCCTCGGCCTGCGGGCCATCGAATTGCCCACCCACCCGCAACAGGGACTGGATGTCGATGCCCTGGGGGCCCTGCTCGAACACACATCGCTGGCCGCGCTGGTGGTGATGCCGACCGTGCACAACCCGCTGGGCTGCACCATGCCCACATCCGCCAAGCAGCGACTGGCCGAACTGGTCAATGCACGCCAGCTGCCGCTGATCGAAGATGCGGTGTATGCCGAGCTGCAGTTCTGCGAACCGCCTGCGCCCTTGCTCAAGGCCTTCGATCGCGACGGATGGGTGATGGTGGTCGGTGGGTTTTCCAAGACGCTGGCGCCGGACTATCGCATCGGCTGGCTGGAGGGTGGCCGCTTCGCCGAGCGCATCGCGCTGCTGAAGTTCCAGTCCACCGGCGGCGAACCGCAACTACTCGGCGATGCGGTGGCCGCCTACCTGGAGGCGGGCAGCTACGAGCACCACCTGCACCGCATGCGTCGCCTGTATCGCGAGCAGGTGGGACGGCTGCGCCAGCTGGTAGCCGAGCACTTCCCGGCTGGCACCCGCGCCACCGAGCCGCAGGGCGGTTTCCTGCTTTGGCTGGAACTGCCGGGCGTGGATACGCGCGAACTGTTCGAGCGTGCGCTGCAGGAGGACATCGTGTTCATGCCCGGCCAGGTCTATTCGCGCGGCGCCCGCTACCGGCATTGCCTGCGGCTGTCGTGCTGCCAGACCCTGGATGCGCGCTTCATCGGTGCGGTGGAACGGCTGGGCGCGATCGCGCGCGAGCTGGCGGCTGCAGCACGGTAGTGCCGGCCGCTGGCCGGCAACTGCATCCATCCAGCGATCCCGGGATTGCCGGCCAGCGGCCGGCACTACAGGTGCGCGGCCAGCGCTTCGCCATTTGCCCCCGGCAGGTGCCGCAGCCGGCCCCAGCACGGCATCGGCAGGCGCTGCCGCAGCGTGGCGAAGTTCTCGTCCTGGCGCTGCATGGCCGGGTCGATGTGGTTGCCGACCCAGCCCAGGCACGCCACGCCGCTGGCCTGCAACGACTGCGCGGTCAGCCGCGCATGGTTGACGCAGCCCAGCCGCATGCCCACCACCAGCAGCACCGGCAGCTGCAGCGCGCGCACCAGGTCCAGCTGGTCCAGCGTGGCCGAGACCGGCGCCAACCAACCGCCAACGCCCTCCACCACCACGATATCGGCCTGTGCGCGCAGCCGCTCGAACGCGGCCACCATCGGCGCCAGCTCCACCTGCACGCCATCTTCGGCAGCGGCCAGCTCCGGTGCCAAGGGGTGCCGCAACGCATACGGATTCAGGTCGGCATAGTCCGGCACCGGCCAGCTGGCCGCCTGCAGGGCCAGCGCGTCCTCGTTGCGCAGGCCCTGCCCCAGATCCTCGCTGCCGCTGGCTACCGGCTTCATGCCGACTGCACGCAGGCCACGACGGCGCAGTGCGTGCAGCAGCGCGGTGCTGACCGCGGTCTTGCCGATCCCGGTATCGGTGCCGGTCACGAACAGGGCAGGTGGCAGCGCGGCGGGCAATGGCATTGATGGGCTCCAGCAGGGCAACAGAGCGTGCATTATCGCCGGCCCCGCACGCTTGCTAGACTGCGGGCATGTTCGCCAATGCCTCGCTCACCGGCAGCAAGCCGGAACAATACGCCCAGCTGCTGGAACAGGCCCGTGGCCTGGTCTACGCCGAGTCCGACCGCATCGCCAACGCGGCCAACCTCTCCGCGCTGGTCTACCACGCCCTGCCCGATCTGAACTGGGTCGGCTTCTACCTGTACGACGGCAAGGAACTGGTGGTCGGCCCGTTCCAGGGCCTGCCGGCCTGCGTGCGCATCCCGCTGGACAAGGGCGTGTGCGGCGCGGCCGCCAGCCAGCGCGTGACCCAGCGCGTGGACGACGTCGATGCCTTCCCCGGCCATATCGCCTGCGACTCGGCCTCGCGTTCGGAACTGGTGGTGCCGCTGCTGCGCGGTGATGAGCTGATCGGCGTGTTCGACATCGACAGCCCCAAGGTGGGCCGCTTCGATGCCGAGGACCAGGCCGGGCTGGAAGCCATCGCCCACGTGTTCGTCGAGGCCCTGGGATGAGCGCACCGAAACTGCGCAACATCGGCCCGAAGAGTGCGGCATGGCTGCGCCAGGTCGGCCTGCGCAGCCGCGAGGACCTGGCCGCGATCGGTGCGGTCGGCGCCTTCGTCAAGGTCAAGCGCGCGGGCTTCAAGCCCAGCCTGAACCTGCTGTACTCGCTGGAAGGCGCGTTGCTGGACTGCCATTGGCAGGAACTGAGCGAGCCACAACGCGAAGCACTGGTGCAGGACTACGAAGCACGCATCGCCGCGCATCCATTGAAGGCAGCCGGCCCGGCTTCGGGCCCGGTGCATGAGCAACGCTTCGATGCCGACGATGACGCTGAAGACAGCGTCGCCGAGAGCGCCGACGAGGATTGAGCCCTCCGCGTTCCTGGGGATGCCGGCCAGCGGCCGGCACTACCACTGTGATGCGGGATCGGTAGCGCCAGGCCATGCCCGGCGGGTGCGCTCAGGGCTGCTGCAGTTCCAGCAGTTCGCCTACCAGACCTGCTTCACCGCGTTCCAGCCGTACCCGCAGGCGCGTGCCATGGTCGATGCGCAGCGCCCAGCACAGCGACATTGGCAGGCCGCACACCTGCGAAAGCACCATGCGCAGCGGGCCACCGTGGCTGACCACCAGTGTCGGCAGCGGGTCATCGTCATCAAGCAGGCGATCCAGCGCGCGCGCAATGCGCCGCTCGAAGTGGCCCCAGCTCTCACCATTCGGCGGCGGATACGCATGCGGGTCGGCATGGAACGCCGCCAACGCGTCTTCCGGCAGATCGAACAGGGACTGGCCGTCCCAATCACCGAAATCCAGTTCCTCCCACTCTTCGTCCGCCTCCACATCCAGGCCGCGCGCGGTGGCCAGCGCCATCGCCGTGTGCAGCGAGCGCAGCCGCGGCGAGCTGATCACCCGCTCCCACGGCTGTGCGGCATAGGCATCGACCAGTCCCTGTGGCAGCGGGGCCAGCTGCGGTGGATCGGTGCGGCCATCGAGGAACTCATCGCGACCGTTGCCGGCATGGCGGACCAGGTCGAGGATCACGGTAGTGCAACCGTATATGAAGCGCTGGCCAACGACTGCGTCGCGGACGGCGCAGGTAAAATCGACGATTGAAGCAACATCATGAACCCCACTTCCGGACAGCATCCCCGTAGTGGGGCGCGCCATTCTAGCGTGGGCCGCCCTCCGCCTGCCTGGATGAGGCCCCTGCACCTGATGCGGACAGCGATGCCATCACGCGTTTGCCCAACCTGATCATCGGTGCTTCGATGCAGCGATGCCCCAGCGCGGCCAACGGCAGTGCGACTGCCAGTACCAGCGCAGCGCACAGCAGATAGCCGGTTGTCCCGCCACCCGTGACCGCCAGCAGCCTGCCAAACACCGGCGCGAGCAAGGCGATCACAATGGGATGCCCCAGGTAGAGCGAGTAGCTCACCGTACCCAGCCAGGCTGTCGCCCGGTTGATCAACCAGCGTGGCGGGCATTGCGAACAACCCACCAGCAATGCCAGGTAGCCAAGGCCCGCCAGTTGCCATTGGCTCGCTCCGCTCCAGCCGCCCACTGTTCCTGTCATGACCAGCAGCAGCACCAGGCCACCGGTAGCGTTCAGAGCCATTCCCCACCCGCGCGCCTGCGCGGAAGGCAGCCGCGAGAGAGCGTTGTATGCGTGATACGCCACCAGCCCCATCGCGAACACAGGCGCGTGCGTCAGCCAGCCGTAGCTGCCCAGCGAAGCCTCCACGCGTGCTCCCAGCGAGCCAGTTCCGGCCAACGCCGCCAGCCCCAACAGCGCCAGGAGGAGCATCCAGGCCCGGCGCCCGTCATTCACCCACAGGTACAACACAGGGAAGATCGCATAGAACAGCATCTCGACCCCGACTGCCCAGCTGGCCCAGACAATTCCCTGGTCCCAACCGGGGAAGAGGTTGAATGTGAATGTGGCATTGGCAATGATCTCGGCCCACGGATGGCCGGCATGGCTACCCCGGCCATCGCGGAAAATCGAGAACGCCAGCAGCAGATAGAACAGCGGCGCGATGCGCAGGAAGCGGTGCAGGTAGAAGCTCAGCAACGGCCGACCGCTGGCTCTGTGGCGAGGCTGGGTATAGCACAGGGAAAATGCGCTGATCACGAAGAACAATGCGACACCCGTGGCCCCCAGGTGCAGCACCGGCAACAACCAGCCCGCGACAGACAACGTGGGCGTCGGCATCGACTGGACGTGATACAACACAACATAGACGGCAGCCAAGCCCCGAAGCGAGTCGAGGAACTGCAGGCGATCCTTTGCAATCATGTTCCAGGTTCCAACCAGAAGCGCGTGCGACACCTCTCACTCTACCAGCTGGCGATGCCGTAGACTGCGCGCACTTCCAGGTGACCTGCGGCCTTGGCCGGCAGGTTGAAACGGGAAGCCGGTGACGCGTGATTCCACGCCAGGCCGGCGCTGCCCCCGCAACGGTAAGCACGTCAGTTCCAGGCAACAACGCCACTGTGCCGCGCGCATGGGAAGGCGCCTGGACGGTGGCCTCGCGCCACCCGGCGGCAAGCCCGGAGACCGGCCCGGAAGCCTCAGGTCGCGATGCGGTGGGCATGGCGCTGGATGAGCACGGCGTCGGCCGTGGCATCGGCGCGTGCCTGGCTTCGCGGCTCCTCCCCTTCGCTGCGCGGGCGTGCGCAGCACCTGGAGTCCCCCAGATGAAGCTGCAGACCCGAATGCTCACCCTGGCCGTACTGGCCACGCTGCCCACGCTGGCGCAGGCCGCCAATGACACCACCGCGCTCGACCAGGTACTGGTCACCGCCACCCGCACACCGATCGCCCTGCAGGACAGCATCGCGCCGGCCCAGGTGATCGATCGCGCGCAGATCGAATCCAGCCAGGCCACCTCGCTGCAGGAACTGCTGCGCGGCCGCGCCGGCATCAACCTGACCAACACCGGTGGCCTTGGCAAGCAGAGCTCGCTGTTCCTTCGCGGCACCAACTCCGGCCACACCGTGGTGCTGGTCGACGGCGTGCGCATCAACAGCGCCGACCTCGGCCTGGCCATGTATCAGGATCTGCCGCTGGCGCAGATCGAGCGCGTGGAGATCGTGCGTGGCCCGCAGTCCAGCCTGTACGGCGCCGACGCCATCGGTGGCGTCATCCAGATCTTCACCCGCCGCAACCAGGGCGATTTTGCTCCGCACTTCCAGCTCGGTGGCGGCAGCAACGGCCTGCGCGAAGCCAGCGGCGGCATCGGGGGTGGCACCGAACGCGGCTGGTTCGGCGCCGACATCGCCTACCAGCATTCCGATGGCATAGACGCCTGCCGCGGCTCTTCCTCGGTGTTCACTGCCGGCTGCTTTGCCGACGAACCCGACCGCGACGGCTACCGCAACCTGTCCAAGAGCCTGCGTGGCGGCTACACCTTCAACGACCAGTGGAACGTGGAAGGCAGCGCGCTGCGTGCCGACGGCAGGAACCACTACGACGGCTACTACAACTACTCTGAAACCCGCCAGCAGGTGCTGGCCGGCAAGGTGCGCTACACCCCGTCCGAGCGCCTGGCATTCACTGCCAACGTCGGCCGCAGTGACAACGAATCAGACAACTATGGCGCGCCGGGCGTATTCGGTAGTGCGCAGACCCACCGCAACAGCGCCTCGCTGCAGGGGGATTTCGGCCTGGCCGAGGGCCAGCTGCTGAGTGCCGGCGTGGACTGGAGCGAAGACAACCTGGATGGCAGCAGCGCGGGCTACCTCGTTGACAGCCGCCGCAACACCGGTGTGTTCGTGCAGTACCAGGGCCGCTTCGGCCGCCACCAGCTGCAGGCCAGCGCGCGTAACGACGACAACCAGCAGTTCGGCAACCATGCCACCGGCAGCCTTGGCTGGGCGATGCAGCTGGCGCACGGCCTGCGCGTCAATGCCAGCTACGGCACCGCCTTCAAGGCACCGACCTTCAGCGACCTGTACGACCTGTGGAGCGGCGTGCCGACGTTGAAGCCGGAGAAGTCCAGGAGCGCCAACCTCGGTGTTTCTCAACAGGGCCAGGGCTGGCATTGGGGCCTGGACGTGTACGAGACCCGCATCGATGACCTGATCACCTACGATGCGCTCACGATGAAGATGCAGCAGGTGGAGAAGGCGCGTATCCGCGGCGCCGAGCTGACCGGTGGCGTGCTGCTGGCCGGCTTCGATATCAACGCGCAGCTGAGCCACACCGACCCGCGCAACCGCACCCGGGGCAGCAGCCAGTTCGACAACTGGCTGCCGCGCCGCGCGCAGCAGACCGCGCGCCTGGACATCGATCGCCGCTTCGGCGATTTCCGCGCCGGCCTGACAGTGCAGGGCGCGGGCAAGCGCTATGACAACGCCGGCAACTCGGTGAAGGTCAGCGGCTACGGCACGCTGGACCTGCGTGCCGAGTACGCGCTGACGCCGTCGTGGTCGCTGCTGGCGCGTGCGGCCAACGTGTTCGACCGCAGGTACGAGACCGTGGCGTGGTTCAACCAGCCCGGCCGCGAGTACCAGCTGAGCGTGCGTTACCAGCCGAGATGACCGCAACGGTCATGGTAGTGCCGGCCGCTGGCCGGCAGCATCATGACCTTCGGGAGAGCGTTCCGGGTTGCCGGCCAGCGGCCGGCACTACCCGTTGCGTCGGCCCGGGTGACCGGCCGGCGACCAGAGACGTCCGTTGCGTCAGCGCTGCAACCCCGGCAGCTCACGCAGGTCGTCGATCACGGCCACCGCATGTGCGGTGGCCAGATCCAGGCCACGCGGATAGCCATAGCGCACCAGCGCGATCGGCATGCCGGCCTCTTCAGCGGCGCGATAGTCGGTCAGCGAATCACCGACCATCAGGCAGGCGCCTACCGGCAACCCGAAGTGCGCAGCGATGTGGCGCAGCGGTTCACCACTGGGCTTGCGCTGCGGCAGCGAGTCGCCGCCCAGTATCAGCGCGAACGCGTCGCCGATGCCCAGGTGCTGCAGCAGTGGTGGCACCAGCGCTTCGGGCTTGTTGGTGCAGATCGCCAGCGGCACGTTGCGCGCACGCAGCTGTGCCAGCGCCTCGGCCACGCCATCGAACAGGCGTGGGCTGCGCAGCAGGCATTCGCGGTAGTGCACCATGAACACCGGCATCACCGCGGCCAGGTCGAGCTCGCGGCCGGCGGCATGCACGGCCTGCTCCACCAGGCGACGCACACCATCGCCGATCCAGCCCAGCACCGTGGTTTCCGGCACGCGCGCCACACCAATGTCTTCCAGCGTGCGGTTCAGTGCTTCGGCGATATCGGCCGCGCTGTCGACCAGCGTGCCATCGAGGTCGAACACGACCAGCGGATAGGGATACGACAAGGGACGGCACCTGTGCGACGTGGGGCCGTCCATTGTACGTCGGCCTGTTTTTTTGCAGGCCCGCTTCAGCCGATCCTGCGCGCGCGGGTGGCCAGGAACGTGGGCAGATAGCGGTCGATCAGGAAGCGCGGCTGCGGCTGCCAGTCTTCCATGAAGCGATCGATGACGAAGCCGGCGTCAAGCTGGCCGCCGATGAGTTCGGTCAGGCTGTGGCCGAAGGTGAGCGCATCGCCGCGCGCCAGCTTGGCCTCGCGTTCGGCCGGCGCCAGGTCTTCCAGGTCCGAATAGGGAATGGCGTACTGCGGGCGGATCAAGCCCTGCGCATCCAGCTGCGGATCACGTGCGCCGACGAACAGCACCGGGTTGTAGAAGCTGGTCATCAGCAGGCCGTCGCGCGCAAGCACGCGATGGCACTCGCTCCACACCGGCCGCACGTCGGGCACGTACAGGTTCGAGATCGGCTGGAACACCACATCGAAACTGCCGTTGGCGAAGGCGTGCAGATCGCGCATGTCGCCCTGCACCGTGCGCAACTGCAGGCCATCGCGCGCGGCGACCTGACGGTCCTGCTCCAGCTGCCCGTCGGACAGGTCGAACACGGTGACATCAGCGCCGGCCGCGGCCAGTACCGGCGCCTGCTGTCCACCGCCCGAAGCCAGGCACAGGATGCGGCGGCCGCGTACATCGCCCAGCCAGTCCAACGGAAGTGCGCGCGGCGTCAGATGCACCTGCCAGCGCCCTTCGCGTGCAGCGGCAATCGTCGAGCTTTCAACCGGGCGCGACCATTCGCGCACCTCGCTGGCCTGGCGGTCCCAGGCAGCACGGTTGTGGTCGATCAAGGCCTGTCCATGGTTCATGTGTTCTCCTTGCCCGGCGGGCGCCAATCCAGGTCCTGGAAGGCCGGGCTGGCGAAACACTCGCCCAGGAAGTCCAGGAATCGCCGCATGATAGCGGGCTGCTGGCGCCGTGATGCGTACACGGCATGAATGCCGAGTTCGTCCAGGCTGAATTCCGGCAGCAGTTCGATCAGTTCGCCAGTGCGCAGCAGCGGTGCTACCTGGTAGGTCGGCAGCATCGCGATGCCGGCCCCGGCACGCACCGCTTCCAGCAGCAGCGAGGCTTCATTGGCACTGATGTTGCCGCCCACCGCCACCGACAGCGAACGGCCGTCGCGGTGCAGCTGCCACAGGCTCTTGCCGACGTAGTGGTGGGTCAGGCAGTTGTGCGCGGCCAGGTGCTCGGGAGCGGTCGGCGTGCCGTGCGCCTGCAGGTAGGACGGCGTCGCGCACAGCACCGAGCGGCAGGTGGCCAGCCGCCGCGCGATCAGGCTGGGGTCGATCTGGCGCGCGATGCGCACCGCCAGGTCCACCCGCTCCTCCACCAGGTTCACCGTGCGATCGACCAGCAGCAGCTCGATGCGCGCCGCCGGGTGGCGTGCGACGAAACCGGCCACTGCACGCGCCAGGTGGCTCTGCCCGAACGACACGCTGGCGGTCACCCGCAGCGTGCCGTGCGGCTCGGGATCATCGCTGGCCAGCTCGCCCTGCAGCGCCTCGCCGATCTCCAGCATCTGCCGGAAGCGCGCCAGCGCCGCTTCGCCGGGACCGGTCAGGCTGACCCGGCGCGTGGTCCGGTGCAGCAGGCGCGCACCCAGCCAGCCTTCGACCTCGGCCAGATAGCGACTGACCATCGCCCGCGACATGTCCAGCACCTCGGCGGCCGCGGTCAGGCTGCCGCGCTCGGCGACCTCGACGAACACGGTCATGGCGGTCAATCGGTCCATATGCTCGTTCCATGCAACAAACAAGCGCGTTATACGCTGTTTTTCGAGCGACTGCAGCGGCCTAGAGTGGCCCCATTCCCACCCCACACCGCCTCACGGAGTCCCGCAATGAAGATCGCCCTCGTTGGTTCCACCGGCAACATCGGCCGCCAGATCGCGCGCCACGCGCTGGCCCACGGCCACGAACTCACCGTCATCGTGCGCAGCGCGCAGGATCTTCCGGCCGAGCTGGCCGGCGCCCATCCGGTGATCGCTTCGCTGGATGACCAGGACGCGCTGGTCGCCGCCATCGCCGGCCACGACGTGCTGGCCAGCGCCTATGGCCCGCGCCCGGGCGATGACATCGGCCGGGTCGGCGAGGTCGCCGCGCAGCTGGCCGCGGCCGCGCGCACGGCCGGTGTGCCGCGCCTGGTGGTGGTCGGCGGTGCCGGCAGCCTGGAAGTCGCCCCCGGCGTGCAGCTGGTGGATACCCCGAACTTCCCGGAGGCCTACAAGCCGTACGCACTGGCCCACCGCGAAGCCTTCAAGCGCCTGCAGGCGGTGGAGGACCTGGACTGGACCTTCTTCTCGCCGGCCGCCGAAATCGGCCCGGGCGAAGAGCGTGGCCAGTACCGCGTGCAGCCCAAGGCGTTCCTGGCCGATGCCAGCGGCCACAGCCACATCAGCTACGCCGACTATGGCGCTGCATTCGTCGCCGAACTGGAAGCACACAAGTACCCGAAGCAGATCATCACTGCGGCGTACTGATCATGGCGTGCGCGGGCCTGCCCGTTCGCCGGGCATGGCCTGGCGCTACCCACCTGTAGCGCCGAGCCGATGCTCGGCCCGATATCCCCACAAGGACATCCCCATGCGTACCGCTGCCCTGCTGCTCCCCCTCGCCCTGGCCGCCAGTTTCACCAGTGCCCCGCTGCTGGCCGCACCGGCCGCCGCGTCGCCGTCCATGGCGACGAAAACCCAGCTGCACCTGCAGACCTTCCATCCTGGCCCGCAGGCGATGTTCTCGGTGTCCTCGGTGCTGATCGAAGGCCGCCATGACGCGATCCTGGTCGATGCGCAGTTCGGCGCCAGCGATGCGCGCAGGCTGGTGGACCTGATCCGCGCCAGCGGCAAGCAGCTGACCACGATCTACATCAGCCACGGCGACCCGGACTATTACTTCGGCCTGGCCACGCTGCAGGATGCGTTCCCGCAGGCGCGCATCGTCGCCACCACGCAGACCGTTTCCCACATCCAGCAGACCCAGGCCGGCAAGCTGGCCTACTGGGGGCCAAAGATGGGGGCCGATGTCCCCGCGCGCATCGTGGTGCCGCAGGTGCTGGAGGTAGACGCGCTGCAGCTGGAAGGCCAGCGCCTGCCGTTGATCGGCCTGGATGGCCCGACCCCGGACCGCAGCGTGCTGTGGGTACCGTCGCTGCGCGCGATCGTCGGCGGCATTCCGGTGGTGGCGGGCGAGCATGTGTGGATGGCCGATACACAGACGCCCAGGTCACACGCCGACTGGCTGCAGACGCTGCGGCGGCTGCAGGCCCTGAAGCCGACGGTGGTGGTGCCGGGGCACTACGCACCGGGTGCGGCGCTGGATGCCAGTGCACTGCGCTTCACCGCAGATTACATCCGCGCCTTCGATGCCGAGACGGCAAAGGCTAAGGACAGTGCGGCGCTGGTGAAGGCGATGCAGGCACGCTACCCGAAGCTGGCCGGCGTCGAGTCGCTGCAGCTGAGTGCGAAGGTGGCCAAGGGCGAGATGCAGTGGCCATGAGGTAGAGGTTTTCTTTTGCAGGGCTGCGCCCTGCACCCGCGGTAGTGCCGGCCGCTGGCCGGCAACAGCCGGAGCAGAAGCTGGTTTCCTGAGGGATGGCATGTCTCCGAAACCTGTCTTTATGGCATGACCCGCTCTGGGTGGGTGTCGACCTTGGTCGACACGAAGATCAGCCAGGTGCGGAATCGTTCGTTCCGTGCTCGAACAATTCGCCCTGCACCACCGGCTCCTTTTCTCGGAAGCCACCGAGGCCGACACCCACCAGGCGGTAGCGGGTTTCGGCCGGCAGGTCGACGCGGGCGCGCAGGGCCAGGGCGATGTCGCGCAGTTCTTCCATCGATTCCGGCGGGCGCTCCGGGGTGAAGCTGCGGGTAAGGATGCGGAACTGCGCGGTCTTCAGCTTCAGCACCACGGTGTGGCCAACGCGCTCGGTCTTGCGGGTGGCATTCCAGGTCTTCTCCGCCAGCTGCACGATGGCGTCGGCCAGATCCTCCAGCAGCAGGTCTTCGGCGAAGGTGTCCTCCGAAGAAATCGACTGCACCTGCTGGTCCGGTTCCACCGGCCGCTCGTCCACCCCGCGCGCGCGGTTGTACAGGCTGCGGCCGAAGCTGCCGAATGCCTCCTCCAGATCGATCAGTGCCCACTGCCGCAGGTCGCCGCAGGTGACGATGCCGCGCGCGGCCAGCTTGCCTTCCATCACCTTGCCCACGCCGGGCACCCGGTTCACCGGCAGCGGCAGCAGGAATGCGTCCACCCGCTGCGGTGGAATCACGAACTGGCCGTCGGGCTTGCGCCAGTCCGAAGCGATCTTGGCCAGGAACTTGTTCGGTGCGATCCCGGCTGAAGCGGTCAGCTGGGTTTCTTCACGGATCTGCGTGCGGATGGTGCGGGCAATGTCGGTGGCCAGTTCGATGCCGCTCTTCGGCTCGGTCACATCCAGATAGGCCTCGTCCAATGACAGCGGCTCGACCAGATCGGTATGGCGCAGGAAGATCTCGCGCACCTGGCGTGACACCGCTTTGTAACGTGCGAAGTCCGGCGGCACGAAAATCGCATCCGGACACAGGCGCTCGGCCCGCAGCGCCGGCATCGCCGAACGTACGCCGAACACGCGGGCCTCGTACGAGGCGGCACACACCACCGAGCGGGCACCGCGCCATGCCACGACCACCGGCCTGCCGCGCAGTGACGGATCGTCGCGCTGCTCCACCGACGCGTAGAAGGCGTCCATGTCGACGTGGATGATCTTGCGCAGTGCGTTCATGGTTGGCCGATATCATACCCGCACCGTACCGGTCCAGACGGCAAAGTATGGTCGTTGTGCATCAACGGGATGCGCGATCTGGAGGGAAAACACTACGCACGCGTACGGTGCGGCGGTTTGATTCCCGTTGCAACCGTCGTGCATCCTCGGCGACTTGTTGCCTCGTTTTCGCTTCCAGGATTGCGCTTTCCATGACTCGTCTCCACGCGTTCAACCGCGACCAGCTGCTGGCCAGCGCACGCGGTGAACTGTTCGGCGCCGCCGCCGGCCGGCTGCCCAACGATCCGATGCTGATGTTCGACCGCATCACCGAAATCCGCGAGGACGGCGGACCGCATGGCAAAGGCATGGTACGTGCCGAACTGGATATCCGCCCGGACCTGTGGTTCTTCGGCTGCCACTTCATCGGCGACCCGGTGATGCCCGGCTGCCTGGGCCTGGATGCCATGTGGCAGCTGACCGGCTTCTTCCTGACCTGGCTGGGCGCCCCCGGCAAGGGCCGCGCGCTGGGCTGCGGTGAAGTGAAGTTCACCGGCCAGGTGCTGCCGGATGCCAAGCTCGTGCGCTACGAGATCGATATCAGCCGGGTCATCAACCGCAAGCTGGTAATGGCCCAGTCCGACGCCCGCATGTACGTGGATGACCGCGAAATCTATAGCGCGCGCGACCTGCGCGTCGGCCTGTTCACTGAAACCGGGAGCTTCTGATGCGTCGCGTCGTCATCACCGGCATGGGCATCACGTCCTGCCTTGGCAATGATCTGGATACCGTGTCGGCCGCGCTGCGCGAAGGCCGCTCGGGCATCACCTCGCTGGCCGATCACGCCGAAGCCGGGCTGCGCAGCCAGGTCGGTGGCCGTGTCGACCTCGACCTGGACGCGCTGATCGACCGCAAGCAGAAGCGCTTCATGAGCGATGCGGCGGCCTTCGCCTACCTGTCCATGCGCGATGCGATCGCCGATGCCGGGCTCAGCCCCGAGCAGGTCAGCAACCTGCGCACCGGCCTGATCGCCGGTTCCGGTGGCGGCTCCAGCGAATGGCAGATCGGCGCGGTCGACCTGCTGCGCGAACGTGGCGTGCGCAAGGTCGGCCCGTACATGGTGCCGCGCACGATGTGCTCGACGGTCTCGGCCTGCCTGGCCACCGCCTACCAGATCAAGGGCGTCAGCTACTCGCTGTCGGCCGCCTGCGCGACCTCGGCGCACTGCATCGGCGCGGCCGCGGACATGATCCGCCACGGCGCGCAGGACATCATGTTCGCCGGTGGCGGCGAAGACCTGCACTGGTCGATGAGCGTGATGTTCGACGCGATGGGCGCGCTGTCGACCAGCTTCAACGAAACCCCGTCCAGCGCCTCGCGCCCGTACGACAAGGACCGCGACGGCTTCGTCATCGCCGGTGGCGGCGGCATGCTGGTGCTGGAGGATTACGACCACGCCGTCGCACGCGGTGCGCACATCCATGCCGAACTGATCGGCTACGGCGTGACCTCCGACGGTGCCGACATGGTGGCGCCGTCCGGCGAAGGCGCCGTGCGCTGCATGAAGATGGCGCTGCAGGGCATCGATCGCCCGCTGGACTACCTCAACACCCACGGCACCTCGACCCCGCTGGGCGACGTCACCGAACTCAACGCGATCCGCGAAGTGTTCGGCGATGCGGTGCCGCCGCTGTCCTCGACCAAGGCACTGTCCGGCCATTCGCTGGGTGCAGCCAGCGTGCACGAGGCGATCTACTGCCTGCTGATGATGCGCGACGGTTTCGTTGCCGGTTCGGCCAACATCGCTGAGCTGGACCCGAAGGTGGAGAGCTTCCCGATCCTGCGCGAAAGCCGCGAGCAGAGGCTGGATACGGTGATGTCCAACAGCTTCGGCTTCGGTGGCACCAACGCCGCGCTGGTGTTCGGGCGGGTGTGAGGGGAAGGTGTGCCGACCAACGGTCGGCACCCACCAGGGCATTGGGGTGTGCCAACCAAGGTTGGCACCTACCGTTACCTTGGCAGCAGCGGCAGCAGCAGTGCGTGCGCGTCCACCAGCGAGCCGACGATGCGGTGGCCCAGTGCGCGCAGTTCTTCGTCAGGATGCACCAGGTCCGGCACCTGGATCACAGTCATGCCGGCCGCCAATGCGGCGCGCGTACCGGCCGGTGAATCCTCCAGCGCCAGGCAGCGCTCCGGTGCCTGGCCCAGCCGCTGCGCGGCCAACAGATAAATATCCGGCGCCGGCTTCGGCCGCGCCACGTCGCCACTGGTGATCACCGCATCGAAGTACGGCAGCAGGCCGGCCGCGGCCAGCTTGCGGTTGGCGCGAGGCTGCCGCGTGGTGGTCGCCACCGCGCGCGGAATCGCGTGCGCCTTCAGCAGTTCCAGCAGCTCCAGGATGCCCGGCCGCAGCGGCAGGCCGGTCTGCGTGCGTGCTTCGTACAGGTCATGGCAGCGCGCCGCCACCGCTTCGATCACGCTGTCCTCGATGCCCTGCGCGCGCAGCAGCGCATGCGTGTCGCGGTCACCGAGGCCGACCATGCGCAGGAAAACCGCTTCGTCCAGGCCCAGCCCGAATTCGTCGGCGGCCTCGCTCCAGCAGGCCAGCGCGACCCGCTCGCTGTCGATCATCAGGCCGTCCATGTCGAAGATGACGGCGTCGGGCAGGAACGGCAGCGCAGCGATGGTGGTCATGGAGCGAACAACGTATCCAGGTCAGTTGAAGTGAGCTGCCGCCATTGCCCTTCGTCCAGCCCCTGCAGGTCCAGCCCGCCAACGCGGCTGCGGTGCAGGGCCTGCACGTGGTTGCCGGTGGCGGCGAACATGCGGCGCACCTGATGGTAGCGGCCTTCGTGCAGTACCAGGCGCGCGCGGCGCGCGTCCAGCACCTCGAGTTCAGCCGGCAGCAGGGGCGTCTTCTCGGACTCCAGCATCAGCGTGCCGCTGGCGAACAGGGCCACTTCATCGCCGCGCAGGTCGTCGCTCAGTTCCACTTCGTAGACCTTGGGCAGCTTCGACTTCGGCGAGATGATCCGGTGCAGCAGGCCACCATCGTCGGTCAGCAGCAGCAGGCCACTGGTCTCGCGGTCGAGGCGGCCGACCGTGGACAGCACCGGGTCGCGGTCGCGGAAGCGCGGCGGCAGCAGGTCGTAGATCAGGCGGCCGGTGTCCTTGGTCGAACAGGTGTAGCCGGCCGGCTTGTGCAGCGCGATCGACAGCCCCACCGGCGGGTCCAGCGGCTCGCCGTCAACGCGGATCGCCTCGTGCGGCACCTGGTCATCGGCGTACAGCACCTCACCGTCGGCGTCGGTCACGCGGCCTTCGCGGAACATCCACTGCACCTGCTTGCGGCTGCCATAGCCCAGGTTGGCGATGTGCTTGACCAGTTTCATCGGCCCTTCCCCTTCACCGCTTCAACCAGCTTGAAACCGTCGCGCTCGGCAACCACGCGCACCGCGCCGAAGCTGTCGTTGAGGGTGTGCTCGTACGGCAGGTGGCGGTTGGCCACCACGTACAGCCGCCCGCCCGGGCGCAGCGCCTGCGCGGCCACGGCGATGAAGCGCTGGCCGATGTCCGGGCGATCGGCCCGCGACGGCGTGTGGAACGGCGGGTTGCTGATGATCACGTCGTAGCCCGGCTCGATGCCGGCGGTGACGTCACGCCACAGGAAACGCAGCGGCAGCGGGCGCGGCGGCGGCGCCAGGTTCAGTTCGGCCAGGGCCAGCGCGCGCTGCTCGGCCTCGTACAGGTCCAGCGCGGTGATCTTCGGGCAGCGCTCCAGCAGCTCGCGCGACAGGTAGCCGTAGCCGGCACCGAGGTCGGCGGCACGCCCGGCCAGGTCGGCCGGCAGGTGCTCGGCCAGCAATGCCGAGGCCGGATCGATGCGGTCCCAGGCGAACACGCCCGGGCGGCTGAGGAAACGGCCGCCGACGATCGGGCGCACCGCATCCAGCGCCGACCAGCGCCTGGCCAGGTCGGCATCGTGCTGGCCCTGCATCGGCGCGGTCCAGTACACGCGGCAGTGGTTCTTGGTCAGGCTACCGCCGAGGCCGGTCAGCTGCTTGAGGTCGCCTTCGCCGGAGCGTGCGCCTTCGTTGTTGGACTGGCAGGCCACGATGCGACCGCCGTCGGCCACCAGCGCCAGCGCGCGGGCGAACAGCGCACGGGCCTCTTCGCGCTGGCGCGGCGGCAGCACCAGCACCAGCGGGTAGCGGCCCTTGCCGGCCACGTCATCCAGCTGGCCACTGACGGTCCAGCCGGCGGCCTGCTGCAGCGGCTGTGCGAACGGGGCGAAGCTCTGCTCGCAGTGCACCTCGCGGTTGCCCGCCGCTTCGCGCAACGGCCAGCCGTCGCGGGCACGCAGGAAGGCCACCGGGCCCTCCGGCCAGCGCAGGGCGCCTTGGGAGAACGGCAGGAACAGGGTCTGCAGGGGGGCGTCGTCGCTGGAGGCCATCGGCGCGGGTACTTCAAGCGTGAGGGCCGTCCATTGTAACGGCTTGGCCGGTCCGGCCCCGGCGGGCCACTTTGCGAAACCCGAACGGGGCCTTGATGTGCCAGCAACATTGAAACGTTCAGGGTAGAGGCTCCCCCGCAAACCCAGGAGAACCTGCATGCGAGCCTTGTTCGTCGGTGGCGTGGTCGACAACAGTGAAATGGACCTGGAAGGCAGCCATCCGCCCGTGCACTACCCCGAGGACACCGGCGGCGGCCACTCGCGCTACCGGCTGCACCAGGTCGGCCATGGCGCCGACGGCAGTGTGGCCTATGCGGTGTACGGCGCGCCCGACATGGCCGATGAAGAAGTGGCCCGGGTGGCGGAAGAACGCGCCTATGCGCGCCGGTTCGAGGCGACGCCCACGCTGTTCGAGCATTGACATCCGTGCAGCGCCCGAGCCCATGCTCGGGCGGTAGCGCCGAGCGAGGGCTCGGCGCTCCATCGGATCAGGGCGCCCTGGGTGGCAGACGGTCGATGCTGGCGATCTCATCCAGCCAGACGTGGTGCTGCTGCACCGGCGTGTCGTAGTCATCCAGGCGCAGCTGGCCATTGCTGCCTTCATCGCCAGCATCGTTGCGGTACTGCTGGAGCGTGGGTTTCACCGCCACGGTACCCAGCAGGCGACGACCGTCATGCAGGGTCAGCTGCACCTGCGTTTCACCTTCCAGCTGTGGCAACAGGGCTTCCAGGCGCGCGATCTGCGCCGGATCGGTATGGATGCGGGGAGCTGTGCGGGACATCGGCGACCTCCTGCACGCAGGGTCGCCGATCGGCCGTGAATGCTCAGTGCAGCGCGCTGTCCGCGCGCGGCACCTGCACCTTGCGCACGGCAGCCACCAGCTGCGCCACCGAGTACGGCTTGGCCACGTGTTCCTGGAAGCCCGACGCCAGCGCGCGGCGGCGGTCATCGGCGCGCGCCAGCGCGGTCACCGCCACCGCCGGCAGGGTCGCCGCATCCACGCCCATGTCCTCGCGCAGCGTGCGCACCAGGCCATAGCCATCCATGCCCGGCATGCCGATGTCGGTCAGCATCACGTGGTATTGCAGGTGGCCGGTATCGGCCAGCAGCGCCAGCGCCTCGCCGGCCGAGCTGGCCGCAGCGACACTGGCGCCCTGCTCTTCCAGCATGCGCCGCAGGTACTCCAGCACTTCCGGCTGGTCTTCCACCGCCAGCACGTGCATGCCGCGCAGCGGATACGGCTCGACGATCACCGGTTCCAGGATCGGCCCGCTGATCACTTCGCGCAGTGGACGGCGCTCGGCATCGGGAATGTGCTGCGGCAGCCGCACGGTGAAGGTGGCGCCGTGGCCGTGGCCTTCGCTGGCGGCGGTCACGGTGCCGCCATGCAGCTCGACCAGCTGCTGCACGATCGCCAGGCCCAGGCCCAGGCCACCGTGACGGCGCGTGGTGGTGCCATCGGCCTGGCGGAAACGGCTGAACAGGTGATTGAGGAATTCAGGCGCGATACCGTCGCCGGTGTCATGCACGGTGATCACCCACTGGTTGCCGTCGGCCTGCAGCTGCAGGTCGATGCGGCCTTCGGCCGGGGTGAACTTGATGGCATTGGAGAGCAGGTTCCACAGCACCTGCTGCAGGCGGGTGGCATCGCCCAGCACCAGGCTGGGCTGCTCGGGCAGTTGCAGGTGAACGTCCAGCGCCTTGCCTTCGGCCACCAGTTCCTGCGCGCCGATGGCTTCGCCAAGCAGCAGATTGAGGTCCAGCACTTCCACTTCCAGCTGCACCTTGCCCAGCAGCATGCTGCTGAGGTCGAGCATGTCCGAGATCAGCCGCTTCTGCGCGCCGGCGCTGTTGGCGATCACGTTCAGGCCCTTGAACAGCGGGCTGGTGTTGTCCACGCGCTGCAGCAGCAACTCGCTCCAGCCCAGGATGGTGGTCAGCGGCGTGCGCAGCTCGTGCGACAGCGTGGCCAGGAATTCGTCCTTCAGCCGCGCCATGTTTTCCGCGGCACTGCGTGCGGCGCGCTCGGACTGCAGCAGTTCCTCGCGGGCCAGCTCGATCTCGCGGCGTTCGGTCACGTCCGGGCTGCTGCCTGCCAGGCCGATGAAACGGCCCATGCGCGAGAAGCGCGGCCGGGCGTTCATCTCCAGCCAGCGCCACTGGCCATCGGCGCGGCGCGCACGCACCAGGGCATGCATCGAGCGCTGCGCCTTCAGCGCCTCCTGCAGTTCGTACTCGAACACCGAGGCGTCATCCGGATGAACCAGGCCGCGCCACACGTCTTCCGGCACGCGCGTCTCGTCACCACCGAAGAACTCACTGAAGGCACTGTTGACGAAACGGGCGTGGCCGCGCTCGTCGAGCACCCACACCGGCATCGGCAGGCCATCGGCCAGCGCGCTGAAACGGGCTTCGCTCTCGCCCAGTTCCACTTCCATCTGCTTGCGCGCGGTGATGTCGAAGAACAGGATGCCGACCTTGTCTTCGCCGGGGCGACCCACGCGCACGGCATCGACGGCGAACGAGCGGCCCAGCGCGCGCGCCTCCATCTCAAACTGCGCCGGGCGGCCGCTGCGTGCGACCTCGCCGTAGATGCGGAACCAGTCCTGCTCATGGTTGGGCTCGAGCACCGACATGCGCTGGCCGCGCGCGTCCTTCAAGCCGGTGTGGCGTTCAAATGCGTCGTTGACCTCAATGAAGCGATAGTCGACCGCGCGGTCGCCCTCGAACATCACCTGGATCACGCAGAAACCGGCGTTGATGCGCTCAAGCACGCCATGATGCAGGTCGGGTTCGGGCGCCGGCACCATCAACGGTGGGCGCTCCACTAGGGGCGGCAGTGTGGACAAGGGCGTCTGGACGGGCCGGATTGGAGACACAGCATCTTCCAGAGAGCGTATTCACAGCGTCAAGCGCCGTCAGTCAGGGTTGACGACGATGAATTGGCGGCAACCGCTCTTGCGCATGACGTAATCGGCCGTTGCGGTGACCCGGAAGCGGGATCACACTCGATCCATAGACAGAACCGTCCCCATCGATGGGGCGCAGGAGACCGTCATGAACCGCACATTGGCCACCGCCCTGCTGCTGGCAGGCGCCCTCATGGCCGGCGCCGCGAACGCCGCGCCGCGTACCGTCACCGATCCGCAGGCCCCACGCGCGCTGCAGGCCGATGGCCCGGTCAGCGTGAAATGGGACGATCCGGCCGGTTTCACCGAACTCCGCCGCAGCACCAACCGCTTCGAAGCCGAACGTGGCGACTGGGTGCAGCAGCTGGCCCGCTACGTGCAGACCACGGCGGCCAAGCCACTGCAGTCCGGGCAGACCCTGGACGTGACCCTGGTCGACATCAAGCGTGCCGGCGACTATGAGCCCTGGCACGGCCCGCGCGGCAGCGACATCCGGATCATGCGCGACATCTATCCGCCGCGGATCACCCTGCAGTACACGCTGAAGGACGCCAGCGGCCGCATCGTCGACGAGGGCGAAGCCAAGCTCAGCGACAGCGGCTACCTGCACAACCTGGGGCTGAGGAGCGACAGCGATCCGCTGCGCTACGAGAAGCGCCTGATCGATGATTGGGTGAAGCGTCAGCTGACCAGCCAGGCGACCGCAGCGCGGTAATTCCGCGCCGCGCTCGGCTCTGGTAGGTGTCGACCTGGGTCGACACGCATTCATCGCGTCGAGCATCCAAGTAGCGCCGGCCGCTGGCCGGCTCCACCTCAGTCCTGATAGACGCGCGCCACGCGCTTGACCGCACACGGCAGCTGATAGGCACTTACGCCACAGCGTGGTGCCAGTTCGGACAACGTCGGCGCGGTACCCCACAGCTCCACGACACTGCCGATCCCCGCCTGCGGATGCGCGGTCAGGTCCACGGTCAGCATGTCCATCGACACGCGCCCGATCAGGCCCCCCGGCTGGCCGTCGATCAGCGCCGGGGTGCCGTTCGGGGCGAACTGCGGATACCCGTCGGCGTAGCCCAGCGCGACCACGCCAACGCGCGTGCGTGCCTTCGAGACAAAGCGGGCGCCATAGCCCACCGGCTCGCCGGCCTCGATCCAGCGCTCGGCGATCACCTTCGACTGCATGGTCATCACCGGGCGCAGCCGCGCAGTGATCTCCGAAGCCTCCGGCAGCGGATTGGCGCCGTACAGCATCAGGCCCGGGCGCACCCAGTCGCTGCGTACATCCGGCCAACCGAGCAGCGCCGGCGAATTGCACACGCTGGTCTCGCCGGACAGGCCGTCGATGGCGCGGGCGAAGGTCGCCGCCTGCTCATGGGTGCGCTCGCTGTCCAGCTCGTCGGCACGCGCCAGGTGGGTCATCAGCACGATGCGCTCGACCTGCGGCAGCGCCGACAGGCGCGCATGCGCGGCACGGAAGCTGGCCACGTCCAGGCCCAGGCGATGCATGCCGCTGTCCAGCTTCAGCCAGACGGTCAGCGGGCGCGGGCTGTCGAAGGCCGCCAGTGCTTCCAGCTGCCACGGTGAGCCCACCGCGAACCAGAAATCGTGCTCGGCCACCAGCGCCATGTCGCTGGGCTCGAAGATCCCTTCCAGCAGCAGGATCGGCGCACGGATGCCGGCCTGGCGCAGTTCCAGCGCCTCTTCGATGGTGGCCACGCCGAAGCCATCGGCCTCGCCTTCCAGCGCCTGTGCACAGCGCACCGCACCGTGGCCATAGGCATCGGCCTTGATGATCGCCAGGGCCTTGCCACCGCCCAGTTCACGGGCGAGCCGGTAGTTGCTGCGCAGGGCGCCCAGATCGATCAGCGCGCGGGCAGGACGCATGTGCGGTTCTCGTGTTGCGGGGCGTGACCGTACTGGCCGTAGCGGAAAATATCCAGGCCTTCGGTGCTGATCTGCGGCTGGCGCGCGCTCATCAGGTCGGCCAGGTAACGGCCCGAGCCGCAGGCCATGGTCCAGCCCAGGGTGCCGTGGCCGGTATTGAGGTACAGGTTACGGAACGGGGTGGCGCCGATCACTGGCGTACCGTCCGGCGTGGCCGGGCGCAGGCCGGTCCAGAACTGCGCGCGCGACAGGTCGCCGCCCTTCGGGTACAGGTCGCTGACCACCAGTTCAAGGGTTTCGCGACGGCGCTGCGACAGCGACAGGTCGAAGCCTGCAACCTCGGCCATGCCACCGACGCGGATGCGGTCGTCGAAACGGGTCACCGCCACCTTGTAGCTTTCGTCGAGGATGGTCGAGGTGGGTGCCATCGCCGGATCGGTGATCGGCAGGGTCAGCGAATAGCCCTTCAGCGGGTACACCGGCAGGCGCATGCCCAGCGGTGCCACCAGCGCGGGCGAGTAGCTGCCCAGCGCGACCACGAAGCGGTCGGCGGTTTCCAGCGTGCCGCCGATGCGCACGCCGCTGATGCGGTCGCCCTCGAACGCCAGGCCGGTGATGTCCTGGTCGAAACGGAACTCGACGCCGGCATCCACGCACATCTGCGCCAGGCGGCGGGTGAACAGCTGGCAGTCGCCGGTCTGGTCACGCGGCAGGCGCAGCGCGCCGACCAGGCCATCGACATGGGCCAGGGCCGGTTCGGCCTGGATGATGCCGGCGCGGTCCAGCACTTCGTACGGCACGCCGTACTGGGCCAGGATCTCGATGTCCTGCGCCGAGGCGTCCAGCTGCTGCTGGGTGCGGAACAGCTGGGTGGTGCCCAGGTCACGGCCCTCGAACTCGATGCCGATCTGCGCGCGCAGCTCGTTCAGGCAGTCCCGGCTGTACTCGGACATGCGCACCATGCGCGCCTTGTTGATCGCGTAACGCTCATGGGTGCAGTTGCGCAGCATCTGCCACAGCCAGCGGTACTGGGCCAGGTCCATGCCCGGCTTGATCGCCAGCGGCGCATGCTTCTCGAACAGCCAGCCGATCGCCTTCTTCGGCACGCCCGGCGCTGCCCATGGCGAGGTGTAGCCGAACGACAGCTGCCCGGCATTGGCGAAGCTGGTTTCCAGCGCCGGACCGGGTTGGCGGTCGATGACCGTGACTTCAAACCCGGCCTGTCGCAGGTACCAGGCACTGGTGGTGCCGATCACGCCGCTGCCGAGAACTAGGACTCGCATGGGACTTCTCCAACCCGATCATTCCCTGCACTGGAGCGTGCCGGGACCATAATTGGGGAAGTATAGACAGCCGATACCAGTTGATTTGCCTGATTTGAAATCAACCGGCAGGATGTTCTCCTGCAATTCATTCCCCAAGGTTGACGGCCATGGCCACCCGTACCCGCGAACTGGACAAGATCGACCGCAAGATCCTGCGCATCCTGCAGGCCGAGGGCCGCATTTCCTTCACCGAACTGGGTGAGCGGGTTGGCCTGTCCACCACCCCGTGCACCGAGCGCGTACGCCGGCTGGAACGCGAAGCGGTGATCACCGGCTATCACGCCCACCTCGACCCGGCGGCAGTGAAGGCCAGCCTGCTGGTGTTCGTGGAGATCAGCCTGGCCTACAAGTCCGGCGACATCTTCGAGGAATTCCGGCGCGCGGCGCTGAAGCTGCCCAACGTGCTGGAGTGCCACCTGGTGTCGGGCGACTTCGATTACCTGCTGAAGGCGCGGATCAGCGAGATGGCCTCCTATCGCAAGCTGCTCGGCAGCACGTTGCTGACCCTGCCGCATGTGCGTGAATCGAAGAGCTACATCGTGATGGAAGAAGTGAAGGAGACGCTGAGCCTGCCGATTCCGGACTGAGGGCTCGACGCGGTTGGGGCCAGAACCCGCGGTGCGGGATCCGACCCCGGGCCCGTCAGCGCTGCTGCGGGTGCTTCTGCGAGCGCTGCTCCTGCTGCTTGCCGCCCTTGTGCGGCTGCTGCTGATCCATCTGCTGCTGTTGCTGTTGCTGCTGCGGGTTGCGGCCCTGCGGTTCCTTGCCGGGATGACGGTTCTGCTGGTTTTTCATGATCGCGATCCAATGGACGAAGGACATGCGACGACGGGATGCCGGCGCATCGCCAAAGTGGTCCCGGAACGGTTAATCGCAGGCGAAAAAGCAGTGATCCGCACGCGGCTGTTTTCGTGCGTTCAGGCCGGCGCTAGCGGATCTGCTGGCCGTCGCCCTGCGGCACGCTGTCGTAATAGCGGCCGGTGCGCGAATCGAACACGCGGTTGGGACCGGCCGGGCGCACACCGGGGATGATGCGGCCATTGCGGTCGTAGACCTTGTCGGCCGGCTTCGGCGCCGGTGCCGGGGCAACCTGGGCCGGGCCGGTGGACCGGATCGGCTGCGCCGGCTGCGGTGACGGCAGCACCTGGGGCTGCGGGCGGGCCGCTTGCGGCGGCGGTACCACCGGCGCGGGTGCCACGGTGGTGGTGCTGCGGGTGGCGGTCGGGTTGGCGGTCGGTACCTGGGCCAGCGCCAGCGCGGGCAGCAGGGCGATCAGCAGCAGGGGAAGGGTCGGTTTCATGGCACGCTCCGGCGTGGATCGTGTTCACCTTGCGCCTGCGCCTGTGTGCCGGCCATGAACGGCCATCACACTTGCAAGGCCATGCCGCCACCCCCATTTCCGCAGGCATCCCCAGGCCATCACCCACGGAGAGCCGCATGACTGCCTTCGACCTGACGCCCCCGACCGCCACCCAGACCGAGGCGCTGATTGCCGGCCTCAGCAGCGAGGAGCGCCGGGTGCTGCTGCAGCACGGCACCGAAGCGCCGTTCTGCGGGGTCTTCCTCGACAACAAGCGCGAGGGCGTCTACTGCTGCCGGCTGTGCGCGCTGCCGCTGTTCCGCTCCAGCACCAAGTTCGATTCCGGCACCGGCTGGCCCAGCTTCTTCGCCCCGTTCGACCCGGCGCACGTGCGCGAAATCCGCGACACCAGCCACGGCATGGTCCGCACCGAGATCACCTGCGCCCGCTGTGGCAGCCATCTGGGCCATGTGTTCCCGGACGGTCCGCCGCCCACCTACGAACGCCACTGCCTGAACTCGGTCTCACTTTCATTCACCGGCAATGGCGAGCCGTGGCCTGATCCGCTGCGGCGTGGCGGTGCGGAGGCCGGTGTGGCGGGCTGAAACACCCCGCCGACCGATTTCACAGAATTCCCTCTTCAGAAAACCAGGTGATGGGCCGACAAGGAGATATCCCCGCTCCTTGCGTCGCGCCATGCTCATCATCGTTGGATTCCTGGTCGTCATCATCAGCGTGCTGGGCGGCTACCTCGGCGCACACGGCCGGCTGGGGGCGCTGTGGCAACCCTACGAGCTGGTCATCATTGGCGGTGCCGCACTGGGTGCGTTCCTGGTCGGCACCCCGGCCAAGACGGTCAAGCAGACCCTGCAGGCCATGGTCGGCGTGTTCAAGGGCCCCCGTTACAAGCAGCAGGACTACATCGATGTGCTCAGCCTGCTGTACGAACTGCTCAACAAGGCGCGCCGCGAAGGCTTCATGGCGCTGGAAGACCATGTCGAGCGTCCGGCCGAGAGTGCGCTGTTCGGCAACTACCCCAAGGTGCAGGCCGACCACCACCTGATCGACTTCATCACCGACTGCCTGCGCCTGATGATCGGCAGCAACATCGAGCCGCACGAGCTGGAGCCGCTGCTGGAACTGGAGCTGGAGAAGCACCACGCCGAGGCCATGGCGCCGTCGCAGGTGCTGACCAAGGTCGCCGACGGACTGCCCGGTTTCGGCATCGTCGCCGCAGTGCTGGGCATCGTCATCACCATGGGCTCGATCGGCGGTGACATCGTCGAGGTCGGTGGCCACGTGGCCGGCGCGCTGGTCGGCACCTTCCTCGGCATCCTGCTGGGCTACGGCTTCGTCGGCCCGATGGCCGCGGCGATGGAAGCCCGTGCCGAGCAGGACAGCCGCATCTACGAGTCGGTGAAGACCGCCCTGCTGGCCTGCCTGCGCGGCTACAACCCGAAGATCGCGCTGGAATTCGCCCGCAAGACGCTGCCGTCGAACGTGCGCCCGGCCTTCTCCGATTTCGAGCAGCACCTGAAGACGGTCAAGTAAGCCATGGCCGAGAACAAGCCCACCGTCATCGTCCGCCGGGTCAAGAAGGGCGGCCACGCCGCCCACCATGGCGGCTCGTGGAAGGTGGCCTATGCCGACTTCGTGACCGCGATGATGGCCTTCTTCCTGGTGCTGTGGCTGATGGCCAGCACCAGCAAGCCGGAACGGGCCGCCATTTCCGAGTATTTCCGCAACCCCAGCCCGCTCAGCGGCAAGAGCGCCACCCCCGCCCCCGGCATGGCCGGCCCGGGCGGCGCCAGCACCTCGATGATCAAGCTCGGCGGCGCCACCGACGTTTCGCGCGGCAACAGCAACGATCCCTTCCAGAACCAGAAGGAGGCGGTGCCGCAGCCAGTGGACCAGCAGCAGCGCGACAAGCAGCAGCTCGAGCAGCTGATGAAGGAGCTGCAGGAAGCCATCAGCAGGAGCCAAGCGCTGGAGCCATTCAAGGACCAGCTGCTGCTGGACCTGACGCCGGAAGGCCTGCGCATCCAGATCGTGGACAAGCAGAACCGGCCGATGTTCGACCTCGGCAGCGCCACGCTGAAGCCGTACACGCAGCAGATCCTGCACGAGCTCGCCGAATACCTGAACCACGTGCCAAACCGGATCAGCCTGACCGGGCATACCGACATCACCGCCTATTCGGCCGCACGCGGCTACGGCAACTGGGAACTGAGCGCCGACCGCGCCAACGCCGCGCGGCGTGCGCTGATCGATGGTGGCCTGGAGGACAGCAAGATCACCCGCGTGGTCGGCCTGTCCTCGTCGGTGCTGTTCGACAAGGCCGACCCGCAGAACCCGATCAACCGCCGCATCAGCATCGTGGTGATGACCCAGGCGGCCGAAGCCGCCGCGCTGGCCGGGGCCGGCCCGCAGGTGGGGTTGTCGGCACCCAGCGCCGACCCGGATGTGCAGGCTGCGCAGGGGCCGGCAAAGTAATCTGTGGGTGCGGACCAGGGTCCGCACCCACCCAAGCCATGGCCAGCGAGCGCACCCTGCAGCACCCGCTACAATGGCGGTCTTTCCGTATCCAGGTGACCCCACCTCATGTCCCAGAACTCCAAGGCCAAGCGCGACAAGCGCAAGAAGCAGCAGGGCAAGCGCCCGTTCCTCCGCCTGAACGCCCAGCAGCAGGTGCAGAACCACGCCGTGCTGACCAGCGAAGACGGCCAGGTGGTCGCCGCCATCGGCCTGCAGGGCCGCGAGTGGCTGCTGGCCATCGGCGGCCAGACCATGGGCAATGCCGAAAACCCGGTGCCGATGCTGGCCATGCTCAAGCACTTGGCCAACGTGCAGGAGAAGGAAGGCCGCAAGGTCAACCTGGAATACTCCGAGCTGCTGCAGAAGCTGCTGGACACCCTGGCCGAAGAGTCCGGCCAGACCGCTGACGAGTACCTGGACAAGCTGGTCGCCGAGTTCGAAGGCGTCGAAGCCGCCGAGGGCGAGGAAGAGGCAGCCGCCGAAGGCGACGTGGCCGAAGCCGCTGCTGCCGACGCCGAGGCCACCCAGGCCGCTGACAGCGACAGCAAGCCGCAGGCCTGAACCGGCCGCGGCGGTGACGGTCTACGTCGATGACGCGGTGCATCCCTGGCGCGGTCAGCGCTGGGCGCACCTGATGGCCGACACCCTGGCCGAGCTGCACGCGATGGCGGCGCAGCTCGGCATTCCACCGCGGGCCTTCCAGAACAAGGCCAGCGGCGCCCACTACGATGTCACTGCAGAGCTGCGCGCACAGGCGATCGCGCTCGGTGCACGGGCCATTTCCCGGCATGCCGACCGCGAGCTGGTCAAGGCAGTGATCGCCAACGCCCGGGCGCAGTACCGGCCGTAGGCTGCGTTGGTGGCTACCACTTGCTGTGGTAAGTGGGGCTACCACTTGCTGTGGTGGGTGCGGACCTTGGTCCGCACATCAGGCACAGGGCATGCCAACCAAGGTTGGTATCCACCCATGGGCGGGCTCCGCACCCACCTTCCCCGCTCAGAACGGGTCGCTGCCCAGCCGGATTTCCACGTTCAGCAGCGAGCACAGCGCCAGCATCGCGTCATCGTCGCGGGTCAGCGCCATCACGCCGCTGAAGCCGTCGCTGCCGGCGTCCACGCTCCACAGGGTGTAGTTGTGCTCGCGCAGGCGGTCGAAGGCCGTGGACATCAGCTGCACGCCGTCCAGGCCCTCGGCGAAGTCCTCATCATCGAGGTCGCCACCCCAGTCCAGCTGCAGGTTGAAGCGCGCCGACAGCTCGTTCACTGCCGACTGCAGCGATTCCAGATCGTCCCGCTCGACCTCGAAGCCGGACTGCCAGGCGATGGCCGTGAACAGCGCCGGCAGCCAGTCGCTGTCCGCTTCCAGCGGCTGCCCGTCCTCGGCCAGCTGCTCGCGCCAGCGGTTGAACTGCTGCAGCGCCAGCTCCTCATCGCCCGGGTTGATCAGCACCAGCAGGTTCCAGACCCGCGCCTCGAAGCCCTCCTCGTCGAAGTCGTGGATGTCTTCCTCGAAGTCGAAATAGTCGCTGTTGTCGGGCATGGCGGAACTTCCTCTGGGGCAGGCCGGCATTCTACGGTTTATCCTGTGCCGCTGAAGCCGGCCTTGGTGGCCGTCACTGTGAATGAAGCGATGAGCGATACCCCTCCCGACCACCTGGCGATCAATCCGGCCAGCCCCTTCCATGATGCGCAGGCGCTGGAGCGCGGCGTCGGCGTGCGTTTCAACGACGTCGAGCGCGACAACGTCGAGGAATACTCGGTCAGCGAAGGCTGGATCCGCGTGCAGGCCGGCAAGGCCCGCGACCGCCGCGGCAACCCGATGACCATCAAGGTCAAGGGCAAGGTCGAGGTGTATTTCCTGGAAACGAAGCCGGAGTAAGGCTGGAAGGTGTGCGGACCAAGGTCCGCACCCACCCGAGGTACACGGTCATTCGCGCTTGCGCGATTCCAGCAGGTCCAGGTTGCGGATCAGGCGCCGTGAGATCTCATCGGAGATCACCCCGCGCCGGGTCAGCCGGAACAGCTCCTCGCGCTCGGCATTGAGGCCGGCGCTGCGCAGCTGGCGGTAGCCCTGTTCCATGCGGCGCACCTTGTCCGGGTCCACGTCGGGGCCGTCACTGTCCTTTTCCAGGTGCCGCTGGTACAGCAGGCTCACCCGTGAAGCGGCGTCGTTGTACAGCTGCACGTTTTCGGTGTTCTGGTTCATCACCATCTGCTGGCGCATGCGTTCGACCCCGGCCAGCGCCGCCTTCGACGACAACCGGCGCGCCAGGTCCTCTTCCTTGCGTTCGCCCGAATCCGCCGGCAGCTGCAGGCCCTTCAACAGCTGCGGCAGCGCGATGCTGGCGCCCAGCAGCGAGAACAGGATCACCGATGCGGCCAGGAAGATCACCAGGTCGCGGGCCGGGAACGCGCTGCCATCGGGCAGGAACAGCGGCAGGGTCAGCACACCGGCCAGGGTGATCGCACCGCGCACGCCCGCTACCGAGGTCGCGACCACGATGCGCCAGTTCGGCGCCTCGCCCCGCTCCAGCCCGCGGCGGCGTGCGCGCAGCAGGTTCCAGCGCAGCGACAGCCACACCCACAGCAGGCGCAGCACGACCAGGGCCAGGTTGATCACCACCACGTACACCAGCAGCCACCACGCACTCTGGTGGCCGCTCTCGTTCATGGTGGTGGTGGCGCGCTCGACGATGCCCGGCAGCTGCTCGCCCAGCAGCACGAACATGATGCCGTTGAAGCTGAACTGCAGCATGTTCCAGACCCCGGCACGCTGCACGCGCATGCTGCCGGAGACGCGGCCGGTCAGCTCCACGTAGCTCATCGCGATACCGGCGGCGACCGCGGCGAGGATGCCCGACGCATGGATTTCTTCGGCCAGCAGGTAGGCGGCGAAGGGGATCAGCAGGTTGACCAGCATTGCCGCGCCCGGCTCCTCGCCGAAGCGGCGCCACAGCCAACGCTGGAAGGTCGATACGCCCAGGGTGACCGCCACGCCCACCGCCAGGCCGGCCACCGCCACCCACACGAAGGTCAGCGAGGCGGTGGCCAGCGAGAACGTGCCGGTCATCACCGCCGCCACCGCGAAGCGGAAGCAGACCAGGCCGGACGCATCGTTGAGCAGCGACTCGCCTTCCAGGATGTGCATCAGGCGCTTGGGAATCGGCGCCTTGGAGGCGATCGCACCGACCGCCACCGGATCGGTCGGCGACACGATCGCCGCCAGCGCGAAGCACACCGCCAGCGGCATCACCGGGATCAGCCAGTGGATCAGGAACCCGGCGCCGATGACGGTGAACACCACCAGGCCGAACGCCAGTTCGAGGATCGCGCCCTTGTCGCGGAACAGGCCCTGCTTGGGAATGCGCCAGCCATCGAGGAACAGCAGCGGCGGCAGGAACAGCAGGAAGAACACTTCCGGCTCCAGCGCGTGGCCGCGGTTGAACACCCCGGCGATCACCGCGCCCAGGCCGATCTGCACCAGTGGCAGCGGCAACGAGAACGGCAGGACGCGAACCAGGTAGCCGCTGGCGACAACGGCCACCAGCATCGCCAGGACGACTTCAATGGTATGCATGCTTCTTCCAGGAAGCGGCGCGCGGGGAGGCTCGGAAGCCAGCGCCGGAAACCCGGGAAAAACTACCACACGCCGCCGCGGCCGCGGCCAACGGCGGCGGCGCGCGTCAGCCCCGGCTCATGCCCCGTCGAAGCGGTACAGGTCCATGGCCAGGAAACCGGCATCGATACCGGCATCGATGCGCTGGGCACCGAAGCCGCCCTCGCCTGCCGCGCCCATCGCGAAGAACAGCGGCAACAGGTGCTCGTCGGTCGGGTGCGCGCGTTCGGCGAACGGCGCCTGCCGGCGGTAGTCGAACAGGGCCTGGCGATCATCGGCGGCCAGGCGCTGCTCGACCCACTCGATGAAAGGCCGCACGTACGGCGCTTCCTTGCCGTCCTGGTAGTCGCCCCAGTCGTGCAGGTTGTGGGTGATGCTGCCCGAGCCGACCAGCAGCACGCCCTGCTCGCGCAGCGGCGCCAGCGCGCGGCCCAGCGCGAACTGGTGCTCGGGGCCGAGCAGCGGCTGGATCGACACTGGCACTACCGGGATGTCGGCCTGCGGGCGCAGCAAGCGCAGCGGCACCCACGCGCCGTGATCGAGGCCGCGCTGCGGGTCGAGGGCCACCGGCAGGCCGGCGGCGGCGATGCGGCTGGCCACCTCTTCGGCCAGCGCCGGATCACCCGGCGCCGGGTACTGCAGTTCAAACAACGCGCGCGGGAAGCCACCGAAGTCGTGGATCGTAGGCGGCTGCGGATGCGCACCGACCAGCGGCTGCCGGCCCAGCCAGTGCGCCGAGGCCATCACGATGGCGCGCGGCGTCGGCAGGTCCTGCGCCAGCTCGGCCAGGCGCACGCCGACCTGGCCCGGATGCAGGGCGGTCATCGGCGAACCATGCGAGATGTACAACGAAGGCAGGCGGGACATGGAATTCTCCAGTTGCAGGGTCAGTCGGCGATCAGCGCGAACGCAGGGTCCACTTGCCATCGCCGACCAGGAACAGCACCACCAGCGCCAGCACCCAGAACGCCGGGTATTCCCAGCCACCGCCGGCGTTGGCGAAACCGAAGCCGTTGGCGCCGTGCACGGTGACGATGGTGCCCAGCAGCAGCGGCACGCCGATCAGGCCGACCCAGCGCGCGTAGATGCCCAGCAGCAGCGCGGCGGTGATCACCAGCTCGACACCGATGGTGAGATAGCCGAGAACGCCGGGCAGGCCCAGCGACTCGAAGAACGCCGCCGTACCGGCCGGGGTGAACACCAGCAACTTGGTCAGTGCATGGACCAGGAACAGCACGCCCAGGGCCAGGCGCAGCAGGGTGGCACCGTACGGAGCCAGCGGCGAAACGGGAGCGGTGGAGGTGTGCATGGCGAAGCACCTTGAAGGGAGTGGACACAGGTTATTGCGCCTTCACGGGCCGATAAATACGATCGTTTGACCGTATTTATTTCAAAAGGCGCAACAATGGACACCCTCGAGGCGATGCGCGTGTTCGTGGCGGTGGTCGAGCGCAACGGCTTCAGCGCCGCCGCGCAGGCGCTGGACCTGTCCACGGCCGGGGTCACCCGCCAGGTCGCCGCGCTGGAAAAACGGCTGTCCACCCGCCTGCTCCACCGCACCACGCGCCGGGTCAGCCCGACCAGTGCCGGCGCGGCCTATTACGCCCAGTGCGTGCGCCTGCTGGCCGAGTTCGATGCGCTGGAGGCCAGCATCGGTGCGCAGGCGCTGGAGCCGTCGGGCACGCTGCGCATCAACGCACCGGTCAGCTGGGGCATCGCCCGCCTCGGGCCCTTGCTGGCCAGCTACCGTGAACGCTTCCCGCAGGTGGAGCTGGACCTGGCCCTGTCCGACCGCCTGGTGGACATGGTCGAGGAAGGCTACGACGTGGCCATCCGCATCACCCGCGAGCCCGGCCCGACGCTGATCGCGCGCCGCCTGGGCCAATCGCGGGTGAGCCTGTGTGCCGCGCCTTCCTACCTGGCCGCGCGTGGCACGCCGCAGACGCCGCAGGATCTGCCGGCACACGCGTGCCTGAGCTACAGCTACTGGGCCGCTGGCGATCACTGGCCGCTGCAGGGGCCCGGCGGCGAAGTGAAGGTGGCGGTAAGCAGCCTGCTGCACGCCAACAACGGCGATGTGCTGCGCGAAGCGGCGATCGCCGGCATGGGCGTGATCCTGCAGCCGGATTTCCTGCTGGAAGACGCGCTGGCCGATGGCCGCCTGGTGCGCGTGCTGCCGGAGTGGGAAGCCTCGCCGATCGGCATTTTCGCGGTCTATACCAGCCGCAGCCACCTGGCACCGAAGGTACGCAGCTTCATCGACCACCTGGTGGAGGCCGGGGTGTAGCCGAATCTGGCGTTTGCCGGCCAGCGGCCGGCACTACCGTCGTGGTTCGGCCTGGCGTTTGCCGGCCAGCGGCCGGCACTACCGGTCGGGTAGTGCCGGCCGCTGGCCGGCAGATACGAAACCCGCTCAGGCCACCACTTCATCCAGCGCATCGATGATCTGCTCCAGCGGCGCCGGCCGTCCCAGCAGGTAGCCCTGCACCTGGTCGCAGCCGTGCGCGGCCAGCCAGTCCAGCTGCCCCGGCGTCTCCACGCCTTCGGCGATGATGGTCAGCCCCATGCTGTGGCCCAGCGACAGCAGCGCGCGGCAGATCGACGCGTTGCGCGGGTTGGTTTCCACGTCCGCAACGAAGCTGCGGTCGATCTTCAGGATGTCCAGCGGCAGGTGCTGCAGGTAGGACATGCTGGAGTAACCGGTGCCGAAGTCATCCAGCGACACGCTGATGCCCTGCTCGTGCAGGCGCTGCATGGTCTGCATTGCCTGCGCCGGCTTGCGCATCAGGCTGCTCTCGGTCAGCTCCACGTGCAGCGCACCGCGGGCCAGCCCGAACTCCTGCTGGGCGCGGGTGAACTCCGCCACCAGGTCACTGTTGAAGAACTGCACGGCCGAGACATTCACCGCGATCGGCAACTCGCCCCAGCCGGCCTCGACCAGCCGGCGCTGCGCCTTCGCCGCCGCGCGGATCACCCAGCGGCCCAGCGCCAGGATCAGCCCGGTCTCCTCGCACAGCTGGATGAACTCGTTGGGCGGGATGAAGCTGCCATCGGCCTGCGGCCAGCGCAGCAGGGCCTCCAGCGCGGCCGGGCTGCCATCGCCGGCATGCCGGATCGGCTGGAAGTACAGCTCGAATTCGTTGTCGATGGCGGCATGGATGCGCCCGGCCAGGCGCAGGCGGTCGGCCAGCCGCGTGGTCACCGCCGCGTCGAACCACACCACCACGTTGCCTTCCGCACGCGCTGCGTGGGCGGCCTGCGCGGCCATGCCGATCACCTGCTCGGCGGAGTAGCCGTCACCGGGCACATGCACGGCCACGCCGATGCGTGGCTCGAACTGGTGCAGCGAATCCTTGCCGCGCATCGGCGCCGACACGATCTGCAGCAGATCATCCAGCACGCGCTGGGTATCGTGGCCGGTACCGATGGCGAACACGAAGTCCTCCGCGGGCTGGAACGCCAAGGTGCCGCAGCGCGCGCCCAGCCCGCCCAGCCGCGTCGCCATCGACTGCAGCACCGCATCGCCGATCTCACGGCCCAGCGTATCGGCCACCAGCTGCAGGCCACGCAACTGCACGAAGGCGATGGTGTAGCCCGCGTCCTGCTCGTCCAGCTGTCCGGTCAGCGCGCGTACGTTGAGCAGCCCGGTGGCCGGGTTGTGCCGCGCCTGGTAGGCCAGGTCGCGCTCGTAGGCCAGCCGCTCGCTGACATCCTCGGCCAGCACCAGGCACGCGGGCTGGCCATCGAAGTCCAGCTTGGACAGGTGCGTGCGGACTTCGAACACGCTGCCATCCTTGCGCCGGTGCAGGCGCACGGTGGCGTCCTGCAGTTCGCCCACGCGGGCTTTGGCGATCGCCCCCTTCACCTCGTCCCAGCCTTCGCGCGGGCGGATGTCGAGGATGCTCATCGCCAGGAATTCCTCGCGGCTGTAGCCGTATTGGCGCACCGCGGCGTCGTTGACCTCGATGAAGCGCAGCGTGTCCGGGTCGAACACCCAGAACGGCGCCGGGTTGCGGTCGAACAGCAGGCGGAAGCGGCGTTCCACTTCGCTCATCTGTTCGCGCGCCTGGTAGCGCTCGCTCAGGTCGGTCAGCGCACCGATCATGCGCCGCTCGCTGTCGTCCACCTCCACCCGCTGCCCGCGCGCGCCCACCCAGCGCACCTCGCCACCGGGCAGTACCAGGCGGAACACCTGGTCGAGCACCGCGCCACCGGCGAAGGCCTGGTCGAAGGCCTGCTGCAGGCGCGCGGCATCGTCGCGGTGCACGCGCGCAAAGAAATCGGCGACCGGCAAGGCATCGGTCTGCACGCCGAAGATCTCGCGCGCCAGCGGCGACCAGCGCAGCAGCGCAGCGTCCTCGTCCACGTACCACGTGCAGACGCGCCCGACCTGGTGGGCCAGGCGCAGTTCGGCATGGCCGGCTTTCAGTTCCTCGGCCATCGATTGCTGGCGGCGGGTAGTGCGACGCACCGCGTACAGCAGCACCAGCAGCACCGCGATGTAGGCCAGCACGATGGCGATCGACGCCTGCAGGTAGGGCCACCATGGCGCCAGCACGTCCTCGTCGGCCAGCCCGACCTGCACCGCCAGCGGGCTGCGTTCCAGCGTACTGATGGTGATGATGCGCGGCACGCCATCGACCGCGCCCGGCAGGCTGCCCAGCTCGACCACCGCCTGCTTGCCGAGCAGGTCGCGGCGCGGCAGGTCGTAGCGGCGGCCGACCGTGCCGTGCGGGTCCGGCACGCGGGCCAGCATGTAGCCGTCGGCATCGCTGATCGAGACCAGTCCATTGGGGCCGACATCGAGGCCACCGACGATGCGCTGCAGTTCGCCACAGCGCAGCCGTGCCAGCAACCAGCGGTCGCCGGCCATCGGCAGCGCCAGCGGTACCACCCAGCCGCCATCGCCGGCCCGCTGGGGCGGGCCGATGTACAGCGCGCTGCCCTGGCCACGGCGCTGCGGGTCGGTCCACAGCGGCAGCTGCAGGTCGCCCTGGCCGGCGGTCAGCGCTCGGCCGTAGCTATCGAGCACGACGATGCTGTGCAGTTCGGCATGGCGCCGCAGCACGCCACCGATGGCAGCGTCCAGCAACGCCGGTGCCTGCACCGGCACGCTGCGGAACAGCTCGACGGCATCGGCGGCGATGCCGGACATCGCCCGCTCCAGGTTGCGCAGCTCCAGCGCCAGCAGGCGTTCACTGCCCACCGCCAGCGCGCGGCTCTGGCGTTGCGCGGCCTCCAGCCGGCGCTGGTGGTCGTTGACCAGCATGGTGGCCAGGCCCGCCACCAGCAGCACGCCCAGCAGCACGCCGCCCCAGGTAATGGCGCGCAGTGGCCGGGCCAACGCCCGCTTCAGTGCGGGCATCGGTCGATCTTCCTTGTGCAGTCGGCTGGCTTCATGCGCGAACGAATCCTCCACGTCCCCGACCTCAACGGCCGGCGGACGCCATTCTTGACGCCTGACCCGACCCCGCATGGCCACCTCCCCATGACCACGCAGGGCTCCCGGGACCAGCATGCACCACCCCGGTGACGGCGTGAAGATCGCTTCGGCGCGTTCAGCCAGATCCTGCACAGGACAGGCGGCACAACGGGTCGGCCAGGCGGGCCCGGGCGGATTAGACTTGGGGTTTTCCGCTGCAAGAGAACTCCATGTCCAAGCTGCGCCGCCCCACCCTGGCACTGGCCATCATCGCCAGCCTGTCCCTGGCCGCCTGCGACCGCCCGGCCGATCCGGCCACCGGCAGCGCTGCGCCGGCCGATGCCGCGCCTGCCGCCGCCAAGCCGATGCTGGGCAGCTTCGGCTTCGATGCCAGCGGCATGGACCGCAGCGTTGCCGCCGGCGACGACTTCTTCGGCTTCGCCAACGGCACCTGGGTGAAGAACACCGAGATTCCGGCCGACCGTTCGCGCTTCGGCAGCTTCAACGTCATTGCCGAGAAGACCCTGGCCGACACCCGCGCCATCCTCGAAGGCGCGGCCGGCAACGCCCAGGCCAGCGGCGATGACAAGCTGATCGGCGACTACTACGCCGCCTACATGGACGAAGCCGCCATCGAGCAGCACGGCATCGCGCCGGTGCAGCCGCAGCTGAAGGCCATCGATGCGATCGCCGACAAGGCCGGGCTGGCGCGCGCGCTGGGCGGCGACATGCGCGCCGACGTCGACCTGCTCAACGCCACCAACTTCTATACCGACCGCCTGTTCGGCCTGTGGGTGTCGGTGGACATGCTGCAGCCGGACCGCACCGCCCCCTATCTGGTGCAGGGCGGCCTGGGCATGCCCGACCGTGACTTCTACCTGGGCGGCGGCCGCATGGCCGAACTGCGCAAGCAGTACCAGGCCTACATCGCGCAGATGCTGCAGCTGGCCGGCGCCGCCGACCCGGCCGGCAAGGCGCAGCGCATCCTCGCGCTGGAGACCAAGATCGCGCAGGCGCATGCCACCCAGGAAGAAACCAACGACGTGACCAAGGGCGCCAACCCCTGGACCCAGGCTGACTTCAACGCCAAGGCCCCGGGCATGGACTGGAACGCCTTCCTCGATGCGGCTGCACTCGGCAACCAGCAGGACTTCATCGTGTGGCAGCCCAAGGCCGTCGCCGGCCTGTCAAAGCTGGTGGCCACCGAACCGCTGGACGCGTGGAAGGACTACCTCGCCTTCCACGCGCTTGACCGCGCCGCCGCCTATCTGCCGAAGAAGTTCGCCGACGCCCGTTTCGCTTTCCATGGCACCGCGCTGAGCGGCACGCCGCAGCAGAGCGACCGCTGGAAGCGTGCGGTGGATGACGCCAACCATGCGGTCGGCGAAGCCATCGGCAAGCGTTACGTCGAAAAGCACTTCGACGCCAAAACCAAGGAACGTGCGGACGAGATGGCGAAGAACATCATCGCCGCCTTCGCCAAGCGCATCGATGCACTGTCATGGATGTCACCGCAGACCAAGGCACACGCCAAGGCCAAGGTTGCCGGCCTCACCGTGGGCATGGGCTATCCGGAAAAGTGGCGCGACTACACCGGGCTGGAGATCCGCCGCGATGATGCGCTGGGCAATGCACAGCGCGCCGAGCTGTTCGAGTACCAGCGCAACATCGCCAAGCTGGGCAAGGCGGTCGACCACAGCGAGTGGGCGATGCTGCCGCAGACCATCAATGCGATGAACGTGCCGCTGGAAAACCGCCTGGTATTCCCGGCCGCGATCCTGCAGCCGCCGTTCTTCGACGGCGCCGCCGACGACGCCGTGAACTACGGTGCGATCGGCGCGGTGATCGGCCACGAGATCAGCCATGGCTTCGACAACGCCGGTGCGCTGTTCGATGAAACCGGCAAGCTGCACAACTGGTGGACCGCCGAAGACCTGAAGCAGTTCAATGCCGCCGGTGATGCACTGGCCGCGCAGTTCAGCAGCTACGAGCCGTTCCCGGGCGTGCACGTGAACGGCAAGCTGACCCTGGGCGAGAACATCGCCGACGTGGCTGGGCTGGGTACTGCCTACGACGCCTACCAACTGTCACTGCAGGGCAAGCCCGGCCAGACCCTGGAAGGCTTCACCCCGGACCAGCGCTTCTTCCTCGGCTTCGCCCAGGCGTGGCGCAGCAAGAGCCGCGAGCAGGCACTGCGCAATTCGCTGCTGACCGACGTGCATGCACCGGGCCAGTTCCGCGCACTGACCGTGCGCAACATCGACGCCTGGTACCCGGCGTTCGAAGTGAAGGAAGGCCAGAAGCTGTACCTGGCCCCGGACAAGCGGGTCAAGGTGTGGTGATGTAACCGGAACGGGCGCCGCAGGGCGCCCGTTTCATTTTCCGGCCTCGCCCTGGTGGGTGCCGACCTTGGTCGGCACGGGGCAGGAATCCACGCATGGCGTGGATCTACCGACGGGTGGTGGCAACCATCAGCAGAGCGCTCGCAGCCAACGCCGCCGCAGTCCACAGATTGGCGTGCAGCCCGGTGCTGTCCAGCAGCCTGCCACCGGCCCACGCCCCGAACGCGATGCCGACGTTGAACACACCCACGTACAGCGCGGCAGCAATTTCAACCGCCTGCGGCACCGCCTTCATCATCCAGCCCATCAGGCCGACCGACACACCGCCGTAGGCCAGGCCCCACAGCATCAGCACCGCGATGCCTCCGGCCGGCGTGCCGCCCATCCACAGCAACAGCAGCGGCGTCAGCAGCAGGCCCGAGGCGATGGCCAGCAGCGTACCGCGCGGATGGCGTGCGGCCAGTGGCCCGGCAACGAAATTGCCGACGATGCCGGCCAGGCCATAGGCAAACAGCAGTCCGCCGATCCACGACGCGTGCACACCCGATACGTCCGTCAACAGCGGACGCACATAGGTAAACGCGATGAAGTGCCCGGCCACCAGCAGCACGGTCAGCCACAGGCCCTGGTGCAGGCCGCGATGGCCGAGGAGCTGCACGAACTGCATCGGCCGCACCGAGCTGGCAACCGGCAGCGCGGGGACCACCCGCAGGTGCAGCAGCATCACCGCCGCACTGAACAGCGCCATCGCCACAAACGCACAGCGCCAGCCCAGCGCGTCGCCGATCAATGCGCCGAGCGGCACGCCCAGCACCGACGCCGCAGCCACGCCGCCGAAGATGATCGAGGTGGCCAGGCCGATGCGGTGCGCGGGCACCAGGCGTGCGGCCAGGCCGCCGGCGATGGCCCAGATGCCGCCCATGCAGAACCCCACCAGCACGCGCGCGGCCAGCAGCCAGCCGATGCTGGGCGCCAGCGCGGAGGCGATGTTGGTCACTGTCAGCAGGCCGAGCAACGCACACAGGATGCGACGACGATCGATGCCACCGGCAGCGATCACCACCAGCGGTGCGAACAGCGCCGCCAGCAGGGCCGGCAGAGAGATCATCAGGCCGGCGGTACCGGTGGACGCGCCGAGCGCCTCGGCGATCGGGGTCAGCAGGCCGACCGGAAGCATCTCGGTGGTGACCACCGAAAACGTGGCCAGGCCAACCGCGCTGACGGCCCACCATGGATGGCGCACAGGGGGCACGGCATGCGCAGGCGAAGCAGTACTCACGGGACGACTCCTTCAGCGCAGAGAGAGGGAACAGGCCTGCGCAGCGCACGCCAGGCAAGCAGCGCGACCAGCAGCACCACGGCGCCCGCCATCAGCGCGATCACGAAACCGCTGCGCACGCCACCGGCATCAACGCTGTACCCGGACAGCGCTGCGCCCAGCGCAACGCCGATGTTCAAGCCGGCCAGCAGCCAGGTCATGCCTTCGGTAAGCCGCGATGCGGGCACGCGCTGTTCGACCAGCGACATCGCCACGATCATGGTGGGCGCGAAGAACAGTCCGGCCAGCAGCACTGCCGCCGCCAGCGCCGGCAGCGTGCCGGCCCATGGCAGCGGCAACGTGGTCAGGGCGGTCGCCGCCGCCCCCAGCAGCAACAGGCGCGGCATCGGCACCTGCAGCTTCAACGCACCAAACAGCAGGCCGGCCACGCAGCTGCCCAGGGCATAGGCCGAGAGCACCGCGCTCGCTGCCAGCGGCTGCCCGCGCTGCTCGGCGAACGCCACGCTGGTGATGTCGACGGTGCCGACGATCACGCCCATTGCCAGCATCAGCAACGCCAGCAGACGGATCTCCGCCTGCCGCAGCAGCGAACGCGAAGGCAACGCGGCTTCTTCGCGTGATTGCGGCGGCGGCTCGGTGCCCCGTTGCAGCACCAGCGCAGCCACGCCCACCACCAGCAGCAGGGCTGCCACCAGCACGCCGGCCTGCGGCCACACCGCCACCGACAGCCCCACCGACAGCGGTGGCCCGGCGATGAAGGTGACCTCGTCGAACACCGTCTCCAGCGAGTACGCGGTCTGCAGCGCCGGGCGCCCACGATGGATTGCGGTCCAGCGCGCGCGCACCATCGCCGACACGCTGGGCATGCAGCCGGCCATCATCGCCGCGCCGAACAGCATCGCGTCCGGCGCCGCCATCAGGGTGCAGGCCAGCAGCAACAGCAGGCCGGTCGCGCTGGCCGCGGCGGCCCACGGCAACACCCGTGCCTGGCCGTACCGGTCGACCCAGCGCGACACCTGCGGCGACAGCAACGCGTAGGTCAGCACGAAGGTGGCCGACACCGCGCCGGCCAACGCATAGCTGCCGCGCAGCTGCGACAGCAGGGTGATGATGCCGATGCCGGTCATCGGCAGCGGAAGGCGGGCCAGCAACCCGGCCAGGGCAAGCCCGGCCGTGCCGGGCGCAGCGAACAGGTCGCGATAAGGGGCGGCCATCAGGATCTCCAGAGCGGCGACTTGCCTGGCGCATGGGGCGCCACGACAATACATACAGGGCGTATGAATAAGAGGCTACATTCATACGCTCCGTATGTAAATAATCATGCACTGCGTATGTAAGGAGCTTTGGATGGTCCGCCGCACCCGCGCCGAGATGGAAGAAACCCGCGCCAGCCTGCTGGCCACCGCCCGCCGTGTGTTCAGCGAGCACGGCTATGCCGCCACCTCGATGGATGACCTGACCGCGCAGGCCGGGCTGACCCGTGGCGCGCTGTACCACCACTTCGGCGACAAGAAAGGCCTGCTGGCGGCAGTGGTCGGCCAGCTCGATGCCGAGACCGACCTGCGCCTGCAGGCGATCAGCGACAGTGCCGACGACGCCTGGGACGGCTTCGTGCAACGCTGTCGCGCCTACCTGCAGATGGCGCTGGAACCAGAGATCCAGCGCCTCGTGCTGCGTGATGCGCGTGCGGTGCTGGGGGGCGCCTCGCCGGAATCGCAGCGGCACTGCGTGCAGTCGATGCAGCGCCTGATCGAACGGTTGATCGCACAGGGCGTGGTGACGCCGGTGCATGCGCAGGCGCTGGCGTCGTTGATCTACGGCAGCCTGGCCGAGGCGGCGTTCTGGATTGCCGAAGGCGAGGATGGCGATGCGCGCCTGGCGCAGGCGACGGCCGCGCTGGAGTTGCTGTTGCGTGGGTTGAGGTCGGCCGGGTAACGCCCCTCCTCGCAGGGCGTGGATCTACGGTGCATACCCGCGCTGCTGGCGGCGCGCGCGGGTCGTCATCCACCCGCCGGGTTGCGCGGTCGGGCCCGATTCCGGGCGATCACCGCGCCGATGGCCGGTCTGCATGCTCAGCCGCGGTTTCATGTGCGGCCGCAGCACGTTTCACCCTGCGACATCCTGTCGCAGGCTGTCACCGCGATGCTGCAATGCAGCAACATTCACCCATTCAGACAAAACCCTTAGCGCGCTTGGCATTTCGCCCATTGCACGGCTCGCTGGAAGTGCTAGAACTGAACCCGCCACACCGTCCAATGCTGATCGACGCACGTTCCACAAGGAGCCAGCCATGATTGCTTTGTTCAAGGGTTTGGGACTACTGCTTCGCGACAACGAGCTCTACAGCAGCCCGTTCGAAAAACAGGTTGCGCACTGGCGCAGCCTCAGCGAGCAGCAGATCCGCGATGAAGTGGCTGTGCTGGCCCAGGCCAAGTGCCAGTGGCTGATCGCCTCGATCGTCGGCTGGCAGGCGGCCTCGCTGCTGATCCTCGGCCTGATCACCAACTACCTGTGGCGCGACGATTACCACATCACCTTCACCCGCGTGGTCGTGGTGTTCGGCTCGTGGATCTCGATCCTGTTCGTGATCTGGTTCATGGCCAACATGTTCGACCGCACGGCCGGCTTCGAGCGCTGGATGAAGGCCTTCAACAGCCGCGCCCGCATCAGTTCCAAGGCCGACAGCGTGGAGCATGTGGCCGAGGCGCTGGACCTGGCCGAGCACTATCCGGAAGTACTGGACTACAAGCAGGCAGTCACTGCCAGGCGCGAACTGCGCCATGAGGACATCCGCATCATGACCGAGATCGGGCGCATGAAGCAGCACTCCGAACTGGTCGGACGCCTCAACCATGTAGGCGAGAACGAGCATCACCACGACCTGACGCTGCAGCCAGCCTACTGACCCTTCGGGAAAGCGGGGGGACCCACAATGCCACCGTGATCACTCACGGTGGCATTGTTCTATCGGGTCCTGGCTGACGCACTGGCGGAAGCCCTTGGGCAGGTCGCGCATCGCTTCGGTCTTGCCCACCGCCACCGCGAACCGGCACAGCGGCGGCCTGGCGCAGGCCGCATCGGTGTTGCAGGCCGGGTCCAGCACCACATAGTGGCACTGGCCGCTGCGGCTGGCGATGCACTGGAACCGCGCTTGACCCTCGACCACGGTGCCCTTGCTGTACAGCGTATCCACGCCGTTGGCCTGGGTACGGGTGATCGAGGTGGTGCTGGATTTCTCGCAGCCGCCCAATGACAGCGCAGCGACGCAGGCAAGCAGGAACAGGCGCATGGTGCCTCCAGGGTGTGGTTACATGCCGCGGAACAGGCTCATGAACGGTTGGCTGACCACCAGGGTTTCCGCACGCTGGCGCAAGCGCAGCACGCCGCGCCCGGTATCGTCGCGGCTCACCGCTGCCACCGCTTTCATGTTGACGATGGTGGAGCGGTGGATCTGGCGGAAATGCTGTGGATCGAGCACTTCCAGCAGCTCGCGCAACGGCGTGCGCAGCAGGCTTTCGCCAGCGGCGGTGACCACCGTGGTGTACTTGTTGTCGGCGCGGAAGTAGGCCACGTCCTCGAGCATGATCAGCTGCGTCTCGCGGCCGTTGCTGGCGGTGATCCAGGCCAGTGGCGGACGCTCCGCGCCTGCCTGCGATGGGCCCAGTCGCTGCAGCAGGCGCTCAAGCACGGCATCGTCCTGTCGCGTCGATGGCAGCCGCGACAGGATGCGTTCGCGGGTCGCCAGCAGCCGCTCGTCGCTGACCGGCTTCAGCAGGTAATCCATCGCGCCCTGCTCGAAGGCATCGATGGCGTACTGGTCGTAGGCGGTCACGAACACCACCTGGGTACGCGGGCTAAGCTCGGACAGCGCGCGCGCCACTTCGATGCCACTGATGCCGGGCATGCGGATGTCGAGGAAGGCGATGTCCGGCTGCTTCTCGGCCAGCTGCTCCAGCGCCGTGGCGCCGTCTTCGCACTCGGCCACCAGCTTCAGCTCCGGCCACAGGCGGCCCAGCTGCTCCACCAGGGATTGCCGCAGCAGTTCCTCGTCTTCGGCGATCAGTGCTTCAAGCGGCATGGCTGCGCTCCTTGCCCGACTGCGGCAGGGTCATGGTCGCGGCCACGCCGCTGGGGAAGTTGGCGACGATCGCCACGCCGGCCTGCTCACCGCAGGTCAGGCGCAGGCGCTCGCGCAGGTTCTTCAGGCCGATGCCGGTGCCGCTGGTGCCCTGGCCGAAGCCAAGGCCATCGTCGGCCACGGTCACGGTGACATGGTCATCGAAGCCGCGCGCCAGGATCCAGATCGTGCCACCGCCGGGCTTCGGTTCCAGGCCGTGCTTGATGGCGTTCTCCACCAGCGTCTGCAGCGCCATCGCCGGCAGGTGCACGCCATGCAGTTCATTGGGCACCTGCACCTCCACCGACAAGCGTGCCCCCATGCGGATGCGCAGGATTTCCAGATAGGCGCGGGTGCGTTCCAGCTCCACGCCCAGCGTGGATACCGATTCATCTACCTGCGGCAGCGAACTGCGCAGGTACTGGATCAGGTGGCCGAGCATCTGTTCGGCACGCGCCGGGTCGGTGCGGGTCAGCACCTGGGCATTGGCCAGCGAGTTGTAGAGGAAATGCGGTTCCACCTGCGCGTGCAGCAGGTTCAACCGCGCCACTGACAGTTCCTTCTCGACCTGGGTCTGTTCGGCGGCGGCCTGCTCGTCGCGGCGCTGGTCGGCAACCCGCCGGCTGATCGCGCGGGTGACCGCTTCGGCATTCTCGTAGTTGCTGCCCTCGTCCAGTGCCAGCAGGTCGGCCCACCAACCGGCATCGGGCTCGAACAGCAGGGTGACGGTGCTGGTGCCCTGGCCTGGGGTGACCGTGGCCAGCACGCTGTTGCGCTTGATCGCCAGCCGCGCCGGCAGGTTCCAGCGCGACGGCTGGCGGCCGTTCCACAGATCGACGCGGCGCACATAGGCACGCACCTGCAGGCTGCCTGCCGAGCTTTCCACCTCTTCCACCCGCGGCAGCTCGCCCACGGCCGCCTCGACCACCGCGAACGCATGGCCGGCATCCATCGGCAGTTCGATCTGCCGGCGCTGGCGCCCCGACAGCGTGGCACCATCGAGGCGGCCGGCCACCAGCCAGACCCGCCGCACATGGGTCACCGCACTGCCCAGCGCGGAGATCATCAGGAACATCACCAGCAGCCCGAATACCCATCCGGGGCCGTCGTTCATGCCGCTGAAAATGCCGCTCCAGACCATGCCGGCCACGAACAGTGCCGCAGCCCAGGCGAGCAGGTGACGAAGAATGAGGGAGAGGCTGGCGAACACGGCGGCGCCTTGAAGGAAGGGGGTGAGCCGAGCATAGGGCGGCCCGCCGGGCAAACAAGCGGGCTGCGACGAAGGGCCTGAAAGCGGGGATGGAAGCCGTTCTGGTAGAGCCGGCCGCTGGCCGGCTCCCCATGACCTCCGCAAGCATCACAAGGTTCCCGGCCAGCGGCCGGCACTACCGGGAGGCGCCGGGCGGACCCGGCGCCCTCCCTTACTTGCGCTGGTCAGCGCTGGCGTCACGCACGGCGCGGAACGACTCGTCCTTGCTCCAGTTCGGCCAGCTGCGCGAGTTGGCCAGCTGGTCGCCCAGTGCGTAGAGCACTTCCAGGTCACGGGCCGCGCCGGCAAACACCCAGTCCGGCTGCCATTCGTCGCCCTGCTGGTGGTAGCGCTTGGCGGTGTAGTCTTCCGAGGCCTTCTTGCCTGCGGCTACGCCGCCATCCACCCAGTCCTGGCCGGCCGACCACGACAGCGCCGGCACGCCGCGCTTGGCGAACGGGAAGTGATCGGAACGGAAGAACAGGCCCGCTTCCGGCTTCGGGTCCGGGGTGTAGCGGATGTCCCAGCCCTTGGCCACATCCTTCAGCTGGTCCAGCAGCTCGAAGCGCGCCGCACCGTAGATGCCGAAATCACGCGACGGGCCGAACGGCGCCATGCCGTCCATGTTGATCACCGCCACGGTCTTTTCCAGCGGGTACAGCGGATGGGTGGCGTAGTACTCCGAACCCAGCAGGCCCTTCTCCTCGGCGGTGACCGCCAGGAACAGCACCGAACGCTGCGGGCGCTTGGCCTTGGCGAAGCCGCGCGCCAGCTCGACCAGCGAGGCGGTACCGCTGGCATTGTCCAGCGCACCGTTGAAGATGCGGTCACCGCGCGCATCCGGCTCGCCCACGCCGATGTGGTCCCAGTGCGCGCTGTAGATGATCGTCTCGTCCGGGTGGCGGCTGCCTTCCAGGCGCGCGGCCACGTTGTGCGAGGTGATCACTTCGGTCTTCACCGCATACTTCGCGTCCAGGCTGGCGCCGGTCAGCGGCACCGGGGTGAAGTCGCGCTGCTGCGCCTTCTTCTTCAGCGCATCGAAGTCCTGCCCGGCCGAGCGGAACAGCTCCACGGCCAGGTCGCGCTGGATCCAGCCTTCCAGCAGCGGATGGCTCTCGGCCGGGTTGTCGCGCACCACGTCGAACATGGTGTTGGTGTTGGAACCGGCCACGGTGGCCCAGCCGTACGAGGCCGGTGCGGTCTCGTGCACGATCAGCACGCCCAGCGCGCCCTGGCGGGCGCCTTCCTCGTACTTGTAGGTCCAACGGCCGTAGTAGGTCATGCCCTTGCCGTCGAAGTCGCCCTGCCCGGTCTCGAAGTCCGGGTCGTTGATCAGCACCACGGCGATCTTGCCCTTCAGGTCGACGCCCTTGAAGTCGTCCCAGTTGCGCTCCGGGGCCTTCACGCCATAGCCAAGGAACACCAGCGGCGCCTTGCTGATATCAACGTTGCTGGCGCCGTTCATCGCGGCACGCACGGCAATCTGCTTGCCCTGTTCCAGCGGCAGGGTCTTGCTGCCCTGGTGCAGGGCCAGCTGCGGTGCGCCGACGATATCGCCCTTGCGCAGCGGCACGGCCTGGGTCCACAGGCGCTTGCCGTCCTTGAGGTCGCCGCCGGGCTGCAGGCCGGCATCGGCGAACTGCTTGCTGAGGTAGGCGATGGTCTTCTCTTCGCCGGCAGTGGCCGGCGAGCGGCCCTCGTAGGCGTCGGAGGCCAGTTCCTTGACGTCGGCGGAGATCCGCGCGCCATCGAATTTCGGCGTGGCCGCCATCAGTGCGCTCGACACCGACAGGGCCAGCACGCCCAGTACTACTCGTTTCATTGCTCTCTCCAGCAGGGAAATCTCTCTGGAGTGTAATGGGATTCGGCAGCGCTGCGCCCCGCCTTTGGTGGGTGTCGACCTTGGTCGACACGCCACGCCATGCATGGGGTCAGATCCCGTTCCCGTCGGAAGAGAGCGCTGACCCCGATCGCTGGGCGCGCAACAGCAGCAGCTCGCGCTCGCGGGCGTTGCCGGTCAGCGCGGCGGCGGCGGCGAAGGCCGCGCGCGCGTCATCGGCCCGGCCCAGCTGCTGCAGCAGGTCGCCACGCACCACCTGCAAGGGCGCATAGCCCTGCAACCGCGCATCGGCCAGCAAAGGTTGCAGCAGCGCCCAGCCCGCAAACGCGCCGTCGCTGCGCGACACCGCCACCACCCGGTTCAGGGCCACGACCGGCGACGGCATCACCTGCAGCAACTGTGCATACAGTGTGGCGATGCGCGTCCAGTCGGTATCTTCGGCGCGGCGTGCGGCGGCATGGCAGGCCGCGATGCGCGCCTGCAGCACGTACGGGTCTTCGCCGCCATTGGCCGCCAGTGCGCGTGCCAGTGCCTGCTGGCCGCGCTCGATCTGCAGCCAGTCCCAGCGTGCGCGGTTCTGCTGGTCCAGCAGCACAGGCGTGCCCTGCGCATCGGTCCGCGCGGCCGCGCGCGAGGCCTGCAGTTCCATCAACGCCAGCAGGCCCAGCACCGGCGGCACCGGCAACCGGTGCGCCAGGATGCGCGCCAGCCGCAGCGCTTCCTCGCACAGTGCCGGTCGCATCCAGTCATCACCGGCGCTGGCCGCATAGCCTTCGTTGAACACCAGATAGATCGCCTCCAGCACCGAGGCCAAGCGCTCGGGCATCGCCTCCGCGCGCGGCACTTCGTAAGGCACCTGTTTCTGCGCCAGGGTGCGCTTGGCCCGCACGATGCGCTGGGCGATGGTCGGTTCCGGCTGCAGGAAGCCGCGGGCGATCTCGGTGGTGGTCAGGCCGCCGAGCAGGCGCAGGGTCAGCGCCACCCGCGCATCGGCGGGCAGCACCGGATGGCAGGCCACGAACATCAGCCGCAGCAGATCGTCGCCCAGGTCATCTTCCAGCGCCTGGCTGTCATCCGGTGCCGGCAGCGCCGCCGGATGCAGTTCCTCGCCCCACTGCGCATGCTGCTGCGCCACCCGCTGGTGCTGGCGCAGCACATCGATGGCACGGTTGCGCGCAGTGGTCATCAGCCAGGCTCCGGGGTTGTCCGGGATGCCCTGCTCCGGCCAGCGCTCCAGCGCGGCCAGCCAGGTGTCCTGGGCCAGCTCCTCGGCGCGACCCACATCGCCCCCGAGCAACCGCGCCAGGCGCGCGATCAGCACCGGCGACTCCATCCGCCAGAGGGTTTCAAAGCGCTGCGTCAGTGCGGGATCAGGCATGCGCCGATCACAGCATGCACGCCTGGCGCGCACAAGCGCGCCGCGGCGCGATGCTCAGCCCGGCTCGCCGTCCATGTGCGCGATTTCCCAGAGATGCCCATCCAGGTCCTGGAAGCCGCGCTGATACATGAAGCCATAGTCACGTGCCGGCTGCGGTTCACTGGCGCCGGCCGCGAGTGCCTTGTCCACCATTGCGTCCACCGCCTTGCGGCTGTCTGCCGACAGGCAGGTGATCACCTCGGTGTGACTGTGCGCATCGGCAATCGCCTTGTTGGTGAACTGCTTGAAGAACGGCTGGGTCAGCAGCATCACGAAGATGCTCTCGCTGACCACCATGCAGGCCGCATCGTCGTTGGTGAAGGTCGGGTTGAAGCTGTAGCCCAACGCGGCGAAGAAGGCCTTGGACGCGTTCAGATCCTGCACGGGCAGGTTGACGAAGATCATCTGCGGTTGCGGTGCACTCATCGGTAAAGCTCCTTGTGGATGAAAGAGGGAATGGGATCAGGGCTGCTTCATGCAGTTGACCATCCACGGCTTGCCGTAGCGATCGATCAACATGCCCCAGCGATGCGCCCAGAACGTTTCGGCAATCGGCATCTGTACCTGGCCCCCCTCGGCCAGCGCGGCGAACACGCGCTCGGCTTCTTCAATGCTGTCAACGTCGACATTGATGGTGGTCGAGCCACCCTCGCCACCGCCGGGGCCGTCGGCGGCCATTACGATCGCGTTGCCGATCTCCAGCTGGCTGTGCGCGACGTGGTCCAGGGTTTCCGGCGGCATCTCGTTGCAACCCGGCGAGCCATCGGACGGCGGCATGTCCCGGTACTTCATTTCAGAGGTGACCTGGCCACCGAGTGCCTTGGCATAGAATGCCATCGCATCGTGGGCCTGGCCGCTGAAGCCGAGGAAGGGAATCAGTTTCATGGCATTGCTCCGTTGATTGATACAGGGTGTTGCCAGGCCATGCCCGGCGTGGAGTGAGTCGGGTCAGCCTTCCAGCCGCGCACGCAGACGCTGTTCCTGCTGCTGTAAGTCGGGGGTGAAGGCTTCACCGAAGTCTTCGGCGGAGATCAGGGGGCGCAGTTCCAGCGTGCCGCCGCTGCCGAACGGCGCACGGCTGGCCCACTCGACGGCCTCGTCCAGCGACCGCACCTCCCACAGCCAGAAGCCAGCGATCTGCTCGTCGGCGGGGCCGAATGGACCGGCCTCGACCGTGGGTGCCGTGCCACCGAAATGAATGCGGCGGCCGCGCTGGGTGGCATGCAGACCTTCACCGGCCAGCATGATGCCGGCGGCCACCAGTTGTTCGTTGAAGGCGCCCATTTCGGACAGCTCCTGCTGGCTGGGCATGCGGCCGGCTTCGGAGTCGGCGTTGGCCTTCACGATCACCATCACTTTCATTGCGGTCTCCTGTGGGGACGCGTGGTGCGTGCCCTTCACTGGGTACAACGAACCAGGGCGATGGGAATCGACACGTCTTCTGAAAATTATTTCTTCGGCGGGAAGCGCGCCTTCGGCGGGAGTCGGCGAACGGCGGAGCCCCTCCGTGGTGGGGTGGGAGGGTCGCTGGAAGCTCCGGCTTATGGGTTTGGCCGGGTGGGTAGGCGGGTCGGGGGACGCCGTAAACCCATCCATGGGGGCTTGGCCGCGGCATCCATGCCGCGGACACCCCCGCCCCGCCTACCCACCCGGCCACGGACAGGTTCCTGTCTCCGTTCCACCACGGGAAGATCAAGAGAAAAAGGCAAAAGCAACAGCAACAGCGGTTGGCTGGCGGCCTCGGCTTTGCGAGCGAAGCGACCCGCTTTTGCTCTTGTTGTTGATTTTCCGTGGTGGTTCGGCGACCGGAATCTGTCAGGGGTCGGGCGGGTGGGGTTGGCGGGGTATCTGATCTGGCCCCCTGAAAACGGACGCCATGAAGCCGTTTCAGGCGGCAGTCCGGAGCTGCCGGGCATAGTTGTTAGGCGAGTGGTAGCCCAGCGCCGAGTGTAGCCGGGCTGGATTGTAGAAGCCGTGGATGT